>JAKARZ010000046.1 GCA_021828405.1 Bacillota bacterium
CGATCTTGCGCTCCAGTGTCTTGAGAAAGCGCGGGTCGTCCGCGAGCACGAACCCATACAGCGGCAGCGTCAGCAGCGCGGCGTCCACCGTATCGCCGCCAAAGCGCTGGGTGTAGATACCGAGCGCGGCGTTGAAGCCCTCGGACTCCACACGGGCGTGCACCGCCTCCGCGGCCGCGTGGTAGCGTGCTGCCGTCTCGACGCGGCCCGCCGCGCTGAGCAGGCGGGACCCATATTCCAGCGACACCCAGCACATCACCTTGGAGTGCGTGTAGTGGTCGTCCTGCCCCCGGAACTCCCACAGGCCGCAGTCCTTCGCTTCCCAGTTGCGCGCCACCCACTCCAGCAGAAACTCCAGCGCGTCGACGTAGCTCACCAGCCACTCCCGGTCGTGGCAAGTTTCATGGTAGCGCCACATCGCCCACACCAGCGCGCCCTCGATGTCCAGCTGGAGCTGGCCCGTGGCCGCGTTGCCGTCGCGCACGGGGCGCGACCCCCGAAAGCCGTTTAGCCAGTTGAGGTCGCGCTCGTACCGAATCAGGGTGCCGTCCACCCGAAAGAACGGCGCCTTAAAGGGTTTGCCCTGCAGGTCCACCGTATTGATGAAAAAGTCGATGATGCGCCGCGCGGCCACGCGCTCCCCCGCCACCAGGAGCGCCTCCGCGGCGTAGCAACCGTCGCGCACCCAGGCAAACCGATAGTCCCACTGGCGCTCTCCCCCTATCTGCTCCGGCAACGAGGTGGTGGGCGCCGCCACGATGGCCCCGTTAGTGCGATAGGACAAGCCGTGCAGCACAAGCAGCGAGCGCTTCAGTTGCGCAAGAAACGGGCCTTGGTACGTGGTCGCCGCCAGCCGCTGCCAATACTGTACATTGCGCTCGAGACCATGACCGGCCTCGGCCTCGGGGTCAATGTCCAACTCCGGCGAATGGCTGTCGGGGTGGTGGATGAGCCGCACGTCGTAGGTGCCCGGCTCCAGCGCCCACGAATCGGTGGAAGGGATGTACCGCGCCCCCTGGCCGGTCAGCATCAGTTGCAGCGACTCCCCATCGGTCGGATCCTCAAACATGGCGCCAGTGTCGGTCAGCGTGAGTCCCGCCGCAATCAGGCCATTTTGAAAGACGGGGCGAATTACCAGTTGCAACGGCAGATCGCTCACCACCACGCGGTGCAGTTCCTGGCTGCCAATCGCGAGATAGTCCGTGACGGTGGCGTCGCCGGTGGCCCCTTCCGTCGCCGTGTAACGCGTCTGCAGGATATTGGTGTCTTCGATATAGTGCTGTTCCGTGCTGTGCGGCACGGTCGGCTTAATGACAAAGTAGCCGTTCCGGCCGGCGCCCACCAGCTTGGCAAAGACCGCCGGGCTGTCAAAGCGCGGGAAGGGAAGCCAATCCACCGACCCGTCCGGAGACACCAGCGCCGCGGTGTGAGAATTTGAAAGCAGTCCGTAGTACTCCATGGCTTTATGCTAGCGCGGCGGCAGGCCGGACGCAATTGGGCTCGTGGGCTCACTGGGTCCGAGATGAGGGCCGCCCGTCGGAGGCGCGAGGCTTCGCGCTTGCCAGGCTGGGTCGCGTGCGCGGCGGAAGAAGCGAGGCGAGCCGTCATCGCGACGGAACTTCCGGTGTCATGAGGGAGGAGGGCCCCTTGGGCATGTCGGGAGCCGACCCCTGGCACTCCCCGGCGACCCGCGGACAGGCCTAACATGGCCAAGCAGGCCCGAGGCCGCGATGAAACCAGCCTCTCTTGGGGTTGTCCGCCCCAAAGGAGCTTGTGCAGCCACCGATCCCCCTCTCCGGCCGCTGCGGGCCGAGGATGATGTCGCGACCCCTCCGGCGGTCGGGTACAGTAAGGTATGAGACAAGCACAGCGCATCGCCATCGTGGTTCGAAAGCTCTCTGGGCGGGGCGGGATGGAAACGGTCATCCGCGCGGTTGCCGCCGCCGCCGCCGCCGATCCAGAGCCCACCCAGGTTGAGGTGTGGTGCCTCGGGGTGCCCTTGCGCACCGAGTGGCTCGACGGGCTGCCATACGTAGTCGCCAACATTGACCAGGGAACCGGACGGCGGTTTCAATTGGGGGCCAAGCGGTGGCTGTACACTGGCGCCCTCAAGCGTTTTCTCCGCCGGTCCCCGGTCAGCGCCCTCCTGGCCACGGACCCAGTGTTCGTGGCCGCAGGGATGGCGGCGGCGGGTCGGGGACCAAGTCGCCCACGTGTGTTTTCATGGCCCCACTTCTCGCTCGACCGCCTCGCCAACATCGGATGGCTCCAAGGCGCCGACGGCCATCTGGCGCTCAGCACGCAGATTGCACAACAGATCGAGCGGCTGAACCCGCGCGTCCCGCCTCGCGTGGTGGGAAACCCCCTGCCGATGGCGTCGGCGCCGCTGGTGCTTCCGCCCCAGGGTCCGGCGCGCTTTCTCTATGTGGGCCGCCTGCAGAATCACCAGAAGCGGATAGACCTGCTGCTGGACGCGCTCGTGCCGCTGCGGGCATGGCCCTGGGCGCTCGACGTATTCGGCGACGGGCCAGACCGCCCCGCCTTGGCAGCGCAGGCGGACCGCCTGGGGATTGGGGACCGGGTCCAGTGGCACGGCTGGCAGGCAGACCCGTGGGCCGAAGTAAGTGAGGCCACCGCACTGGTGCTGCCGTCAGACTTCGAGGGGTTTGGCATGGTGCTGCTGGAATCTCTGGCGCGGGGCATCCCCGTGGTGGCCACGGACTGCGTGGCCGGGCCGCGCGACATCGTGGACTCCGGCGCCAACGGCTGGCTGGTTCCACCGGGAGACGCGCCCGCCCTGTCGCGCGCCCTGGAGCGCTTTGTGTCGGCGCCGGGCGGCGGCCTCACCCTCTCGGCCCGCGACCGCCAGCGGGACGCGGCCGAGCGGTTTGCGCCCGAGGTTGTTTGGCGCCGGATGCGTGAGGCCCTGGCGCGATAGCATCGGAGCCTCGGCCCTACGCCGGGGCGGCTCCGTTGAAGCGATTCATGGCCGCCTCCACGCCTTCGTCCAGAACAACTGCGAGGGCTTGACTGGCTGCGGCCACCGTGCCGTCCCAGTCCTGATCTTTGGGCAGTCGCGTCAGCACCCAGTCGATAGCCCCCATCCCGGGCTCGGTGGGGCGCCCGATACCCACCCGCAGGCGGGTAAACTGGTCCGTGCCCAGCGTGTGGATCAGCGACTTCAACCCGTTGTGGCCACCGCTGCCACCTCCCGGCCGGATACGCAGCGCCCGCGGCGGCAAGTCCAGGTCATCGCACACCACCACCAGCTCGTCCGCACCAATCCGGTGGTCGTGGCAAAAGGGGCCGACGGCTTCCCCCGAGAGATTCATGAAGGTGAGCGGCTTCAAAAAGTGCACCCCGCCAGCTTGGGCCACCTCCGCCCGGCCCCGTGTTTTTTGAAATCGCAACCCCAAGTGCTGGACGTAGTGGTCCAGCACCATGAACCCCAGGTTGTGATGCGTCCGCTGATACGCCCGTCCGGGATTGCCAAGGCCCACCACCAGCCGCACTGGGGGCCGCATCTCACTCAAACAGCCGCGACACCGACAGGTTCTCGTGCACCCGGCGAATGGCTTCTCCCAAAAGCGGAGCCACCGTCACCACCCGTGTCTGCCGGGGGGCATTGGTCACGGGAATGGTGTCGGTCACGACCACCGCCCGAATGGGGGCGTGCCCGAGCGTGTCGGCCACCGGGCCGGAAAACACCGCGTGCGTGGCACACACATAGACAGACTTGGCGCCAAGCTCGAGGACCGCCTCGGCCGCCTTGGCAAGGGTGCCGCCGGTATCGATCTGGTCATCCACGAACACCACGTTCTTGCCCGCCACCCGCCCCACGACGTTCACCACCTCGGCCACACTGGGCTCCGGCCGCCGCTTGTCGATAAAGCCCAGCGGGCACTCCAGCTGCTTGGCGAGCTGCCGTGCCCGCTGCATGCCACCGACGTCGGGCGAAAACACCATCACGTTGTCCAAGTTCTGCTCCCGCATATGTTCGGCCAGCGTCCGGTTGCCAAACAGGTTGTCAACCGGAATGTCGAAAAACCCCTGCAACTGCGGCGCATGCAGATCCAGCGTCAGCACGCGATCGGCGCCCGCCACCGTCATGAGGTTCGCCACTAGCTTTGCGGAAATCGGCTCACGCGACCGCGTCTTGCGATCTTGCCGCGCATAGCCAAAGAACGGCACCACCGCCGTGATGCGATGCGCCGATGATCGGCGGCAGGCGTCGATCATCAGCAGCAACTCCATCAGGTTGTCGTTAACGGGCGGACTGGTAGGCTGCACGATGAAGACATCGGTGCCGCGGACGTTGTCCTCGATGTTGACTCGAATCTCTCCGTTGGGAAACTTGCCGATGTCGGCCCTGGCCAACTCGACCCCCAAGTACTGAGCCAGGCGCTCGGCCAACTCCGGGTTGGCGGAGCCCGGGAGCAGTTTTAGTTCGCCTTCCGCTAGTGACGCCACGCTGCTGCTTGGTCCCCCTTCTGTCCTGTCGCTAACGGCGCAACTTGCCCGCGAGTCCCCGATGGCTCGCCCAGTCGGGCTTGTTTTCCTGTCGGCTCCGCGCAATGGCCAGCGAATCGGCGGGCACATTGTGGGTCACGGTGGACCCGGCCGCGACGTACGCGCCCCGCCCCACTTCGACGGGCGCCACGAGGTTCGCGTTGCACCCAATAAACGCATCGTCCCCGATAAATGAATGGTGTTTCTGCTCCCCGTCGTAATTCACGATCACCGCGCCGGCACCAATGTTGACATGGCTGCCGATGCTCACGTCGCCCAGGTAGCAGTGGTGGCCCGCCTTCGACCCGAGGCCCATGCGGGCATTTTTCAACTCCACGTAATTGCCGACATGCACATCCCGCTCGAGATACGTCCCGACGCGGCAGTGGCTGAAGGGGCCGACGTGCACGTGGGCCTCGAGGTGACTCTGCTCCACCACCGCGTGCCGCACCACCCCGTGGTCACCCACCTGGCTGTCGATGATTTCGGTGTGGGGCCCAATCTCGGCCTGCTCCCCCACCACCGTACGGCCGCGGAGCACGGTGCCGGGGTAGATGATCGTGTCCATCCCCACCTCGACTGCCGCATCCACGTACGTGGCCGCCGGGTCGATGATGGTGACGCCCCCGTCCATCAGGCGCTGCAGCGTGAGCTCCCGCTGGACCGCCTCCACGGCTGCCAGCTGTGCGCGCGTGTTGACGCCCCAGAATCGGCGGGGATCGGCGGCGCGGAGGGTCCCCACCCGGCGGCCAGCGGACAGAAGCGGCTCCAAGGCATCGGGAAGATACTGCTCGCCATGATGCATGGGGAGCGCCTCCAGGATGTCCGCCAGCGCGGCGCGATCCCAGAGCCCCACCCCCGTATTGATTTCCGTGATGGCCCGCTCGGCCGGGCCGGCCTCCCGCTCTTCACACACCCGGATGATGGAGCCCTCGGGGCTTCGCACAATGCGGCCGTACCCGGTGGGGTTGTCCACCGAGACCGTTACCAGGACGGCCGCGCACTGCCCGGGCACCGGCTCCTCCAGCAGCGTCTCCAGCATCGCCGCCGGCACCAGCGGCGCGTCCCCATGAAGCACCAGCACCCGGTCCACCGACGCCGGCAGCGCCGCCAGCGCGCGCGCCACGGCGTCCCCCGTGCCGCGCCGCTCCGCCTGGACGACAACGGCCGCCCGATCGCCCACCAGCGCTTCGACGGCGTCCGCGCCCGGCCCCACCACCACCACCCGGTGGTCCACCGCCAGCCGATCCACGGTGGTCAGCACATGGTCCAACATCGCAACGCCGCCGACGGGATGCAGCACTTTGGCCCGATGCGAGTGCATCCGCCGCCCTTCGCCGGCCGCCAGCACGATTACTGCCGTCACGCTATCGCCTCCGGTTCATGCTACGACCGACATCTTGTCCGTGCCCTAGGATACCAAAACCGCACGGAGAATCTTGGGCGGCACCGCGCACCACACCTTACGCCCCCTGCACATCCCGAAACCGTTCCAGCACAGCCCGCTGAATCCGCTCGCGAGCGCTGGCGGTAATGGGATGCGCCACGTCCCGGTACGCCCCGTCAGCCCCCCGGCGGCTCGGCATAGCCACAAACAGCCCGCGCGGTCCCTCAACGACCCGCACATCGTGGACCACAAACTCGTTGTCCAGCGTGACCGACGCCACCGCCTTCATGCTCCCATCCTTCGCCAGCCGGCGAAAGCGCACCTCGGTGATCTCCATGCTTGCCCCTCCTTGCCGCGTTTTGGCTCGATGCCACCAGCGCCACGTCCGCGCAAGAAGTTCGCCGCCCAACCGGTGCGAGTCCTGCTCGTTGTCGAAATTTTGGGCACGATTGCCGGCGGCCCTAGGTCACAACTTGGACCGGGTGGCCGGCATCCGCCATTCTCGCGAGCAGATCGTCGGCATGCGCCTCGTCCCGGGTCTCAATCACCATCCGAATTTCGACATCGGTCGGGTTCTGCCCCGGGTGCCAGCGCTGATGCTCCACCGTCAGCACATTGGCGTGGGCCGCCGCCACCAGGTTCAGCAGCGCCGCCAGTTGCCCGGGGCGGTCACCGACGGTGGTGGTGATGTGAAGTTGGCGGCCCTCCTCCACGAGGCCCTTCTCGACGATCCGCGACAGCAGGCTCACGTCAATGTTGCCCCCCGACACCACCACGCCAATCCGATCGGCCCGCAGCGGCACTTTGTTCGTCAGGATGGCGGCCATGGCGGCCGCACCCGCCCCTTCCACCACCAGCTTGGTCCTCTCCAGGAAAAGCAAAATGGCGCGGCTGATGTCGTGGTCTCCCACGGTCACCAGCTCGTCAACGTAGTGCTGGATAAGCTGGAACGTCAGCGCGCCCGGCCGCTTGACGGCGATGCCGTCCGCGATCGTGTTCGCGGAGGGCGCCGCGACCACGTGGCCTGCGGCGCGCGACGCCACCATGGCCGCCGCCCCTTCGGCCTGCACCCCAATCACGCGGATGTGTGGATTTTGAGATTTGAGGGCCACGGCGATGCCGCTAATGAGGCCGCCGCCCCCGATGGGGACCACCACCGCATCTAGATTGGGCCGTACGTCGAGCATCTCCAGGCCCACGGTTCCCTGCCCGGCAATCACCCAAGGATCCTCAAATGCCGGGATCAGCAGGGCACCGGTGTCCTCCGCCAGCTTCTCCGCGTGGGCATACGCGTCGTCAAACGTCTCGCCCACCAACTCCACGCGCGCGCCGTACCCACGGGTGGCCACCACCTTGGTCATGGAGGCCATCTCGGGCATCACGATGGTGGCCGTGGTGCCCACCAGCGTGGCGGCGAGCGCCACCCCCTGCGCATGATTCCCCGCAGAAGCCGCCACCACGCCGCGCTCCAGCTCCCGGCGAGTCATCTGGCGCATGCGGTTGTACGCCCCCCGCAGTTTGAACGAGCCGGCCCGCTGCAGATTCTCCAACTTCAAAAAGACGCGGGCGACCGATTCACTGTTCAAGCTGCTCAGGTAGCTGGATTCCTGCAGGGGCGTCACGTACGTGATCCCTTTGAGCGCGGTCCGCGCTCGCTGCACGTCTTCCAGCGTTGGCCACGGCGCCGTTCCCCCGGGGGGAGTCGCGGTTGGCACGACCTTTCACCACCTCTCCATCGATTGCGCGCGGCCAGCCCAGCGCCGCTAGGGCGCCTCGGGGCAATCCTCCGGGACCACACTGACGGCAAGTCGCTCAACCACCCAGGGCGTGGGGGCCACGGCGTCGGCTTCCCACAGAAGGCAGGCGGCCACGTCCGCGACCAGCTTGGCGGCCGGGCTGGCGGTCGCCACCAGCACCCCCACCCCCACCACTTCGGCTTCGAACTCCTTAAGAAGGTCACTGGCGGCGCGGGCGGTGCCCCCCGCCTTCAAGAAGTCGTCAACAAACAAGACCCGGGCCCCACGCACCGGAGCCCGGCGGGCAAGCGACATGGACTGGATCCGATGCGACGAGCCCGACAGGTAGTTGATGGAGAGGCTCGACCCTTCCGATAGGCGGTTGTCGCGGCGGATCAGGACCACCGGCAGGGACAGGGCTCGGCTCACCGCCAGCGCCAGGGGAATCCCTTTGGTTTCCACGGTGGCCACCAGCCCCGCCCGCCGGTCCGCCAGCCGCTCCGCCAGCAGCGCCCCCAAGGGGTCCACCAGCTCCGGCCGGAATAGAAGGTCAGTCATGTACAGAAAGCCCGGGCCGGTCACCCGGTCCGGCTCGTCCAGCGCGCGCACAAACACGTCCAGCGCGTCTCGCACCCGGTCCACATCGAGGCGTTCCACAAATCGCACCCCACCACCCACGCCAACCTGGGTATGAATTTCACCCAGCCCCGTTTCTTCGAGTACCTCCCGAACCAGGGCCAGATCCTCGGACAGCGTTGACTTTGCCACATGCAGCGCGTCGGCCATGCCCGACAGCGACGGCAACCCGCCCGGCGGGCGGGTCACCATGCGCGTCAGCGCGATGAGCCGACGCACGCGGTCACGCACGAGGCACCGCCGCAAGGGCCCCGAGGTGTCGGCGCACCAGCTCCAGGTCACTCTGCTTGTCCACGTCGACCCCCACCTCCGCGTACGGAAACACGAGCCCCGCTCCGCGGACCGACAGGAGGCGGCTCGCCACCCGCTCCACCTCCGCGAGGCTGAGTCGCCGCAACACATAGCGGGCCAGCACGCCCCACCCAATGTCGCCCGCCAGCTTGCCCGGCGACTTGCGGTGAGCCAATAGCCGCTCGGCCCGGTCCCTGAGTCCCGACAGCGCCGTCGGCCGCACCCAAAACACGTTGCCCCCCGTGAACACCCCTTCGCGCAGCCGAAAGTACGTGCGGTGCACCTCCGGATAGGTGCGCTCCACCACCGCACGCGGGATCAGGGGATACACAATGTCAAGGCCCCCGGCCGCCGCGTCGGCCGCCCCCGCCGCGTCGGCAAAGGCGCGGACGGTCTCGCCGGTCAGGAGCGGGATATCGCCGGTGACCACCAGGGCCGGCTGGCTTCTGTCCACGGACGACAGCCCAAGGTCTAAATTATCCCACAGCGTATTCTGCGGGGGGATGAGGTCCACGCGGCAAGCCGCGCCGTCGGCCAGGAGCTCCTCGCCGACGGGCGGGCCCACCACGCGCACCGCATGCACGAGGCCACTCGCCGCCAGCGCTTCCACCACATAGGCCAGCATGGGCCGGCCGGCAATCGGCAACAGCGCCTCCCAGGGCTCGGGATCCGCGGCGGCCAAACTGCCGCGATTACGCTGGCCCGCCAACACGATGGCTTCCAATCCCGGGTGCCGCCTCCCCCCACCATACGAACGGCACGCCCATCGCCCGCCAGGCGTGCCCAATTGCCGCGGCCTCGCGCTCCTCGTCCGCCACGGCGACAAACGCAGAGCCGCTGCCGGTCATCGTCAGGCGGTCGTGCGGGGCATGCTGCTCAAGCCGCGCACGAAAATCGGCCACCGCCGGATTCACCGCCATCGCGGCGTCCTCCAGTTGATTGCCCACCAGCGAGGGTACCATGCCGCGCCGAAAAGCGTCTACGACGGCCGGCGCCAAGGGAGGTGATGTCGTCCCCACGCGGTCGAACACCCGATAAACCTCGGTGGTGCCGAGCGCAAAGCCGGGGTGAGCCACCGCCAGCCACAGCCGGGGCGTGTCCGGCAAAGGGTCAAGCTGATCGCCGCGCCCGGTGGCTCGGCAGCGCGCCGCCGGCCCCGCTAGGAACACCACATCCGCGCCGATGGCCGCGGCCATTGCGGGCACTGCGGGCGCGAGCTCCGGCCAGCGGCCGGCCGCCCAGCGAAGCACGGCAGCCGCATCGGCACTGCCGCCCCCCATCCCGGCCCCCGCCGGCACGTGCTTCACCAGCACCACATGCACGCCGAGCGGCCTCCCGAGGCGCTGCTCCACGAGGGACAGCGCGTGGGTTGCCAGCGTGTCGTGGGTTAGCCCCTGTCCGGATACCGCCACCCGGGGCCGGGCCGGCAAGACTCCGCCTCGAACCTCCAGGCGGTCGCCGAGCCCGATGCGCACGAGGACGAGGTCCACCGTGTGCCACGGCGCTTCCCGGTCTGCCTTGGGCCGCACGTCCAAGGCGAGGGTCACCTTGGCCGGCGCCACCAGGCGCGCGGCAACATCGGCCCCGATCGGCACAACGCACCCCTTTCCCACGCGGAAGCACACGGCCGTGGCGAGGCGCTTCGGCTCGGCCCTTCGACCAACGGCGGGTTCTCCCTGTCATCCTAGCACCCGGCTGCGCTATCCGCCGGGTTCTACGATCCGCGGGCGCCACCCAATCCCGGGTGCGGCGTTTGGCGGGGGTGCAGCAGGGGCTCAAAGAGAGGGCGGCGACGCGGCAAGAGCCCCGCACGTGCCGGCGCCAAGCGGACGGCTGGACTCAGGCTCGGCCCGGCGGATGCCCAAGCCGGGCGTTGCGTGGCCTCTGGCGCGCGCGCCGGGCGCCCATCTGCCGCCAGCCGGAGCAGGACCGGGCGTGCGCGGTGCCGAAGCCTTGTCTCGACATCGCCTCGGCGTTTGTCGTCAGGAGCGGCCAGACCCGATGGGCAAGGCGGCCGCGCGCCTGGCCAGCGCTTCGTGCGCCGCCGCAGACACCACCTCGTAGCGCTCGTACAGCACCAGGACCAGGGTGCCCGGGGGAGCCGTGTGGATGGCGCGGCGCACTGCCTCCCCCTCGTCCAACACAATGTCGACGGAGGTGGGGGGCATGCCCCACGCCTTGACGGCGTAGGCCAGCAGGTTCGCGAGCTCCCCCACCTCACGCCCGCGCCGGTCCGCGTCCTCGCGCACCACGACCCGATCCGCAAAACTGGCCACCGCGCACGCCGTGCGGATCAAGTCTTCATTGCGGCGGTCGCCCGGCAGGCCCAGCACCGCCGTAACATGGCGCAAGCGGCGGCCCATGAGGCCTTGGCAGATGGTACCCAGAGCCGCCACGGCGGGCGCGTTGTGTCCATAGTCGATCAGGACGGTCAGATCCTCGCCGGGAATGACCTCCAGGCGGCCGCGGTTGACCCCCTGGCCGCCGGCCGGAAAATTCCGAAGCGCCTCCCGCACCACCCGGATGTCCAGGCCGAGGGCCAGCGCGGCCGCCGCCGCGGCCGCCGCGTTGGCGATGTTGACCATGGCCAGGCCGCGCAACGCGGCGGGCACGCTGCGCACGGCGACCAGTCGGCGCTCCGTGGCTCCCCATCCCGCCACCAAAAATCCCTGCCGCACAAACACGGCCGCCCCCCCGGCACCGCGATGGCGACGGATGGCGGCCGACCCCGCGGCCTCGGCGGAAAACAGCCACACCGCCGCCTGGGTCCGGCTGGCCATGCCCAGCACCCGCTCGTCGTCGGCGTTCAGCACCACGGCGCCCTCGCGCCGCACCACTTCCACCGTCAGCGCCTTCACGTGCACCAGGTCGTCCAGCGTCTCGATGCCGTCCTGCCCGAGGTGGTCCGCACCGATGTTGGTGACCACCGCCACGTCGCAGGCGTCGAACCCAAGGCCGCCCCGGACAATTCCCCCGCGCGCGGTTTCCAGGACGCAGGCGTCCACCCCCGGGTCGTTCAGCAGCAGTCGGGCGCTCCACGGCCCGGTGAGGTCGCCCTGGGCCACGCGGCGCTCGCCCAGGAAAATACCGTCTGTCGTGGTCATGCCGGTCCGGTGCCCGGCCGCCGCGAGCATCCGGGCCAGCATCCGCGTGACGGTGGTTTTGCCGTTGGTTCCGGTGACGCACGCCACCGGAATGCGCCCGGCGCCGCGGCCCGGGAACAGGTGGCCCACAATCGCGTCCCCCACCGGCCGCGCGACGCCGCGCGTGGGCGCCTCATGCATGCGAAGCCCTGGCGCCGCGTTGACTTCGACCACCACCCCGCCCATGTCCGCGAGCCCGCCGCCCAGCGACGGTGTCACGATGTCCACCCCGGCGACGTCCAGCCCCAGCGCCCCGGCCGCCCGCACCGCATCGTGCGCAAGGTCTGGATGAATGGCGTCGGTCGCATCCACCGCCGACGCCCCTGTCGAAAGGTTGGCCGCGAGGGAGAGCGACACACGCTGCCCCGGAGCGGGCACCGCGTCCAGCGAGAGGTCCTGGGTCCGGAGGTGGCGCTCCAGCTGAGCATCGATGGGCACCCAGGACAACGGAAAGGCATGCCCCAAGCCCCGGCGCGGATCCTGATTGAGCGCGGCCACCAGCAGCCGGACGGTGTCTTGGCCGTTGCCCACCACTGCGGGAGGCTCCCGCCGGGCCGCCGCCACCATGCGGTCCCCGACGACCAGCAGGCGGTAGTTATCACCGGCCACCTGCTGCTCCACGACCACCGGGCTCGACAGGGCGGCGGCGGCCGTCCAGGCGGCCTCCATCTCGTCGGCGGTGCGCACGTTCATCGAGATGCCCTGACCCTGGCAGGCATCATTAGGCTTGACCACCACGGGCCCGCCCAACTTGGCCAGCGCGGCCAGTGCCTCAGGCAGCGCAGTCACCAGTCGGCCCAGGGGCACCGGAATCCCGGCATCCCGGAGCACGCGCTTGGTTTCGTCTTTGTCCTGCGCCCGCTCCACCGCCAGCGCGGAGGCCCGGTCGGTCAGACTGGCCCGCACGCGCACCTGCGCCGCCCCTTCGCCAAGACGCACTAGGCTCGCCGCGTCGAGGCGCGCCACCGGGATACCGCGCCGGCGAGCCGCCGCCACCAGCGACCGGGTGGTGGGGCCCCACCGGTATTGGGCGAGCTCGTCTCGCCATCGCGGCACGTGGGCCGCCACCCACTCCGCCCGGTGCTCCAACAGCGCCAGCACCAACTCCATGGACGACTCCACCGCGCGGCGCCCGGACCGCTCGCTCTCTGACTCGTAAACGATGCGCACCACGGTATCCGGCTGAGGCCCGCGCTCCCGGGTTTTGCCGTAGAACACCTCTTCCCCCGCCACCGTCAGAAGTTCCAAGGTCACATGTTCCACCACGTGTCCAAGAAACGTCCCTTCGTGGAGGCGCTCCACAAAGCCGCCCGTGTGGCGCCGCGAGCAGTGGTGGGTGGACAGGCCGGGCAGCGCCTCCACAAGGTCTGCGTTGAAGTTCGCCAGGCGGTCGGTACGGGACGTGGCCCGCTCCGCCAGGTCCACCAGTGCCTCCGACACCGGCGACCGGGTGTGGACGTTGGGCCCGGGAAAATATCGAAACATCACCAGTTTCATGACAGCCGCTCCCGCCGGGGGAAGCCAGGCGCGGGAGCCACCGGTCGCCGCTCCGGCCAGCGAAACACCCACCGGGGCGCCAGCACGTGCAGCTGGACGGTGGTCAGCGCCAGCGGCTCCTGCGGCCGCGATTCCGACGCGTTGGTCTCCCCGGCCCCCCAGCCGTCCAGCACCGTCACCGTCCCCTCGCCCAGCACCTTGAAGTACCGGTCGCCAAAATCCACTTCGATGGCCGTATTTTCATCGATCCCCACCCCAAGGACGGCGGGATTCTGAGCCACCGCGGACAGCAGGCGCCCGATACGCCCCCGCTCGGAAAAGTGCTGGTCCACCACGGCGCCGGGCCAGAGCCCCATGCCTACCGCCAGATGGACGGTGTTGCGGGTCGGCGACTGATCGGCCGCCCCCTCGACGATCATGGTGTCGGTCATCATCGAGGCGCCCGCGCTGGTGCCGGCCACCACCAGGCCGGCCGACTGCCGGGCGCTCAGGGCGCGATGGAACCACGAACCCCCAAGCGTGCTCGTGATCCGCAACTGGTCGCCGCCGGTGAAAAAGACGGCCGTCGTGCCCGCCAATTTCGCGGGCCACCGGGCGTCCATCGCCTCGGCGCGGCTGTCGAGCTTCAGCACCTCGACCGCTCGGGCGCCGAGCCGCGATAGCACCTCTGCGTACCGGCGGCCCGCCGCCCGCGGCGTTTCCGACGCCGTGGGGACCACGGCAATGCGAGCGGCGGGACCGCCCGCCAGCGCCAGGACGCGCCGCAGGATGACGGCGGGCCGCTCCTTGTCCTCACGGCCTCCGATGATGACGAGCGAACCCGGTTGGCGTGGACCCCGAGCCTCTGGGCGGCGATGCGCCCGCAGGGCGGCTTCCGGCCAACCGCCTGCGCGGTATGACTGCTGGGATGTCTTTACGTCGGACATGGAGCTAGTTTTGACGGCGACCAAGGGCTTATGCGCCCATAAACAGGGTCCCCGCTTACCGCGGGGACCCGCCATGAGTTCGAAACGGCGCTCCGCCCGCCCCAGGAAGGCGAAGCGAAAATCTTCCTTGAGACCCCTTCTTAGACCCTAGACCGCCGACCCCGGCAACTCGTACTCCACCGTCTGGGTCAGCACA
>JAKARZ010000047.1 GCA_021828405.1 Bacillota bacterium
GGGACTGAGGAAGCATCCCGGAGTGGGTCTTGACGACCTGTGACCAACGTCTGCACGGTGCGACCCGTGCTCCCTGGTCAACCTCGCTTGTATTCACAAGCTGCCCTTCAGGGCGGGGTAGTTGACAACACCCATCTCCCTTCGATCGCGCGCGACAGCCAGAAGATTCCCACGATTCGCCGCGCAATCAAACCTTGGATCGTGGCCCGGGTTCTAGAGCCTGCCGGCCACCCGCTGTCGACCGCTCCACATCCGCTGGCCCAGCGAGATGATGCGGAGCGTTCCCGGCTGAGGCACCTTTCGGCCATTGTACTCCGCCAGGAGCCTAGAGATCCCCTGCCAACCGCGATTTTCCTCCGGCCGGCGCGCTTCGGACCCTCGGCCCACGCCCGGGCCCCCCGCCTCTCTGCGGCAAAGCGGCGGGTCCCCGTCCCGCGCCGCTGTGGGCGCCGGACGGGGACCCGCCTGGCGGTGGAATCCTCACCCGAGCTTCAGTCCGGCTCTGGCCGCCGCCAGCTTGGCTGGCTCGCTGGCGGGAGCTTGGGCGTCTACGCGGTGGGACCCGGCGGCACGGCCCGGTCCGCCAGGTCGGGCCACCGCGGCCGGATGTGCCCTTCGACCACGTCCCAGACCTCCGCGATACCCTCATTCGCCAGGGTGGCGAGGTGCGCGTACACAGACCGCACACCCGACGTGGGCGGCCCGTCCCCCCGATCGAGGGCGCCCAGGAGCGCGGCCAGCTTCACGTTGATCCCCGGGGGGAACTTCAAATAGTCGAGCGCAACGCGAGCGCGCGGCTCGACGAAGGCCGTCTCAACCCGTGCCAGACGCTCCTGGAGGGTGTCGTCGAGGGACTCGCGCCCCTCTCTTTGGATCCGGTCCCGAATCGCCCGAATCACCGCGGCGGTTTCGTGCACGCGGCTCAGGGTGACCACCAGTTCGCGGTGAAACGCAAACTGGTTCGCCAGCCCCGCCCCATCGGCCGGCGCGCCGGCATCCGCCTCGACCTGCAGCGTGGCCCGGGTCGCCTGGGGGCCGACGGTGAGACACACGTCATAGGCCCCGGGCGGCGCGACGGGGCCTTCGGTGGTGCCGCCGCGCAGCACGGCCCCCGAGAGGGGGGTGGCGCCTGGGTACCGCATGTTCCAGTACACGCGGTGGGTGCCCGGCGCGCCCGGCAGGTCCGCCCCGGTCCATGTGTGGAGCAGCTCCCCGGCGGCGTCTCGAATGGTGAGAGCGGCGCCGTCGGGCAAAGCCTCCGGCAGGCGATACGTGATGGCCGCGCCCCCGGGTGGATTTGTCCCGGCGTCGACAAGCCTGACACCCTCCGCGCCTCGCTGCCAGTGGACCACCGCCACAGCCACGGAGGGGTACCCATGGGTCAGGTTGGCCGGAAAGCTGGGGGCGCCCCGGGCACGCTCCCGCGCTGTGAGCCGCGGGGGCGCCACGACCGCGAGGCTGGCCTCGGCGGTGAACGCGGGATGACGCAGCGCCGTCATGTCGTCCAGGATCCAGAAGGACCGCCCGTGGGTGGCCACCACGACGTCGCCGTCGGTCAGCGCGATGTCGTAGATCGGCACTCGCGGCAGGTTCTGCTGCAGCCGGTGCCAGGCGGCGCCGTCGGTCACCGAGTAGTACACGCCCGACTCGGTGCCCAGAAATAGGAGCCCCGGCCGCTCGGGATCCGCGCGAATGACGCGCGCAAAGTCATCGGCGGCCACGCCGTCCGCCACCGGCGTCCACGTGAGTCCGAAGTTGTCCGTGCGCAGGACATACGGGGTCAGGTCATCCCACTGGTAGCGGTGCGCCGCGACGTACGCCACCGCGGGATCGTGGGGGGAGGGCTCCACCACGCCGATGTGGGCCGAGTCGGGCAGGAGTGTCGGCGATCGATCTTGCCATGTGCGCCCCCCATCGCGGGTGAGGTGGATCCGGCCATCATCCGATCCGGTCCACAGCACCAGGGGGTCCAGTGGCGATTCGGCGATGGTCGAGAGGGTGGCGTAAAGTTCGGCGTGCCCGTTGTCTCCCGTGATGATCCCGCCCGAGGGCCCCAGCGTAGTCGGATCGTGTCGGGTGAGGTCCGGGCTGATGACATCCCAGTCCTGGCCCTCGTTCCGGGATCGAAACACTACGTTGGCGCCCACGTACAGGGTGTTGGGGTCGTGGGGCGACAGCAGAACCGGGAAGCTCCACGCGAACCGATAGGTCAGGTCTCGGCCGGGGGTTCCCCGCACCTCCTCTGGCCACGGTGTGATCACCCGGTGCTGTCGGGTGGCATGGTTGTACCGGGTCAACTGCGAGCCGTTGCTGCCCGCGTACACGATGTCGGGATTGTCGGGCCGCACCGCGATGGCGCCGCTCTCGCCGCCCCCCACGCTGTAGCACTCGGCCAGCGGGATCCCCGGCCCCGTGGTTCGGCTGGGGCACGATAGGGTGGTGTTGTCCTGCTGTGCGCCATACACGCGGTACGGCCGCTGCTGGTCGGTGGTGGCATGGTAGAACTGGCCCGTGGGCTGATTGAGCGTCGTCGACCATGAGGCGCCGCCATCATAGGAAATGGCGGCGCCGCCGTCGTGCCCACTCACAAGGTGGCGCGGATCCCCGGGGTCGATCCACAGGTCGTGGTGGTCTGCGTGCGCCGTGGGCAGCACCGCGAACGTGCGGCCCCCATCCCGGGAGCGCTGCAACTGCAGGCTGAGCGCATAAACCGTGTCGCCCGCGGCGGCCAGGCGGCTGAAGTACCAGGGACGGATGGCCAGGGCCGCGTCCTGGCTCACGCCCTCCCACGAATCGCCGCCGTCCGCGGACCGAAACAGCCCGCCCTCGTGGGCCTCCACGAGCGCCCAGAGATACGGCGTGGCGGCGGAGCGCGCCAAGCCAATGCGCCCCCAGGGGCCTTTGGGCAGGCCGGGCCGGCTGGCCAGATTCACCCAGGTGGCCCCCGCGTCGTCGCTCCGATAGAGCCCGCTGCCCTCGCCCCCGCTCTCCAGGCTGTAAGGGGTGCGCCGGACGTCCCACAGCGCCGCGTAAATGACGCGCGGGTTGTCGGGATCCAAGACGACATCAATGGCGCCGGTGCGGCCGGCGGCGGCCAGGACGGGCTCCCAGGTTTGCCCACCATTGCGCGTGCGGTAGAGGCCCCGCTCGCCCCCGGGCCCATAGATGTGGCCCAGGGCGGCCGCGTACACGAGCTCGGGATCGTCGGGGTGGACAACCAGGCGCGCCAGATGGCGCGACTCACCGAGGCCCCGCGGCTCCCAGGTGAGCCCCCCGTCGGCGGACCGGTAAACCCCCGACCCGTGGGCCACATCGGTCCGGATGTTCGCCTCGCCGGTTCCGGCGTACACGATCGCGGGGTCAGCCCCCGATACAGCCAGCGCCCCGATGGCCGGGGTGCTGAGGAACCCATCGGACACGTTGTGCCAGGACAGGCCCCCGTCGGTGGTCTTCCACACACCGCCCGCCGCTGCGCCGAAATAGCTGGTCAGCGGATGATGGGGATCGCCGGCCACTGCGGACACGCGCCCACCCCGGAACGGCCCGATGGGCCGCCATGCAAATGCGTCGGACATTCGTTCCCTCCCTATGTGCTTTCGGTCCTTGATGCTAAAGGCGACCGCCAAACCACCGTGCGATTCGCCACAGGCGGTCTACCCGGTGATGCGGCTGGCCTGCGCGCGACAGCTCATGGCTCTCCCCGGGATACCGCACCAGCTCCACCTCGCGCCCCAGCATCTTGAGTGCCTGGAACAACTGCTCCGCCTGCTCGATGGGGCAGCGCCAATCCTCTTCCGAATGCAGGAGCAAGAGAGGGGTGGTGATACGGTCGGCGAAAGCCAGGGGCGAGCTGTCCCGATAGTGCTCCGGATGCTCCCACGGCCCCCCGTACTCCTCCATCCCGCGAAAGCCCATGTCGCTGGTGCCGACGAAGCTGTAGCGGTTGGAGACACTGCGCTGCGCGATGGCCGCCCGGAAGCGCTCGGTTTTGGTCAAAATCCAGTTGGTGAGATAGCCCCCGAAACTTCCCCCGGTGATGCCGAGGCGCGCCGGGTCCATCCACGGATACCGCGCGAGGGCGGCATCCAGGACGGCCAGCACGTCGTGCGACGTATCCACGCCCCAGTGGTCCATCACCGGGGTGCAGTGGGCCTGCCCATAGCCCGTGGATCCGCGGGGATTGGAGTACACGACCCCGATGCCCAGGCCCGCGAGCATCTGAAATTCGAACATGAAGGCTTGTCCATAGGCGGCGTGCGGGCCGCCGTGAATCTCCAGCACCGCCGGGCCGGGTGTGGCCGTCCTCGGGGGCAGGGCCCACGCCTCCACCTCCAGCCCGTCGGGGCTCGTGGTGAGAAATGCCTCGGGCGTCGACAGCCAGACGTCGGCCAGCCAGGGGTTGGCGTCGGTGATCTGCGCCATCTCGCCATCGAGGCGCCCCGCATAAATCTCGCCGGGAGAGCGGGCGGTCGCGGCCGCCAGGGCCGCCTCGCCCGTCGCCGTGTCGACGCTGAGCCCGTACACCGTGCGTCCGGCGGCCAGCAGCCGCCGGATGGGGCCGCCGCTTCGGGGGACGCCGTAGACCACGGTGGCGCCGCCGTCGTCCGCCGCGACCCAGATCTCGCGGCTATCCGGCGTCCACAGGGGCCCCGGGAGCGAGGCCGCACCGCGCGAGTCCGAAAGCACATGACTGCCCGGTTCTCGGTCCCATTCCGGCGCCACCACCCGGGCTGCCGCACGGCCGTCGGCCGGCACTTCCCACAGTGCCGCGCACGTCGCGCGGCCGAAGCGGCCGTCATGCGCGTAAAAGGCCAGCGTGCTGCCGTCCGGCGACCAAGTGGGAAGCTGGACCGCGAGGTCCTCGGTAAGACAGGTCCAGCGCCGGTCACTGACATCGATGCGCCACAGGTCGCGAAACAGGCTGCCGTCGGCGTCGGGCGCGCGCCGGGAAACCACAGCGAGGCTTTGCCCGTCGGGCGACCAGGTCGGCGACGCGTAGCTGTAGTCATCCTCACTCAGCTTGGTGAGGTCCCGCTCGGTGTCCAATATGTACAGGGCGAGATGTCGCTCCTCGTGGAGCTTTTCGCCGTTGGTGCGATAGTGACGGCGGCGTATAGCCAGCACGTCGTCCGCGTAGCCCGGGAGCAGCGGCTCCGCCAGCGATTCGGCGGCGGTGAATGCGAGGCGCTGCGAGTCGGGTGCCCACACCACCCCGGTCGGTGGAAATGGCAGCGTCGTGAGCGGCCGGGCCTCCCCGCCGGTGAGCGGCAGCAGCCACAATTGTGCCGAGCCGCCGCGGTCGGACAGGAACGCGAGCGCACTCCCATCGGGCGCCATCTGCGGGGCCCAACTGCTGCCCACCGGCGTGGAGAGCGCGCGCGCCCCCTCGGGAGACCATATCCAGAGCTGCCGGTCGTAGCCTCTGTGGTCGGCCCGCACCTTCCGCTCAACGTACACCACCTCGTGGGTCCCCGGTCGCCGCACCGGGGTTTCGGGCCAAATCATCCGGTACAGGTCTTCCGGCACCAATCCCTCAGCCATGGTGGGACACCTCCTAAATTTTCCGCTTCCGTCTGTGCAGCTTCCTGAGTAGTTTTCTGAATATCCTTCGCGCACCACCGCGGGCGCGGCGGTGCTCTTTGAAAATTTGTCTAACGAGCGCCATGATAGCGTATCGGGGTGGGGGAGCGCTATCCTGTCAGGCGGCCAAATCGGCGCAGCACGGCCAGCACCAGCTCATCGGTGGCATCGAAGAGGCGCGGGTGGGCTGGCCGGGCGGCGTGGGCATACACGGCCGGCAGTTCGGTGCAGCCCAGCAGCACCGCGTCCGCCCCGCCGGCCCAGTCTCCGCCCGCGAGCGTGGTGAGCTGGTGCTGCGAGGCTTCGCGGTCGTGCCCCGCCTTAATCTCTTGGATAACTGTCATCAGGCGGGTTTGCGTGGCGGGGTCGGGTGTGAGGATCGTGACCGCCGCCCTCTGTGCGGGTTGGAGATACAAGCCCAACTGCACGGTCGGCGTGGTGGCCATGAGCGCGACACGGCGCACGCCCCCCGCGGCCACCGCCTCCATGACCAGCGTAGGCAAGTGCAGAATCGGCGCGGAGACCTCCCGGGCGATGTCATCGTAGTAGGCGTGGCAGGTCGCAGAGGGTATCACGAGCAGGTCCGCACCCGCCTCGGTCAGGGTGCGGGCGGCACGGATCAGGTGGGGGAGTGGCGTCGGGCCCTGCCCGGTCAGGTGCCGTAGCCGACTCGGCGCCGACGGCTCCGTCATCATTGCGACCGGGAGGTGGTCCCTGTCATCGGTGGCCGGGGTCAGGGCGACCAGCCGATAGTAGAAGTGGGCGGTGGCCAAACTGCCGAACCCGCCGAGAATGCCCAGCCGCGTGGGTCGGGTCGACTCTCTGCCAGATGCCACGGAGCACCTCCTGGACGCACAAGGTATCAGCCCCGAGGGGTTGTCGCAAGGAGGCGAGTGGATCGACTGCGGGCGGAATTGGTGCGTCCGGCGCGCAACCGCGCTATATTACGGGAGTATGCTGGCATAGGAGGCGAACTGGTTGGCGTTAAAGGCGTGGGAGCTGGACAATTTTCGTCGCTTGGCAGAGAACCTGTCCGCATTGCTGGGGCCGTCGGCGGAAGTGGTGATCCATGATTTGGATGATCTGCATCACTCGATCGTGTGCTTGGCGGGGGATGTGACCCATCGCCAACCAGGACAGCCCATGACCACGGTGGGACTGGAGGCGTTGCGGCGGGGCACGGAAATCTCCTCGCTGCAGGGGAGCTATCGATCGGTGCTGCCCGACGGCCGCGTGCTGAAATGTTCCTCAACATTCCTGCGGAATGCGGCGGGGCGGTCTGTGGTGGCCCTGTGCATCAACATTGACGTGACGCAGTGGAATCAGGCCGCCGATCTGCTGCTGGACTACGCGAGCGTCGGTGCTCGCGAGGACCTGCAGGAGGACTACGTGCACTCGGTTCCCGACATGATCGCCACGTTGGTGAACGGAGCCCTCGACACGATGGGCAAGCATCCCGACGACATGGGCGGGATGGAGCGGCTCGAGGTGGTGCGCGCGCTGGACGATCGGGGGGTGTTTCTCATCAAAGGAGCCGCGGGGTATGTCTCCAAGATGCTGGGGGTGTCTCGCGCCACCCTCTACAACTATCTGCAGCGCATCCGCACTGAGCAGGTGTTTGTGCACGCCGAGTCGTCGAAGCTTTCGTAGGAGGTCGGGGAGCGGAGGCCGGTCGTAAGCTCGGCTCGGATTTTCGCCCTGGCCTCGACACCAGATGACGGAATTTCCCCGGGGGCTTGACATGCGCGGAGTAGCTGAGTACGCTCCCTCTGATGCCCAGTTAGACAAAATGTCTACCAACAGCCAGCATCACGGTCTCAAGGCACTACTTCAGGACCCTCAGGAGGAGCGTGACGACACATGTTTAACGTCTCGCGACAGCAGAGTATCCGCAGACGATTTGCGTGGGGGGGCATGGCGGCCGCCGTGTTGCTGGTGGCTGCCGCCTGCGGGCCAAGCACCACGACGAGTTCGAAGCCGAGCCCCACAAGCCTGACGCCGCGCCCCGGCGGCACCGTGGTCGATGCGCTGGGGCCGGTCACCGGCTTTGACTGGTATCTGCCGATGATGGCCGTCGCTTACAACAGCACCACCAACGCCACCGCGCAGTCCTTGCAGTACAAGGGCCTTTATGTGACCGGCAGCAATGGGTTGCCCGACTATGCGCGGAGCATCGCCAGCGACATCACGTGGAACAAGACGGGTACCGTCTACACGGTCAAGATGAACCCCAAGTGGCACTGGTCCAACGGGGCTCCGGTCACGGCCTCGGACGTTCAATTTGAGTGGCACATGATCCAGGCGGCCAGCGCCTCAAACGCGCCCGCGCCGTGGCCATGGACGGGTGCGGGTCCCACCGGGATCAACGTCACCGTCAAGTCGTTCAAGGTTGTCAATCCCTACGAGTTTCAGGTCACCACCGTGGCGCCCGAGAACCAGTTGTGGTATCTCGGCCAGCTGGGGAACTTTATGCCGTTTCCCAAAGCGTCGTGGGACAAGTACCCCGGGCAGCACGCCAAAGAACTGGCTTACCTCACCCAGAACGGCAGCAATCCCTCGTTCTTCTCGGTGATTGACGGCCCGTTCAAGCTGATTCAGGCCGTGCCCGAGCAGTCCTGGACCTTTGCGCCCAACACCCACTACGACGGTCACAAGCCGTATTTGCACCGCCTCATCTTCCAGTACGAGACCACCGACACGTCGGAGGTCAGCGGCCTGCAGACCGGCGCCATTCAGGTGGGCTACCTGCCGGGGACCGACTATGCGATTCGGAACACGTTCACGCTGCAGCGGTTCGTGGCTACGCCCCCCGCAGCGTTTGCGCGCATTCTGCTGAACTTCAAGAATCCCCAGGTGGGATCCATTCTCAAGCAGGAGGTGGTGCGGCAGGCGATGCAGATGGGGATCGACCAGCCGACGATCATTTCGGCCATCTTCAACGGGCTGGGTGTGCAAAGCACCACGGCCGTGGTGTCCATGTCGCCCTATCTCGACCCGGCCTTAAAGAAGGGGCCGGTATACCCGTACAACCCCCAGGCGGGCGTGAAGCTGTTGGAGGCCAACGGCTGGAGTCTCTCGAATGGGATCATGACCAACGCGTCGGGTCAGAAGCTTCAGTTCCAACTGAGCTATCCAACGGGTAGCAGCTCCATCCTGGCGATGGTGCAATTGCTGGCACAGGACTGGGCCAAGGAAGGGATCAAGGTGACGCTGAACGCGGTGCCGTTCCCGACCATGCTGCAGGACCACCGCCAGCCCACCACGTGGCAGATTCAAGGTGGCCTTGAGCTCACCGGCGGCATCGGCTACGGAGTCGACAACACGGTGTTTGGAACCAACGGCCCCTTGAATTTCGTGGGGTACTCCAACACCACGCTTGACAATCTGATGACGGCGGCTTTGGCGCCTCAGCCGAGCACGCAGGCGGGGGTTCAGAAAATCTACGCCTACGAAGAGTTCCTGGCCCACCACCTGCCGAACCTGTGGATGCCGGTGGGCGACAGCTACTCGATGGTCGCGAAGAACGTGCATGGGGTGTTCAGCTCGGTGCCGGTGAAAGGCGAATTCGCCATCTACCCCCAGTATTGGTGGGTGAGTTAACCAGCCCAGATCCGGGGCATCGCGGACGGGCGGGCGCGCCATGCCCGCCCGTCCGGTCGATGCGCCTCAGAACACCTGAGAAACGGGGGAGACAGTTGTGGCCGGTGGTACGGTGACAAACTGGGACGCGGGCTTGGAGGAGACTCTCCGTCAGCTCCTGGGCCGTCAGCCAGTGGATTACGTCGAGTTGCGGCTCGAAGTCAACGAAGCCACCGTCATTGAGTTGGTGGGGACGACCCCGCAGCGGGTGGACCACCAGTTGGATGTGGGCGGCAACGTGAGGGCAGTGTCCGGCGGCTACGCCGGATTTGTGCACTTCGACGGCTGGCATCAGTTGGAGGCGCGTGTCCGCGAGGCGGTGCAGCTTGCGCAGTGGGGTGCGGCGGCCAGCCTGGGCCCGCGCGACAATTGGGCCCCGAGCCAGGTGGTGCAGTTGCGCGCGCGCGTGCCCTACAAAGAAGATCCGCGCGGCGTGTCGGTAGAGGACAAGGTGGCTCTGCTGCAGGGATATGCCGACCTCGGCCTGTCATCCTCTGCGGCGATCCAGAGCGTCCAGAGCCGCTATTTTGATCGGTATCGGCATCTGCTGTTCCTGAACAGTCGCGGCAGCGTGGTGGAGCAGGAAAAGATGGACCTGGGCGGCACGGTGCTGATGATGGCGCGCCGTCAGGGTTCGGTCGCGCAGCGCGGCGTGAGCTTCGGATCGTCCAATGACTTCGGTGCGGTACGCGGCTTGGAGGATGAAGTGCGCGACGCGGCCCGCCGGGCCGTGCTGCTGCTGGAGGCCCCGGAAATTGTTGGCGGCGAGTATACTGTGGTGGTGGATCCCCACCTGGCTGGCGTGTTTGCCCACGAGGCCTTTGGCCATCTCAGCGAGGCGGATGGGCAGGTGGACGATGCCGGGCTCCTGCAGGCAATGCGGCTGGGTCGGCGGTTCGGGCCCAAGAATCTGCACATTTACGACACGGGGCGCGATGAGGGGAGCCGGGGATATATGCCGGTGGACGACGAAGGCGTGGAGGCCCGCGATGTCGACCTCATCAAGGATGGGGTGCTCGTGGGGCGCCTTCACTCCAGTCGGACGGCTGGCAGTCTTGGCGAAGAGCCCACAGGCAATGCCCGCGCCCTGCACTATCGGTTTGCCCCCATTGTGCGCATGCGCAACACGGTCATCGCTCCGGGGGAGACGCCGGTGGAGGCGCTCTTCCAGGGCATTAAGCGCGGGATTTACGCCACGGGTAGCGCGGGTGGCCAAACCAACGGGGAAGTGTTCGCGTTTCGGGCGGCGGAAGCGTATCTGATCGAAGACGGCCGCGTCACCCGACCTCTGCGAAACGCCGTGCTGACGGGCAACGTGTTTTCCACGCTCAACAACATTACAGCCATCGGCAACGACTTTACGCGCTACGAGGGCGGAGGCGGGTGTGGCAAGGCAGGGCAGATGCCGTTGCCCGTCAGCCACCATGCCCCGTCTCTGCGCATTGAGCGCTGCCTCGTGGGAGGTGTGCGATGACCGCCACGGATCCCTTTGCGCAGCGCCTGACGAAGCCCCGGCAGGCTGGGGAGCAGGTACTGTTGACCGAGGTTCATCGGGAGCACATCACGGCGCGGGTTCGCGGCGGCCGCTTGGAAGGAATCGACGAGGGGCACGAGCATCACCATGCCGTCCGTGTGCTGTCGGGCGGGCGCCTGGGGTATCAGGGCTCGCGCGCAGCCGACTGGGACGAGTTGCTGGAGGGGGCGCGCGCCGGGGCCCGCGGGGGCGCGCTGGATTCGTTTTCGCTGAGCGGCCTCGGCGACGCCGCCTCGTCCGGCCTCGGGCTCGAGGATGCTGGCAGCGAGCCCGATCCCACGGAGTTGGCGCGCATGGCGCTGGAGATGGGTCGGGCGCTCTCGGCCGAGGCTCCTCATGTGGTGCCCCAGGCGCAGGTTCAGTGGGTGCGCCAGTGGACGCGGATGGTGGATGGCGACGGCGTGGAGCGGCGGTGGATGCGCACGGAAGGTCGCGCGGCTCTCAGCGGGCGGGTGGTGCGCGACGGCGACTTCATGACCGTCGGGACCAATCGCTGGCAGGCGGCGGGCTTGCCCGAGCCGGGACCGCTCTTGGACCACGTGAAAGAGCGGCTCGCTTGGGGTGAGCAAATCGTGGCCCTGGATGGTGACGTCCTGCCGGTGGTCTTCATGCCGCCGGTGGGCTTCAGCCTGCTGGCCCCGGTGCTGGCGCGGCTGTCCGCCCCGGCCGTGACGGCGAAAACCAGCCCATGGTCGGATGCTCTCGACACCCTCGTGGCGCATCCGGAGGTGTCGCTGGCGAGTGACCCGGGCATTGCCGACGGCCCGCGCAGTGTCCCGTGGGATGACGAGGGGACGGCGACGCGAACGGTGCCCCTCATCGACCGCGGCGTTCTCCGCCACTGGATTCTGGACCGGCGGGCGGCCCATCAATTGGGGCAGCCGGCGCTGGGACTCGGGTTTGGCGGAGACTTGGGCAGCCCGCCGACACCCCGGCCCAGCAACGTCACGGTGGCCGCCGGCACGACGTCGTGGGATGAGTTGTTGCAGTCGCATCCCCGCCTGCTGATCCTGGAGGGATGGGTGGGAGGCCGGCCGGTGAACCCGCTCCGCGGGGAGATGGCGGGCACCGCCACGGGCTTGTACCTGGTGGACCATGGGGCCGTCGTCGGTCGCGTCAAGAATGTGGTGGTGTCTGTCAACGCGCTGGAGGCATGGGGCACGCGCCTGTCGCGGCTCGGGGATGAACGCCACTGGGTGGGCGGCGGCATGATGCAACTGGCACCCGGTTGCCTGCCCCCGATCCTGGTTCAAGACGTCGCGGTGGCGGCCAAGTCGTGAAGCGAGGGACCGAGCGCCAAGAGGTAGTGTCGGAGCGGCCCTTGATGGCCATTGATGAAGAAAGGAGGCACCGATGAGCACCACTGAGAGCTCCGAGGCGTTGGCGGTGAGAAGTGCTGCGAGCGACGACGCGTGGATGCCGAAAAGCAGTTCGCGCACGGAGCGGGTGTGGCAGCACCCGCTGGCGCGTTGGGGCATCATTGTGATGATCGTCATCATAGGGTTCTCGTTTGTGGGGCCGGACCTCTATCGCGCCAGCGCCTACACCCTGCACATGAACTCGCTGCTGCAGCCGCCGAGCGCGCGCTTCCCCTTGGGGACGAACAACTTGGGGCGCAACATGCTGGCGCGGCTCATGCTCGGGGGGCAAACGTCGCTGGAAGTAGGGTTTGCCGCCGCCATCGCGGGGATGACCATCGGGGTGGTGTACGGTTTGGTCGCCGGGTACTCCGGCGGATTCGTCGACGCGGTCATGATGCGTATCGTGGACATGCTCCGCGCGATTCCCGGGCTGTTTCTGCTGCTGTTCGTGGACGCGATCGTAAAGCCCAGCCCGCTCATCCTGGTGTTCCTGATTGCCGGTATTTCCTGGCATGGGGTGAGCCGTTTGGTGCGCGGGGAGGTGCTGCGCATCCGGACGGAAGGATATGTGGAAGCGGCGGTGGCGGCGGGCGCCTCCAAAGGGCTCATCATGAAGCAGTACCTGTTTCCGAACGCCATCGGGGTGATTATTGTCGCCACCACGTTCCACATCGCGGACGCCATCCTGGCGGTGGCGGGGCTGAGCTTTCTGGGGCTCGGGCTGCCCCCGCCGCTGCCCAACTGGGGCGCGATGTTGGCCGACTCGATGGCCTATCTGCCGCAAAACGCGTGGTGGCTGGTTTATCCTCCCGGATTCATGATTCTGCTCACGGTGTTGTCAATTAATTTCGTCGGCGACGGCGTGCGGGGGGCCTTTGGGCGCAACGCGCGACGCACGGGGGGGAGGAGAGCCTGATGGCGCGGGTGGTATTGCAGCGGGTGTTGCAGTCTTTGCCGACGCTGTTCTTTCTCACGTTCTTGAGTTTCGGTCTCATGCAGATCGTGCCGGGAGGGCCCGCGGTGATCATGCTGGGCAACAACGCGACCCCGCAATTGATCGCGCAGTTGAACCGGTCGATGGGACTCAACAAGCCGATCTGGGTTCAGTACATGATTTGGCTGGGGCGGTTGCTGCACGGCAATCTGGGCTATGCCTACACCCAGCACGCATCGGTGCTGGGCCTCATCGGCCAGAACCTGCCGCGCACGCTGATCCTGGTCTTGAGCGCGATCCTGCTCTCGCACGCCATCTCGATTTGGCTCGGCGTCCTGCAGGCGACGCGCCATTCGACGCGCCGCGATCACGCGATCTCGGTCGGGACGTATTTCTTCTACTGCATGCCCGTGTTCTGGCTGGGCATCATGGTGGTGGCAATCTTTGCCGTGGATCTGCGGTGGTTCCCCGCGGGGGGCATCTCCAACCCGCTGGCCACGGGGTCGCCGGTGGCCGACTACATTGACCACATGTTTCTGCCAGTGGTCGTGCTCGTGATTGGCACCGTGGCTGGCTGGACCCGATTCGTCCGTGGCTCCATGGTGGAGACTCTGGAGCAGGACTACGTCCGCACCGCGCGCGCGAAGGGCATCTCGGAGTTGCGCGTGTTCTACGTGCACGCCCTGCGCAACTCCGTGATTCCACTCGTGACGCTGGCGGGGATGTCCCTGCCCGGGTTGTTCAGTGGCGCGCTCATCATCGAGATGATCTTCAACTATCCCGGCATGGGTCTCCTGTTTTGGAATGCGGCGCAGCAGCGCGACTATCCGGTGCTCATGGCCGTCGTCCTAATGGTGGGGGTGCTTGGGATTCTCGGCAACCTGCTGGCCGATCTGCTCTACGCCATGGTGGATCCGCGGATTCGCTACAGCCGATGAAGTCCCACGTATTCA
>JAKARZ010000048.1 GCA_021828405.1 Bacillota bacterium
GGTCGCGCACCTGGCGCAGCGCATGGGATTTGAGGTGGTGGTGGTGGACCCGCGCGAGGCATTCAACGAAGAGCGCCGCTTTCCCGGGGCGCAGCACCTGGTGGTGGAGGCCGGCAGCCTCACGCCAACCGACCACCCCGAGCTGGTCGATGCGCACTGGGTGGTGATGAATCATCACAAGGAGCGCGATGAGGCCGCGCTCCGCGCGGCGCTCGCCATGCGCCCGCGGTTCGTGGGGGCGCTGGGACCGTGGTCCCGGACCGCCGAGCTGCTTGCAGGCGTGCCGGGCGCGGAGCGGGTGCACGGCCCGCTGGGGCTGGATGTGGGGGCGGAAACCCCCGAAGAGGTTGCCCTCTCCATCGTGGCCGAACTCATGGCCGCCGACCGGGGCAAGAGTGGCGCGGCGCTGAACCGGAGAGAGCGAGTGCATGTCGCGCGCTGAGTGGCTACCGGTGGTGCTGGCCGCTGGACTGTCGCGCCGAATGGGGGCGCCGAAGCTTGCGCTGGCGCATGGCGGCGTGGCGGTCCTGGCGACCACGGTGGAGGCGGTCCGCCGGGCGGTGGGCCGGTCCCCGCTGGTGGTCGTGCCGGCCGGCGGCCCGGTGTGGGCGCTCGCCTCCCAATTGGGGGTGGTGGCCGCCCTGAACGGGGACCCAGGTCGCGGGCTCTCCCACTCGCTCGCCATCGCTGCGCGGGCGGCGGGGCGCCGCGGCCTACTGGTGTTCTTGGGCGACGAGCCCGAGATTTCGGAGGTGGCGGTGGGTGCGGTGACCGCCGAGGTCGCGCACTGGCCCGAAGCCAGCTTGGTGGCGCCCCTGTTTCGGGGAGAGGTGCCGGGCCACCCCGTGTATGTGGCGCGGAGTCTGTTGGCTGGGGTGGACCGGCTCCGGGGGGACCAAGGAGCTCGAGTCCTGGCGGCCGGACTGCCCCCGGAGTGCGTGCGTACAGTGTGGGTGGACGAGTCCCCGCCGGGAGACCTGGACACCCCGGCCGACTGGGAGCGCTTTCAGCGGCAGCGCTTGCGGCCGCCCGCCGAAAGCGGCGGGAGACCCAAGGGAGTTAATCGGGGAGGCGAATCGCGTGGCAGATGACAGCCGAGGCACGGCGGCCGAGCGGGATGGCGAAGTGAATCAGGAGTTGAATCAGCTGTTTTCCGGGCGAGTGGCGTGGCGGCCCGATCCCAAGATGGTGCGGCAGGCCAACCTCACGAGATTTCTGGCGACGTGGGAATTGGCGGATTTGGATGCGCTGCGACGTCGAGCGGCCGAGCACCCGGAGTGGTTTTGGGACGCCGTGGTGAAGGACATCGGGTGGCATTTTGCCAAGCCGTATGACCAGGTGCTAGATCTGTCGCAGGGGCCGCACTGGCCGCGCTGGTTCACCGGGGGCACCACCAACCTGGCCAGTACGTGTCTGGACCGTCATGCCACGGGTCCGCTACGCAACCGCTTGGCCGTGGTCTGGGAAGGGGAAGAAGGCGCCGTCTCCAAGCTCACCTACCGCGAACTGTTCCAAGAGACCAACCGCCTCGCCAATGCGATGGCGGCGCACGGGGTTGGGATCGGCACCGTGGTGGGCCTGTATCTGCCCATGATTCCGGAGGCCGTCGTGGCCACGTACGCCGTGGCCAAGCTGGGGGCTTCCTATGTACCTCTGTTTTCCGGGTACGGGGCCGAGGCACTGGCCACACGCCTGCAAGATTCGGGCGCGAGTTGGCTCATCTGCGCCGACGGCTTTTACCGCCGCGGGCGGCGGGTGGACATGAAAAGCGTGGCCGACCAGGCGGTGGCTGCCTGCCCGACCGTGCAAGCCACGCTGGTCGTCAACCGAACGGGCCATCCCACCCCCATGACTCCTGGCCGCGACCACTGGTGGCACGATATGATGGCCGGCGCAGACACCACCCCGCGAACCGAGGCCGTCGACAGCGAGCATCCCTTCATGCTGATTTACACCTCGGGAACGTCTGGCCGTCCCAAGGGGGCCGTGCATGTGCATCCCGGTTTTCCCTTGAAGGCCGCGCAGGATCTCCTGCACTGCTTTGACCTGAAATCCAGTGACACGCTGTTTTGGTTTACCGACATGGGGTGGATGATGGGGCCGTGGGAAGTGCTTGGGGGGATGGCGCTGGGAGCCACCGTGCTCCTGTACGATGGGAGCCCCGACTACCCCGGGCCCGACCGCCTGTGGTCGCTGGTGGAGCGGCACGGTGTCACGGTGCTGGGGATTTCCCCCACGGCGATTCGCGGCCTGATGGCTTTTGGCACCGCCCCGGTGCAACAGCACGACCGCACCAGCCTGCGCATCCTGGGTTCCACCGGCGAGCCGTGGACGCCCGAGGCGTGGGAGTGGTTTTTCCGAGAGGTGGGTGGGACGCGATGTCCCATCATCAATTACTCGGGCGGCACTGAAATTTCCGGCGGCATTCTCTCCGGATTCCCCACGGAGCCGTCCAAGCCGTGCGCGTTTGGTGGCCCGGTGCCCGGGATGGCGGCGGTGATCCTGGACGAGGCCGGGAACCCGGCGCCCCCGGGGGCCGTGGGGGAGCTTGCGCTCACCGCGCCTTGGCCCGGCATGACGCGCGGGTTTTGGAAGGACCCGGAGCGCTATGAAGAGACGTATTGGTCACGCGTTCCCGACACCTGGGTCCACGGCGATTTCGCCGTGGTGGACCCGGATGGGTTTTGGTACATCCTGGGGCGCAGCGACGACACCATCAAGGTGGCGGGCAAGCGGCTGGGCCCGGCCGAGGCGGAAGGGGCCCTTGCCGCACATCCCGCCGTGCGCGAGGCGGCGGCCATCGGAGTGCCGCACCCGGTGAAGGGCGAAGTGCTGGTCCTGTTCTGCGTGCTGCACGCGGATCATCCCTGGGACGACCATCTGGAAACGGAGCTTTCCGCCACTGTGGCAGCGCACCTGGGCAAGGCGTTGAAGCCCGACCGCATCTGCGTTGTCGCTGACCTTCCCAAAACTCGCAACGGCAAGGTAGTGCGGCGCGCACTCAAAGCCGCCTACCTGGGGCGGGACCCCGGCGACGTGTCCGCCATCGAGAACCTTTCCGCGCTGGATGCTGTGGCTCGGCTGAAGCCTGATGGGAGTTCGCCCGCCTGAGCTCACCCGGTGCGGGCGGATCCGCGGGAGTCATCGTGGGGAGGGAGGGCGGCCGCGTCATTGGCGGGGAGTCAGCAGCAGCCGGCCGAAGAGCGCCATTCAGACGCCAACCGCCGCCCCGACCATTCCTCTGCCCCCATGACCGCTGCGAATCCGCCGCCGAGCGCCGTGAGGGGCCCGGCGACCCCTTCGATGGTGGCTCAGAATGCCGAAGGCGCGGCCCACCAGCGTGGGCAGGACCGACGCCTGAAACAGGGCGTTGAACGCCGCACCGCCTAGCACTTGCCGAACTCGGCCCAGGCGTCCAGGCTCATGGAGCGCAAGAGCGTGCGAGAAGCCGAAGGCCGCCACAACGAGGCTCGTCACGGCGGCCGTGGCCATCATGCGTGGAGCCATGGCGAGCCGGTGGGTGACCCGGCGACGCTACCCACGGCGGCGCCGGCCTCCACCAGTCCGAGGGCCGCCGGTCCTCCCGACAGGTGCCCGAAAATAACCACGGGCAGCAGGGCCGGTGTCACTCCGCCTCCTGCAGTCCCCACACCGCGAGGGTGTTGAGACTCGGTTGCTGCTGGGTGCCGCCCCAGCCTTCGCGGAGCTCTCACCAAGCGGCGCTTCTCCGCGCGACGTTCAGTGCTGGATGGGCGTGCATCATCACCGGCGGCACGACGGAGATGAAGCCGCTGCCCACCGCGCCGACGGTGGCCACCCCCCCCCCAACCACCGACGCTGTGAAAAACCCGTTGGCGGCTGCCAGTGGGTCGCGGGGGAACATGCGGCTCATCATGCGGTGAAACGTGGGCCGCTCCATCATGACCGCCGCCGTCAGGGCCAACAGGCCTAAGTCGCCCACCTTCCCGGCCTGTGGGGGAACGTCAGCACCGCCATGAGCAGAACAGGCGCCGATCATGGTGCGCCGCTCCCAGCGGTCCATATACACCTCGCTGGCGGAATCCGCGAAGGAGGCCGCGAGCCGCTGGGCGACCGAAACGGTCGCGCAGGTCGAATAAGGAATCCCCAAGAGCGCGCATGCTCGCGCCAGCGCAGACCGGCCTGATTGGACGTGCCTTCCAGACAGCCAATCTGCTGGCACCCCCGGCGGCCTTTGAACCGGACCTTTGTCGCTTCGCCCTGCGCCATGCGGTTCACCGCTTGGAAGGCGTGGCGCGTGAGCGCCCGGCCGATCACGGCGTCCACATGGTCCCCGAACGAGGTGATGAATCGGTGTGGCCTACCGCGAGCAGACGGATTCGGTGCAGCCCACGGCCTGGCGAGGCACGGGCAACGCGTGGGCCCATGCGACCGGGCGGGTGCGGGAATGTTGCGCGTGCGCGCCTGAGAACGCATGGATTGGTGCACCAACCGCCACCGCCGGCGGGCTTCGCCCCACAGGACGTTGTCGCTGGACGTACGGCCTCAAACCGCGCTCAGCCCCCATGCCTGCAGGGACCTCACCCGCAAGGGGATCTCGCACACGAACGTCCACGTTTGTGATCGACTCATCGAACACATGGACGCACGCTGAGCACCGCGTCCGAGGATCTCGAGGGATTTGGCTTCCCGGGCCAACGGGCTTATCCCCCTGCGGGGATTCACCCCTTCGGGTGTTTCCGAGGGTCATCCGAGGGTCATATCCCCACGCCTCAAGGCGGGATCTTTACGCCCGATGTCGGGTAATGTCGGCTCTTGAGGGAAGCAGGGTGAAAGGTGCGGAAGGTTCCGTTGCCGGTGTGTGCCTTTGCGTAGGGTCATGGCGCCTCCCGATGACGTTATTGGAAAACCCATCAGGAGCGCGGGAGAAGAAGGTTCAGCGCTAGCCGGCTCCAACCGGTGGGACGCACGGCAGTGCCGCACAGTCGCGCCACACCAGCACCTGATGGCCGTGGACGGTACAGGGGTGATGCGGGGCGGGATGCGCATGCTCGGCCGTGAGCGTGGAGGCAGTTCCACGACCTTCGTGCCCCCCGTCGGGGTACGAGATGTCCAGCAGGAGCGGCACGGCGGATCCGCCGAGAGGGTGGGGGGGCGCGGCCCAGAAGGCTTTCTCCGCGTGCGTTGCAGAAGCCTGATGGCGCCGAAGGCGGCGTGCCCGTTTGCGCGGAACGATGAGAGTTCGGAGTGCCGGCGCCAAGGATAGTGGAACCGGGCATCCAGCGACACATCCCGCAGGCTGTCCCACGTGAAGTACGTTCGCTGGAACGGAACATCGTGGTCGGGCGCTGCCCCCACGGCGTGCCAGGCCGCCCGCTCGCGTCAGTAGGCGGCACACGGCACCACGCTCCACCGAAAGCTTCTGACGTGGTCGCACAAGCCGTCGCCCCCGGTGCCCATGGCTTCTGTTGCCGGAGGGTCTGGTGCTAGTCGTGCAAGCGCGACTTGACTGTGCGCAGCGGCAGGCGGACGTGATGGGCTAAGTCCTGCAACGTCCAGTCGTCGATGACCCGCCGCCATAGGAGGGCATCAAGTGCGATATTGCGCCGCTGCATCAGGTGGGTAGAAGCCAGGGTCCTCGCCGTTGGCGGGAGCTGTCGTCCACGGCTCGGGTGCCAGTGCCGTGCGGCGGTCGGCCAGGGTTGCAGGCACGGGTATAGGCCCTGCTCGCGGTTGCGAGAGCCTGCGGCCCCAAACGACGCCCAAACCGCCTGCAGGACATCGTCCACCGCGTCGGCGGGGACCCGCCCGCCCATATGCCGCGCGAGCCAGGGTCCCTCGTCATGCAGTGTGTGGATCCAGTCACTCTGGCTCACGGCCTTCTCGCCGGTGCGATTGGCGACAGCCGCATGCTCCGGCCGGATCCGCGGTCCAAACCGCGACCGCTCGGTAGGTCAACTGGCGGAGATGGTGACCTCCCGCATATGGTCGCCAGCCCGCACGGCGTCAACCACGTCGAGGCCCTCGACTACCTGGCCAAACACGGTGTGCTTGCCGTCCAGGTGGGGCTGGGGACTATGGCAGATGAAAAACTGCGATCCCCCGGTGTCCCTGCCGGCGTGCGCCATCGAAAGGCTGCCACGCAGGTGCCTGTGTGGGTTGCCGGCCGTTTCGCACTTGATGGTGTAGCCCGGACCCCCGGTGCCGTCACCCTTGGGGCACCCGCCCTGAATCATAAAGTCGGGAATGACCCGGTGAAACGTCAGCCCGTTGTAAAAGCCGGACTCCACCAATTTGGTGAAGTTGGCCACCGTGCCGGGCGCTTCTCCGGGGAATAGCTCCAGCACGATGTCGCCCTTGTCGGTCGCCATATGGACAGTGGGATTGACCATGTCAAGACACTCCTTTGGGGGCAGCGGTGATGCCGAACCCGCATGGGCACGGTACCGCACTTGACCGCGCGAGACAAGGACGAGGACTGTATGCTGCCAGGTCCGGCACAGTCGGGAAGTTCTATGACCGCTTGGGCCGAGAATCGGGCGGCCTGCCGTCCGCGCCCCAAGGATTCACGGCGTGCTGACGTCAGGACCGCGCCCCGGTGTCGTGGGCCCTTAGCGGCGCTCTTCAGGGGACTAGGCACCGCGGCTCAGCATCTCGGGATCAAACGTGTGTAGACCCGATGACGTGGCAGATGGCTCAAAAGGACGCAGTTCGCCCAGTCCAAACCGCTGACGGCAAAGAGCTGGAAAGCGGCCACCGTCGTCTGCCGATCCACGATGTCGAGCCGCCTGGCGCTGGCTCGGTTGGTGGATCGGGCTTGTCGCCCGGGTCGGTGGAGCGGATGCGGCACTGGTTCAGCGTGACGCTGGTGGCCGCCATCGTCCGCCCCGCCAAAGGGCGCCGCCCACCCATGGCTCTCCAGTCGCTCTGGGAGTGGCTGGCGGCGCTACGATTCCTGACAGGGAGTTAATAGCCGTTGCCGGGGTAGCTCCACAGGTGGTGGCCTATCGGGTTTTTCGGGTTGCCCGGTGTGATGCCTGCAGGAAGAAAATCAAGCCCGTCTGGGATGTTCAGATAGCCGGGCGCACTGCCAGGGACGCCCGTATGGCCGTACTGCCAGACAATCTTGTTGGTCTTGGGGTCGATGATGAGGACTCGGTCGTTGTGGTCGTCGTTTAAGGCAATCATGCCATTGGGTAGCTCCACCGCCAGCGACGGGTGGTTTAAGGCAGCGCTCCCCGAGGTATAGCGGTACTCCCACAATACCTGCCCGGTGTGGGGATTCATCTTTACGATGGCGCCAGGATTGGTGTAAAACGCGACGATGACGTTGCCGTGGGGTGTCAAGTTGGCATCCGAGGGATACGAGAGGCCGGCGGGGAAGTGCAGCGTCCACACCACCTGGCCATTCTTGTTGACCAGCACCGCGTCGTTGCCGTTGATCTGGGTGATGAGCGTTCCGCCGTTCGGCGCCGGGAAGTCGCCGTTGGGAGCACCGTAGGTGGTGGGGGGATTCACCGCCTGCACGTCCGTTTGCCCGTACTGCTTAATGATCTGCTTAGTGTTGCGATTGATGAACAGGATGCGCTGGTTGACAATGTCGGCCACCGTCACCACGTCCCCACCGGGTTTGGAGTACAGGAACGCGTCGTCCGGGGTGTTGAGATACCCAGGCTGGGATCCTGGCACGTTGTGGTGGCCGTACGACCAGACGACTTGCTTGCTGTTGAAGTTGATAATCGCCAGTGTCTGGAAGTTTTCTTCGTTCGTGATGATCTCATTGAAGTGGGGTCCGAAAAAGGCGTCGTCCGGCTGGGTGAACGGCTGGTTAGGGGTGGTCCCGGGGGGTGGGAACTGCCAGACGATGCGCTTGCCGGGTGTGATGATCAGGAGGCGGTTGTTGAACGAGTCCGCGATCAGCAGGTCGCCCGGCAGATAAGGGTTGGCGTGATGGCTCTTCCACCCGAGCTTCACGGCCGGGGCGGATTGGGGCTTGCCGTTGGAGGTGGTCCGATTATGTGTCTTCGGGTGGCTGGGCGTCTTCGGGGGGGAAGCCTGGTTGAGACCGCAGGCGCTGATCGCAAGCGATAAGATGCCGGCTGCGGCAACCAGGCGCCGGGTGACAGGCTGAAACATATTCATGGACGTCGCCTCCTCAATCTTCGGCGCTGAGGCATGGACCCTGGCGCCGCGTCGTATGGTCGACATGGTATCGGACGTGGAGCCGTCAGGGCAAGTCTTCCGCGGCGAGGGAGGGCCAGGCGCTGGAAATGCGTGGTGCGATGCATGTGAGACGCATGCGGGGCTTTTTCGGGTGATGGACCGCGAAATGCCGCTGGAAGACCATCTGGCCGAACTGCGTCGGCGGATCGTCATCGGGGGCGGCGCCCTTTTGGTGGCATTTATCGGGAGTTACTTCATGGCGCGCCCGGTTCTGATCTGGATGCTGCAGGCCGTGGGATTGCGCCAGGTCATCGTGGTGGGTGTCACCGAAGCTTTCTTCAGCATGCTGAAGGTGGCGTTGATTCTGGCCGTGACGGTGTCGTCGCCCATTTGGGTCTACCAGGTGGCCGCCTTCGTAGCGCCGGGGCTGCTCCCGCGCGAGCGGCGCCTCTTGGCCATCGTCGCCGGACCCGGTGTCGTGCTGTTCGCGGCCGGTCTGGCGGGCGGGTTCTTCCTGATCGTGCCCACGGTACTGCACATCATGGCGAGCTTCACCGGCGGGATGATCGCCGAGCGCTTCACTCTCTCCAGTGTGCTGGCATTTATGATTGGCCTCACGCTCCCGTTTGGCGTCATGGCCGAGCTGCCGCTCGCGGGGGGCGCGCTGGCCCGCATGGGGTTGGTGTCTCCCGGGTGGTACGCGCGTCAGCGCCGGTATGCGATCTTAGCGGCCTTTGCGATCGCCGCGATCCTCGCGCCGCCCGACGCGCTGTCCATGATTTTGATGGCGGGTCCCATCTACGTGATCTACGAGCTGACGGCGCTGGTGGCTCGATTGGCTTGGCGGGCCGACGGCGGTCGACACCGGTGACGGCGTGTTCGAAAAGAGCGGCTGGCGACCCGGGACAAGCCTCAAAGTCCGATGAAGTAGAATACGGTCGTGAAATGAACCGGGGCGACCCGGGTGGATGGGCGAGTTGCCACACCTCCGGCCGCGCGTCGCCAGGCTGAACTGAGAGGTGGCGGCGCATGGGCATTGAACAGTTGGCATTCATCCTGGCGGTGGCACTGGGCTTTCTCTGGTTCTTCGCGCTGCTGGCGGAGAAATTCAGCCTCGTGGCGCTGGGGGGGCCCATCGTGCGGTGGGATCATCCGGCGGAACGCCTCACGGGATGGCTATCGGGGGTCATGGGGCAGCGTAAGCTGTTCAAGGACAAGGCACCCGGAATCATGCATTTCTTCATCTTCTACGCGTTCGTGGTGCTGCTGATCATCACCCTAGACTTTCTGGTGCGCGGCATTTTTCCCGGCGTGCTGCCATACCAGGGCCCCGTGGCGAGTGTGCTGTCCACCCTGTCGGACATTCTGACGGTGCTGGTCCTGGCCGCCCTCGTGATGGCGGCCGTGCGCCGCTACGTGGTGCGCGTGCCCCGGCTCGAGCGCAGCGTGGATGCCGCGCTGATCCTGAGTTTGATCGCCGTGGTGGTGCTGGCCGACTTCGGCATTGAAAGCTTTACGCTGGCACTCTCTCCCCATTTGTACTTTGCCCCGTTGGGCCTCGTGGTGGCGGCGTGGATCCGGCCCATGGGTTCCGTTGCGCTGTCCCACGCGCTCATCGTCATTACGTGGGTGAAATTGGTGGCCCTGCTGTCTTTCATGGTGTACCTGCCTCACTCCAAGCACTTCCACATGGTGGCGGCGCCGGTAAATGCCTACGTCCGCAATTTGGAGCCACGGGGCCGGCTCCCCAAACTGGACTTGGAGGACGACACTCGCGAGAGCTTTGGCGTGGGGCAGGTCACCGACCTGACTTGGCACGATCTGCTGGACGCCTATGCCTGCGTGCAGTGTGGGCGCTGCACGGCCGAGTGCCCTGCGCACCAGGTCGGCAAGTCCCTGTCGCCCAAGCAGATCATCGTCAACCTGCGCCAGCAGTTGGAAGCTGTCGGCCCGATCCTCCGCAAGCCGGCCGGAGAGCGGACGGCCGAGGAGCTGGACCGGCTGGCCGTGCCCATGGCAGGTGGGGTGGTGGCCGCCGGGGACCTGTGGGCCTGCACGACCTGCGGCGCCTGTGTCGAGGCCTGCCCGGTGTTTGATGAGCACGTTGTGAAGATTGTCGGGATGCGTGAGCACCTGGTGCTGACGCAGGGCGAATTTCCCTCCGAGGCCCAGAGCTTCTTCCGCAACGTGGAGAGCGCGTCTAACCCGTGGGGACTCCCCCGCGAGCGACGGGGTGAGCTGGTCCAAGAGCTGGCGCTCAAAGACCTGTCGCGGGGAGACCACGCGGAGGTGCTCTTTTGGGTGGGGTGCATGGGCACGTACGACGATCGAGCGCGCCGGGCCACCGTATCCACACTGCGCCTCATGAAGGCGGCGGGCGTGGACGTGGGCCTGCTGGGCCCGCTCGAAAACTGCACCGGAGACGCCGCCCGGCGGCTGGGGAATGAGTACCTTTACCAGGTGCTGGCCCAGCAGAACGTGGACACACTGAATGACCTGGGTGTGAAGACCATCGTGACCACCTGTCCGCACTGTTTCAACACTATTCAGAACGAATATCCCCAGTTTGGCGGCGTGTACACGGTGATTCACCACAGCGACTACCTGGCGCAGCTGGTGGCGGAGGGCCGGCTGACCCCGGCAGAGGGTGACTCTCAGACGGTTACCTATCACGACTCGTGCTATCTCGGCCGCTACAACGGCATCTATGACGCGCCGCGGGCGGCGCTGTCCCGTATTCCGAATGTGACGCTGGTCGAGATGGAGCGCCGCCGAGAGAAAGGCTTCTGTTGTGGTGCCGGCGGGGGGCGGATGTGGTTGGAAGAGCCTGCCGGACACCGGGTGAACGTGAATCGGGCGGAAGAGGCGGTCGCGACCGGTGCCAGCATCGTCGCCACAGCCTGCCCCTTTTGCCTCACCATGATCCGCGATGGGGTCCAGGCCGTCGGCGGCGATGCCCGGGTCCTGGTGCGCGACTTTGCCGAGCTGCTGGCCGACGCGGTGCTGGGAGGGTAGCGCCGCGAGGCGCCGGGGCCGCCGACCTTTGTGCCGCCACACTCGCATGGACGGGCTTGTCTCTAGCGCCCGCTGATTTTCGGTCTGCTTCTTGGGCGTTCGGGATCCGCCACTTCGCGAGCGGTCGGGCGCGAAGGCATTGGCCAGCGGCAAGACGCTGCCGCGGGTAGGCGGCGGCCTCCCACGCGGCCGGTGGATTCTCTGCTGGGGAGGCCGCACGGCCGCGGCGGGGGATGCCGGGCCCGTCGGCTCACGCCTGACCGCCGTGTCCTTCGTTGCCGTGACTTGGGATGGGCGGAGACGCGGCGGGGGAGCCTCACGAAACTTCGGCGTGCGAACCAAACCGGCGCCGCCCCGGGATGCGACGCGGGCACCAAGAAATTGAGCGAAGGGGTGGGTCACACGAGCGGGTTGTCCATTTCCCGATAGAGAATCCAGTGCTCGGGCCGCTGGACGTAAAGCTCGAACCAGCGCCCTTCGTCCGTACGAACAACCAGCCGGCGCCGATGCCGACGCAGGCGCCAGTTGGGGTGGTAGTCCGGTTCACGCACGTCGGCCAGCACTTCCGCAATTCGGTGCTGGTGCTGCCGCCAGCAAAACGACCGCGGCGTACCGGTGTCTCCCAACTCCACCACCACGGGCTCGCTGATAAGATGTGCCATGCCTTCACCGACCCTTCGCGAATCGGCTGGCGCCCTTAGGCGATGGAGTGCCGCGGACCGTGGTGGCCCGTGTGCGCGGCCGGGTCCGCCACGCGCCTGTCACGGCGATTCCGCGAGCCTCATCCCACTCGCATGGCGGACGAATCCCAGTCGTTCGTAAAACCCTTCGCCGCCGGCTACGCTGAAGAGTGCGATGTAAGAAAACCCTCGGCCCAGGAACGGCGCCACCGCCCGCTTCACGAGGGCGGTGCCAATCCCTCGCCGCTGGTGGTCCGGGTGCACGATCACGTCCCAAAGGGTGGCGTAGTACACGCCATCGGTGGTGACGCGGGTCGTGCCCACGAGACGCTCCCCGTCCCAGGCGGTGATGACCAAATTAGAACCCAACAGGCATCGCATGACGGCTTCGGGATCCCGCCCCTCCGCAAACGAGATCGTATCCCAGAGGGCTTTGACGGCATCCGGGGTGCGGGGCGGTTCGGTCGACAGGTGGATGGCCACACAACACCTCCCTTTCTACAACGGCGGGCGACATCCATTCCCTTTCGGGGGCGGGATGAAAACGCCGCCGCCCGAAAGGGCCGCTATTTCCCCGAGTGTGCACGATAGAGCGGCTGATGACCTCCCACGAGATCGCCCACCGTCCTCATATATTATCAGGTGGGGCGTAAAACCCCCGGCGTTAGCCGTGGGGATATGACCCTCGGATAACCCTCGGAAACACCCGAAGGGGTGAATCCCCGCAAGAGATGCGTATTCTGGCCAAGTTGGCCACGTGTTCCGGAAAGTGCTGGCCAGTCAGTCTGATAAGTGTTGGCCAGGGGTCGAGGGGCGGTCGTCCCCCTCGGAGCCGGGGGTCCGTTGTACCGGAAGCGGCCCGCGTTGACAAGACCTTGCGCATCGATTCGCCGCGGATGGGCACCTGAATGGCCTGATGGACGAGGCGATCGAGTACCGCATCCGCCGTGGTCGGGTCGGGAACCCAGTCATGCCAGCGGTCGACCGGGACTTGGCTCGCAATACAGGTCGCGCGGGTCTGATACCGGTCGTCGAGAATCGCGAGGAGGTCCCGACTTTCCTCGGCGGTGAGCGGAGCCTGGGCCCACTCGTCGAGGATCAGTAAATCGAAGCGTTGGAGGTGGCGCAGCCAGGCAAACCAGGTGCCCTCCTGCTTGGCCGTCAGGCCCGCGGCCAGCAACCGGGGGAGGCGGGTATAGCGCACGCGGGCGTTGCGCCGACACGCGGCGGTGCCCCAGGCGCAGACGAGCAAGGTGTTGCCGACCCCGGTGGGGCCGGTGACCAGGACCGTCTGGTGTTGCGGCACCCATAACGCCTGATTCAACAGGCGAATGAGCGTGGCATTCCACTCGCGGGGGGGCGCGTACTGCAGCGCTTCGGGGGCCGCGGCGACGCGGAAGTGGGCCTCCTGGATCCGGCGGGCCCCTTGGCGATTGGCGCGGGCGACCCATTGGGCATCGACCCAGAGGCCGAGCCGTTCGTCGAAGGTAAGGGGGAGGCAGTCGGGCGTCTGTTGTTGGCGGCGCACTTCGTCGGCGAAGGCGGTGAGGCCCAGCGTCCGCAAGCGGTGTTCGGTGACGGCTTCCAGCATCGGGGACGTGCTCCTTTCGGTGCGGATCGGCGGGGGCGGCCGGCGCCCCC
>JAKARZ010000093.1 GCA_021828405.1 Bacillota bacterium
CAGCGTGTGCGAATGCCGGCCGCCGTCTCGACCATCCGATAGTGCATCGTGACGAACCCCTTTCAGCATCAAGCTGTCGGGATCCTTCGTCACCCACCGACGCAATTCCTTTGCTTTCGGGTTAACTATTGTGACGGGGCTCCTAAGACGCCCGAGGTGTGGAGGGGTGAGCCAGGGTGGATAGGACCAACAGCGCCAGAATGATCACGTGCAGCCCGGTGCACCAGAGACAGAGGTGCCTTAGCTCCACCAGTTCGACGTAAACCAGATAAACGACCGTCACGGCCCCCAGCGCCGCCCAGCCGAGCCGGACTCCGGCCAGCCAGGGCGGCGCCCCGGGACCGCTGCGGAGCCACCAATATAGCGTCACGACAAACCAGGCAAATCCCACCCCGGCGACCGGGGCACCCAACCACACCGACTGCGGCGAGGTGATGACCCGCTCGCAGTTCACGAGGCCGCTCTGGCTGCACACCAGCGGCACTGCCGTCGAATAGTGCAGGACCGTGAGATACGCCGCGATCAGGAGGCCGATGACGCCGAGCGCGAGTGCCACCCGGCGCAGAACCGGGCCATTGGCGGCCATCACAGCCGTGTCTCGGCGCCTCGGATGATGGGCGTCTGGCAGACCGATGCGGGCTGGTTGCCATCCGTGGCGCATATCGCCGCGGTGAGCTCATTGGCCGCCGAGAGAATCGACTGACCCACCGCGCTGGTGGGGTGCCGAGCGTCGGAGGCAATCTGGCTCCACGAGAGGCCGGCGAGCAGCGTGGGCTGATACTGCGCGCCGATCCAGAGGTATTTTCCCCCCACCAGCACGAAGGGAATGGACCCGTTGCTGCCCGTCGGCACGTAGGGCGGCTGGTCGTAGGCGGCCTGGATGGCGCTTTCTGCCGCAGTGGGCGCTTCGAGCGTCGGATACGTCCCGGACGCATTGGGTGTATTGGTGGCCGTTTCCACCATGGCAATGTGGATGAACGGGCTCTGGTAGTCGCTGTGATAGAACGTGAGCGTCTTGGTGCCGGGGTCCACGTCGCTGCTGCTGGACTGCATGAGGTGCATGTTTGAGAGCGTGCCAAACCGCGACAGCGCAATGCTCATGGCCCAGCGCTCCGCCGCGCAGAAGGGACACCACTCGGCGCCAATGTACAAAAATTCCGGAGCCTTGGGCAGGTTGGCCGCCGTTTTCACGATCTGAGGGGGCGTCGCGGCCGCCGTGCCCACCGGCCCCCACACTTTGTAGGGAATCTGGGTGAGGTCCTTCATGATGCTGGCCGGGACCTTTTCGCCGACGTGGCCCAAAAGTTTCGGGCTGGGCTTGGTGGTGGGAAACACCAGCGCGACCAAGACCACCGCCGCCAGCGCGGCGCCTACCAGTCCCAAAATGCCCCATAGGAGCCACGTTCGTGGGTCCGGCGGCGCTTTCGGCCGCCCGGGTTTCTTTGCCGGCATCCGTTGCCCTCCCATCCGCCCCCGGGCCTCCCACCCCGTGTGGGGACCCAGGTGTCGCCGCATCGGTCTTCGAACAAGGTACCCCAGTTTGGTCCACGACGCCAGAATCGTGCGGCCGTCGACCGGTGATTCTTCAGCGGTCGACGGCCGCAATGGCATGATAATGCGGTCAGAGAAAGGAACGTGACACCACGGCAAGGTGGGCGCACCGTAGTTGCGCACCAATGTTCTATATTATCCCCAAGACTTACCTCGCAATCTCAAGGTACACGCTTGATGAAGACGGCCGTTGATATGAACGTCTTCTTGGACATACTGACCGACGACCTGGAAGATGGTGAGGCGTCACAGGCGGCCCTGAGGGAATCGGTCGCGGCGGGTCTGGTCGTCGCCTGTCCCGTAGTCATCGCTGAAACGGTGGCCTGGTTTCCCTCAGCCGCGTCCGCCCGGGATTCCTTACGTGACGCCGGCGTATCCGAGGACGCGTCGGGCTGGCCATGTTTGGGCGAAGCGGCGCGCGCGTGGCAGACGTACACGAAGAACCGCAGTCGGGCTGACTTGCCCGAGCTCTGGCCTGGTAGCCACGGTCTCGTGCCCAACAGGCGGGACGCCGCTGCTGCCGTCAGCACATCACGTCTGACTTTCTGATTGGCGGCCACGCCCTGCACCACGCAGATCGTTTGCTGGCGCGCGACCGGGGCTTCAGCCGCTCGTACTTCACGACTCTGGTGGTGTTCGATCCCAGCCTGTTCGGAACCTGATCCATCCCGCGGCACCCCGCACTACGACGTCATGGTCTCGCGCCACAGAGTCCACGCGTCGTCCTGCCCCCGGCAAAACGGCTCCAACACCAGCGACAGTTTTGCGGGGGCGGGGGCGGGGGCGGGGGCGGGAGCGAGGCGAGTGTCCGGCCCGTAGCTGGCACTCCCCAGCGATGCTGTCCCACATCCAGGCGGAGCAAGACCGGCCATGAGCCCGTGCCGGTAGCTGATCTGGGCCAGTGTGGCATCGCTGTAGCGCGAGAGCGTCTAATCGAAGGGATGAAGGGATTAGGACGCCGTCACAATAACGGGCTCATGGTGTGATATGGCAGCTCCATTCGCCATGCAAGGGATCCCGGGTGACATGTAGGGCCTGCAATCTCTTGCCTCTCACCACGATCCCGGTCGGATCGGGGGCGTCTTCCCACTCCGCAGGGGTCGGCCCGTTGGCCG
>JAKARZ010000049.1 GCA_021828405.1 Bacillota bacterium
GGGCGGAGCTACCGCCCCCGGCGGCGCCCCGGGGTCGAACCCCCGGTCGAGACGCCGCCCGCGCCTGGCTGACGGGCCGGGGGAATATGATGGCCACCGCCCGGTGGAATATGATGGCCGCTGACAGTAGGCGTCGACCCACCGGCGGGACGAGTCGGAACCACGCGGCCCCACCCACGACACGTTTAAGCGGCAGGCGGGGGCACGGTCAATCTATCGCCGCAACTGCGGTCAACCCAACAAGATGATTGGGGACGCGGCGGCCACCACCACAGGAACGCCCGAGACTCCGAGACCGACGACCACGGTCGCAGCGGCCGCGGAAGATCCACGCCGCCAAGCCGGCCCCCTCCAAGCGCCACTGCAGTCGCCGCGCCAACCGATCCTACGCACGGTGGGCGCACCACCACTCGCTCGCGCCGCCGCGGCGTATCCGACGTCCGCCGAGGACCGCCCCCGACCTCAGCGTAGCGGCCCCCGCGAACGCGATGGCGGCGGTGCAATCGGCGAGTATCGCGACCAAGAATTCTAAGGCAAGCCCACGCCGATGCACGGCACACATCCCTCCCTCTCGCGCAAAGTTCTAGTGTCCTGAGTTGCTAGTGCGCGATCTATATGGTATGATGGGGTATGTCTACTACACATCCAACCAAGTCGCGACGAATCTGGCGCCCGTTGGCGCCGGGGACCCTCACCCCGGACGAGCGGGGGACCTTGGAACGCTGGACGCGCCGGCCGACGACGGGGCAATCCCTGGCCCTGCGGGCGCGCATGGTGCTCCGCGCCCCCGGTTCAGCGCTGGCTGGTGAAGCACCCGCGGTTTGCCCGGCATTTCACGCCCACCAGCGCCTCGTGGCTGAATCTCGTGGAGCGGTGGTTTGCGGAACTGACCACGAAAAAGCTCCCACGGTCCGCCCATCGGAGTGTCAAAGAGCTGGAAAGCGATATTGACGCGTGGATCGCCGCCTGGAATGACCATCCCCGGCCCTATGTGTGGGTGAAGACGGCCGACCAGATACTCGCGGCCCTTGCAAATTATTGTAAGCGTATTTCTAACTCAGGACACCAGGAGGTTTTTCGAGCCTGCAATTGGGCCGATGGCACGGGCTGGGAACGCTCGTGATGACGCATCGGATGACGCGTTGCCGGATGCACCCAACTTCCAGGCAAACAAAAACCCCACAAGGCTTGCGGGGCTTCAATCTTGGCTGGTGCGCCCGGACGGAATCGAACCGCCGACACGAGGTTTAGGAAACCTCTGCTCTGTCCACTGAGCTACGGGCGCCCATTACCTGATCAGTTTAGCGAGAGCGGCCCGAAGCGGCAAATCAGCACGACCCACAGCTTCGTCTACCCGCCGCGGCGTCAGGGCTCGGTGCATTCCACCGTGCCGTTATATTACATGCGGAAGCGGACGCCAAGCCCCTTCGTACCATGCCTATCGGCGCCATGATGTGCATAGAACACCCAGCCAGGCGAGGCGTTCGGCCCCTCCGCCCGCTACCTTGAGAGCACGGCCATAGCCGTCGACAGCGTCGTGGTGCGGCCAGCGACCGAGAGCCCGCTCAAGGAACTCAGCGGTACCAATCTGGGATGTTCTCACCCAGCGCGATGTCGCCCAAGAGAACGGGGCGCCGTCTGGGAGACGAGCGCCGGAGACGCTACTGCTGTCACAGGTGGTGAGAGCCCGTGCCCCGCCGGGGTCTTGGTCAGGTCACAATCTCGCTGCCGAGCGGCGGGGCTATCCCCGAGACACCGCCAGGAGATCCAGCAGATCTCGCACGGCACGTCCCCGTTGGGCCGGGTGACGCATCGGCAGGTCTCCGTGCACTTCGTACCGGTTGGTGCGTCCCGCCCGATGTCGGCTGATATACCCCTCCACTTCCAAGTCATCGAGAATGCGCTGCACGGCACGCTCGGTGATCCCTGCTTGTGCGGCAATTTCTCGGGCAGTCAAGCGCTCCCCATCGCGGCGGGCCAAGCACAGCAGAACTTGCGCGTGGTTGGTCAAAAAAGTCCAGCCGGCCACACGCCACCCCTTTCGTGCTCGCGGCGGCATGCAATCGCGCTGCTGACTTGCCTGCCGCTCGGCCCTGCCGCCCATGCCGCATCAGGCACTCTCCCACATGGCGGACTCGCTCAGTTCCCTGAGACAATGATACGGACGTCTCGGTCCCCACGATGTACGTTCCCTACCCGTGAACCGCCGAGAACCCCGGAACCCCATCAAACAGGTACAGGTTCTCGGTCTTGATGACGTCAAACCCATCTTCCACCAGTTTCCGCAGCAGGTCAATCACATCCTTTGGCCGCACCGCATCCTGGTCCATCTGGAACCGGCACCGCCAGTGGTCGGTGCAGAAGGTCTCAGGAAAACCGTTGGGCCACACCTTCACCCCACGGTTGGTGATCACGCGCAAGGTCCACCCCGGAGCCGCCGCCGCGGAAAGCGTCGGCCCCAGCGTGTCCGGCCCCGGCCCCTCCCAATTGAGAAACACATCCACCCCGACGAGGTTGCGATCAGCGGGCGGCTCCTCCCGAGGTGCTGCTGCCGTGGGAATGCGCGGCGCGTTGCCGTACTCCACGGGGGTGAGCACTTCGGGCCGAAGCCCGAGGCGCGCCACAACCGCCTCAGCGAACTCGACGGTCCCCACCGCCCGCCGGCTGACCCCCTCCGTAAAGATGTCTCGCGTGTGGATGCCGTCTTCAATCGTGCGGAGCCACGCGTTGTGAATTTTGGTGGCCACGTCACTTTGGTTGATATGCACCAGCATCATCACCGCTGCCAGCAGGAGCCCCGAGGGGTTCGCGCGGTTTTGCCCGGCCAGACGGGGTGCAGAGCCGTGAATGGCCTCAAACATGGCGCACGTCTCGCCGATGTTGGCAGACCCGGCCAATCCCACCGACCCCGAAATCTGCGCCGTGACATCCGAAAGAATGTCACCATACAAATTAGGCATCACAACAACATCGAACATCTCTGGTGTGGACGCCAACTTTGCGGCCCCAATATCCACAATCCAGCTGTCACTTTGGATCTCGGGATATTCTTTGGCAATCGTGTCGAAAATCTCATGAAATGCGCCATCTGTCAGCTTCATGATGTTGTCCTTAACAAAGCAGGTGACCTTTTTTCGATTGTACGCCTTTGCGTACTCGAAGGCGTACCGTATCACCTTCTCCGATCCGGGTCTCGTGATCAGCTTCAGGCATTGGTACACCTGTTGTGTCTGGCGGTGTTCTATGCCTCCGTACAAGTCTTCTTCGTTTTCACGGACAATCACCACGTCCATTTTTGGGTGCAACGTGTGAACGAACGGGGGGTACGCAATGTTGGGCCGGACATTGGCATACAGCCCCAGCGCCTTGCGCATGCTGACATTGAGACTCTTGTATCCGCCCCCCTGCGGCGTCGTGATTGGTGCCTTGAGAAAAACTTTCGTGCGGCGCACCGAATCCCAGGCGCTGGGTTCAATCCCGTTTTCCACTCCGCGCAAGTATACTTTTTCCCCAATTTCGATCACCTCGGGATCCACCCGTGCGCCTGCGGCGCGAAGCACGCTCAGCGTCGCCTCCATGATGTCTGGTCCGATGCCATCTCCGTAGGCCACGGTGATCGGGGTGGGATCCACACTCGACAGATTCCGCATACACCCATCGCTCCTTTAAGGTCCGGTCTCCCATCCGGAGGCCGGCTGTTCACGCGCCGCTGACCGCGTCGCCGCCACTCCAGGCACGGCGACGACTTCATTATCACACTCTCGGGCAGCCGTTCCCTGCCCCTCATCGAGAACGCGCGGTGCACCGCTCCCTGCTCCCGTCGTCCGTGATGCGTTGCCTCGGTTATCCCGGAATCACGGGTTGCACCACTCGCAGTCGCCCGCCGGCGCGGCGGCGAGGCCGTGGGCCGGAGGATTCGACTCTTGGTTGGAACATCGGGCACACCCAAAAACCTCCGCCTTGACGAGGGGCGTAGCTGCACCGCAGGACTCACACTCCAGCCCCCGCACCACGTCGATCAGTCCCCACCCCGGTGCCCCGCATGCGGGACAGGCAGTGGCCAAGCGCTCGCCCAGCCGTGTGGCCAGGGTCGCCAGGACCTGTTGCCGGCTCGGATTCATGTGCGAGCGCATATCGGTTTCCACGTGCGCCATGCCATCTTCGGATGCGGCAGCCGCGCGGACCACCGCGTCGCGCAGCACGCAGGAGTCGACGACGCCCTTCCACAGATAGCCTTCCCGCAGGCCGGAGTGCGGCCGCACAATCAGGCCGTGGCCCGGAAATTTCACTCGGACCAAGAAGTCGGCCAGCTCGTCTGTGTCATCGGGGTGCACCGCGACCGAGGCGAAATTGGTTTCCGGGCTGAGCCACTGCTCAACCACCTCTATGCCCAGGTCATCGTCCAGAAAAACGAGAATCTCATGATCGGCAGCAACCATGGGCCATGACGGAAAGGGACCAAAGCTTCCTTCGTTGGCCAGTCCCAAGCTCATGTGAGCGGCCTCCATCCCCATGCGCGCCTTCCGCACCGCCACCGATCGAGGGGGCCCTTCCCTCAGAATCTCCCCCGTAAACGTCCCCAGCGCGTCTGTGTCCAAGTTCGGCGGCACATAAAGCGCCAATCCCAGTGTCGTGGACAGCGGAGGGCCAATGGCCGCCTCCTTTTGGTGCTTGGTGGCCAGCACTGCCGTACGCCCCCGATACGGGGACGGACCAAATGGCGCTCCGCTCATGCCGTCATCCCCCTCTCCTGCCTCAACGCGTTGCCCGCCCACCAGCCTGCGGGTCCTGCGACTCCAATCCGCGTCTTGCGAACTTCGAGTCGCGGTTAGTATATCACGATATGTACATCCGGTAAACACGGCGTCCAGCTCACATCGGACGTGCGGCGTCGGTGCGGGCCCACGGCCCGGTGGCTGCATTGAACACCCTGAAGGACGGAGGGTGCGCCGCCGACATGACCGTCGGTCCGGCTCCCCGCGGTCCGCCGCGCGAATTTATCCCACGGAACGCAGGATGTGTAAAGTGTCGGGGCGTACCATAGAGCCAGGCTCGGCCTACGATGGACAGTTGATGGGCGCAGGAATGGGAGGAGGCGTGGGATTGGCCTTGTCGCTTTCGCTCATCGTCGCGACGTTTGTCCTGTGGGTGGCGATCGTCGTGGGCGCCGTGTGGGTCAGCGGCCGCAAGAAAGGCTTGGCGCTGTGGGGATGGGTCCTCGGCATCCTGCTGGGCTGGATTGGGGTCATCATCATGATGGTGATCCCGCCGTCCCCGGAATCCCAGCGCCGCGAGGCACTCCTCACTGGGTTTGCCTGCCCGCACTGCCATGAGCCCGTTCGGCACGGGGCCAGCGTCTGCCCGCACTGCGGGCGCGACATAGAGGACGGCGGCCGGACCTGACCGGCCCGCCGCCTCGGGTGCCGTCTCGGTCAGTCCCAGTCCCGATGGTGGTGGTGTTCGTGATGCTCATGATTGTGTTCGGCGTACGGTCCTTCGTCCCGCATCACGTCCCGCCACTGCCGCGCAATGTCCCGCACGACCTCGCTGTGCCCAGACGGGTCGGTGCGCAGCACCTGCAGGTGGCCGTCGTGGATGTCCGCCCCTTCCAGCATGGTGTCGATGTCCATCTTCTGCATGATGCCCGGGCTCACCTGCTCTTGGATCGCACCGAGGGCATAGGCCAGCGCCGTCCATAGGTAGTTGTCCAGCGACGCGAGCGTCCCGGCCGACGCCGCCTGGTCGCGGAAGCCGTACAGCAGATGGTTGGCGGACTCCCAATTGGTCGACGCCTCAGCGAAGTAAAGCTGCGCCTGCTTCAGCGCGGGCCCCGACTGGACCGCCACCTCGACCCACTCCATCACACTCTGGACCGCCCCGCCGTACGCGCGGAACACGCGCATATCCTCGCGGCTGGCGCCCAGAACGCGTCCCTTCAGCACCCAGGGCAGGTCAACGTCGCGCCCGCCGCCCGGATCGATGGCTTCCTGCTTGGCCGCCGTCACCAGCTCGGGAATCGGATGGTAGAGCGCCAGCGCCTGGCTGCGAATCCAGTTGGGCATATGCCCCGCGGACGGATCCTGATAGGGCGCGATGAGTCCGTCCGCCGCGAGCTCCAGGCACCGTGCCACCTGGATGTACGCCAACGCCGCCCCCGGCGCGCTCTCCTTGGTCAGGCGATCCAGGACGTCCAGCACTTGTCCGCCAATCTGCTGATAGCCCTTGACTTCTTCTTCTGTGTGGTTAGCCGGATCCACCAAATGGTGCAGTGATTCCCACAGGCGCACGATGTCACCTCCCCAATCCCTTGCCACTGGTCCCGCGGACCTCGCCAGCCGCTTGCCTCTACCTTACTCCAACCGCTGCAGCCATGGCGCCGCTACCCGGCACGGGCCACGGCCGCCGCCAGCGACTCGGAATACGGCCGCCTGAGGACCCCCACTTCCGTGATGATGCCCGCCACGAGCGCCGCCGGGGTCACGTCAAACGCCGGATTCAGCACGGCCGCCCCGTCGGGCGCCATGCGGCGGCCTCCGACGACGGCGACCTCGTCGCCCGCGCGCTCCTCGATCACCATGCTGTCGCCCGTGGGCATCGCGAGGTCGATGGTGCTGGTCGGAGCCGCCACGTAAAACGGCACGCCGTGCGCTTGGGCGGCCAGCGCCAGCTGGTAGGTGCCTATTTTGTTGGCCACATCACCGTTGGCCGCGATGCGGTCTGCCCCCACCAGGCAAAGGTCCACGCCGCGGGTCCGCATCTGATGGGCGGCTGCACCGTCCACCATCAGGGCGGCCGGAATGCCGAGCTGCTGCAGTTCCCACATTGTGAGCCGGGCGCCCTGCAACAGCGGGCGCGTTTCATCCACCAGCACCCAGAGACGCTGGCCCGATTCGTGGGCGGCACGGATCACACCCAGCGCCGTGCCGTAGTCCACCGTCGCCAGCGAGCCCGTATTGCAGTGGTGGACGACCGTGACCGACGCGTCTCGGGTCGGCACCACGGATCGCCCGTGCTCGGCCAGCGCGCGGTTGATGCGGCGGTCGTCGTCGGCCAGGGCCTGAGCGGCCGCCAACACCCGCTGCGACAGCGCGGCGGCTGACGGCTCCCCCGCAACCGACCGGAGCACCCGGTCCAGGGCCCACCCTAGGTTGACCGCTGTGGGGCGCGTGCTGCGCAACAGGGCCGCGGCGCGCTCCAGCCGCTCGCGGACCGCCGGGGTGTCGTCCCCCGGCGCCGGCGCCGCCGCGAGCGCGAGCCCGTAGGCAGCCGCGGCGCCAATCGCGGGAGCACCCCGAACGGCGAGCGTGCGGATGGCGTCCGCGACCACCTCAACCGCATCGGCTCGAATGTATTGGGTTTCGCTCGGCAGCAGCCGCTGGTCCAGCACCCAAAGCACACCGTCGTCCCATGAGAGGCTTTGGTATCCAGGGTGAGGCGCCCCGATTCCGCCCCGGCTCATCACACGCCCCCCCTGTCGCGTCCACCGCCAAAGTCCCCAAGGACCGCGTCAAAGTCAGGATCGCCCCCACGGGTGTACCAGCCGCCTAACTGGAAGCTACCCAGCAACTGGTTCACCCCCTCGGCGCCGTCGAGCCTGAGGGCTGCCGTGGGAAAGAGGGGCGGGGATGCCGCGTTGTCCGGCGTCGCCTGCTCTTCGGGCGCCACCACCCGACTGCTGAAGTCCATCGCGCGTTGCCTCCTTGCGTCGCAGTGTTGACCCCGCCCCAACCCCTGTCAAGCTGGGGGAAGCGGCGCCCCGTCGCTCGCTCCCTGGCGCGGCGAAAAACTTTCGGAAATACCTATTGACGAATCCGTCCGGAGTCGGATATGATTCAGACCAATATCCCACAGCGATGACCGGAAGAAGTCGGATCGTCCTGGCATCAGAGAGATGGCGGTTGGTGCAAGCCATCCAGGGCGCCTGGCTATACCCCCGGGAGCGCAGACCGAACATCCCGCAGGGGGTCAGTAGGCGAGACGGTTGGCCGCCGTTATCTGGCGCATAAGAGTGGCGTGCCCTCTGCCAGCGGCAGGGCGCGCAATCAGGGTGGTACCGCGAAGGCAACTTCGTCCCGATGGGGCGAAGTCTTTTTTTGTGCCGAGTCGCAAGGTAGGTCAACAAGGAGGGTGCGCATGACCAGAACATTATCCCCCAGCTCCCCGCTCGCGCTCGATGTGCCGACGATGGAGCCGGCGATATATAGTGCGGAGGCGCTGGCGGAGGCGCCCGCCCTCTTGGGTCGTCCTGACTGGCGGCTGGTGTCGCGGTCCCACCACCCCAATCCCACCGTGATTCCGCTGGGGGGCGGCATTGTGCTGGGGGGACCCCAGGTGCTCCTGATGGCCGGCCCCTGCGCAGTGGAAAGTGAGGAACAGCTCATGGCGGTGGCCCAGGCCGTGTCCGCCGCCGGCGCCACGGTGCTGCGCGGCGGCGCCTTCAAGCCCCGGACCTCCCCGTACAGCTTTCAGGGGCTCTTGACACAGGGGCTCAAGTTTCTGGATGCGGCCAGAAGCCGCTTTGGCCTGCGGATCGTCACAGAAGCCCTGGACGCCGAGAGCTTGGGGGCCGTGGCCGAGGTGGCCGACATGATTCAAATTGGGGCGCGCAACATGCAGAACTTCTCGTTGCTGTCGGCCGCGGGCGCCACCCACAAGCCGGTGCTCCTGAAGCGGGGCCTCGCGGCCACGATCGACGAGTGGCTGTACGCCGCGGAGTACATCATGGCCGCCGGCAGCCCCTTAGTGGCGCTCGCGGAGCGTGGCATCCGCACGTTCGAACCCCGGACGCGCAACACGCTGGACTTGGCCGCGGTGCCGCTGCTGCGGGCCCTGACCCACTTGCCGGTGGTGGTGGATCCGTCCCACGCCACCGGAGAGCGCGCCTTGGTTCCCGCGCTCTCCCGCGCGGCGGTGGCTGTCGGAGCCGATGCGCTCATCGTCGAGGTGCATCCCAATCCCATGGAGGCTTTGTCGGATGGCCCGCAGAGCCTGACCCTGGGCGGGTTTGATGCCCTGGCGCGCTCGCTGGCTCCCGTGGCCGCCAGCGTTGATCGGACGCTATGAGATGGGCGGCCAGGTAGAAATCTGGGGCCTCGGCCTCATGGGCCTATCCCTCGCGGTTGGCCTGATGCAATCCGAGGGGAACTTCACGGTATACGGCATGGACTCCAGTGCGGACGCGTGCGAGCATGCGGCCCGCCAGGGCGTCCACATCGGGCAGGCCCCGCACCCCCGCTGGGTGGTGATGGCGGTGCCGCCGCTGGCAGTTGCGTCGGCGCTGGCCGCCGCGACCCGGCGGCTCGAGCCGGGTACGGTCGTCACGGATCTCACCAGCGCCAAGCACCGCGTGCTGCCGGCGCTGGCGGCGCTGCCGCCCGAGCTCAGCGTGGCTAGCTCCCACCCCATGACGGGCCGAGAGCGGGGTGGCGGCCAGAACTTCCAGGCGAATCTCTACGCCGACCGGACTTGGGCGCTCATCCCGGTCCCGGGGCGGCCCTGCCCCGAGGAAGAGATGCGCGCGTTGGTGGAGCCGCTGGGAGCCCGCCTGCTCACCGTGTCGGCAGCCCGGCACGACCGGCTGGCGGCCCGCACCAGCCATCTCCCGTACGTAAGCGCCCTGGCCCTGACCGCCGTCGCCAGCCGGGATCCCGATGCCGCGTCGCTGATGGGCCCCGGTTTCCTGGGGGCCACCCGCACGGCGGCGGCGCCGCCCGACCTGTGGTCGGAGATCCTCGACGCCAACCGGGATGAGCTGTTGGCGGCCCTGCATGATTATCTGGCGGAGCTCGCCGCCTGGGAGGCCGCGCTGTCATCCATGCCCCCCGATCATCTGAGAACCCGCATCCAAGCCCTCCAGGAGATGCGCACCCGCTGGTCGCCGTAAGGTCGGCCGAAGTCAAATCCGCGTCAGAACTGGCATGCCGCACAGGGCACTGGTAAACTCCGTGCACCGGCGACGCATCACCGGTGAAGGATGGGGATTGCATCACGCGGAGAGTAGCCCGAGAACGTCCGGGGCAACACACGAGGCGGCGAGCCGTGAGCCAATGGCGAGGAATGACCGTCCGGCACTGTGGCGCACAGGTTGGGTGGGAGTAGTCCCATGCACACACTATGGCTGGCCGCGATTTTTGGCATCCCCGTCTTCTTCCTGTTTCACTGGGGCTTGGACACGCTTCGCACCAACATGGAGCGCACCAGCGCCCGGCTGCTTGCCGGTCTGCATTTCGCCTTTGGGCTGATGCTGCTCACCGTGTATGCCATCCAGGTGTTGCCCTCCGCAGACGACTACGCACTGGCCCTGTACGGCATGGGAACCCTCGGGGTCCTGATTGCCGCCTTCGGGGTGCACCTATGTCTGCGCGTTCTGCGCCTGATGCCGCGGCTGCCCCGCGGGGTTGGGCTCGCGATGGCATATCTCTGGACCCTCCCAGGTTTGTGGACGATTCTTACCGGACACAACATTTTTGATGCGGTCCGCTTTACGCACTCGGGTTTTTGGGTTGACCCTCTGTACAACCGGCCGTTTCACCTGGCGATGGAGGTCGCTCTAGCCCTCTCCGTGCTGACGGCGGGTGCGTTGGGCCGGGTGCGTCGCCGCACGTTCGACCCCAGCCGCCGCGGACAAGTCAACGGCCTCCTCTGGGGCATGGTGCTCTTGGGCGTGGCTGAGTTCTTCCTCGGGGTCCTGCTTCCCGCGCGAGCGCCGGGCTGGCTCCCGCCGTTCCCGTACTTGTTAGGGCTGTTGCTGTGGATTTGCGCCATGCGCATTGCCATGCGCCACTATGCCGTCCCGTTTCGGATGCAGCAGTACCAGCACTTGTCCTCGCTGACGCCCGCCCCCCTGCTGCTGCTGGACGACACGGGACGGGTGGTGGACCGGAACCCGGCGGCGACTCACCTGCTGGGAGCGGGGGGCGAATGCCTGGACGACCTCGTGGCGACGGACCAGGGGGCGGCGGCGGACCAGTTCCGGGCAAACTTTGCCCGCCGCCAAGCCATACGGAGCCAAGAGGTCGCCTTCAGCGGGGCCGGTGGACTCCGATGGCTCTCGGCTGAAGGCGATTACATCACCGTGGACCGCACGACCTATTGTCTCTTGGTGCTGCACGACCTCACCGACGAGCGGGAGCGCCGGGCGCAGTTGGCGCACATGGCGTACCACGACGATCTCACGACGCTGCCGAACGCCGCGCAGTTTTACGAACGGGTCACCGAGGGGCTGTCCGCGGGCCCCGGTCACCTGGACGCGTTCGCCCTGGCCATGATCGACCTCGACAACTTCAAACTCATCAACGACACGTGGGGTCACCAAGCGGGCGACAGGGTCCTGGTGGAGTTGGCGCAACGACTGGCGCGGCAGCGCCGCGGCACCGATGTGGTGGGACGACTGGGCGGGGACGAGTTCGGCGTGCTGTTGGCCCAGGTGCCGGACCGATGGGCGGCGGAATCCGCCGCAGAGCGACTCCTGGCCGCCGTGCGCGCGCCCATCATCGTGGGACCCGGCGCGTCGGTCGAACCCACGATCAGCGTGGGCATCAGCCTGTACCCAAGCCAGCGTCAGGATCGGGATAGCTTGGTTCGCGCCGCGGACATCGCGATGTATCAGGCCAAACACGCGGGCAAGAACCGCGCCTTAGTGTTCGAGGAGGACTGGGCGCACGACGGGCCGCTCCTGGATGATGCTCGTTCGGCCCTGACGCCCGATCCCGCTCGAGCTCCCGCCGCTCTCACGTAAGTCCGAGTTGGCGGCGGGCCCCACGGGCCCGTGGTGAGGTCGGACTAGGATGCACCGGGACGCACACCAGCGTTTCCGCGGCATGGCGCTCACGGCATCGGCGCATTAGCCCGGGAGGCTCCACCCACGCTGGCTTCCTCAGGGCTTGATGGATACGCGGCCGCGCGCGCGACGGCGCCGCGCCTTCATCCGATTGCCACAGCCGGCCATGGAGCACCACTTCTGTGTGGCGCTGTGCGACCCGTCGAAGTACGCCCACCGACAGTCGGGGTTTTGGCACACCTTCACCCGCGCCCAGTCGACACTAGCCTGGCACAGCGCCACGGCGGCCACGAGGGCTCCCAGTGCCTCGGCTACCCCCGCGGTCGGCCAGGGCGCATCGAGGACCCCATCGGCATCCAGGGCGAATCGCACGGGATATCGAGCCAACCACCCATTCAGGGTGTCGATCCCAAGAGACCGGGTGGCATCTGCCCCCCCATGGTGCGCCACCAGGTCACGAAACCCCTCGCGCAGCGCTCGAGCGGCTTCGGTCTCCCTGTCAGAAGGCCGGGGCCCCGCAAAAGCCCGCTCCTGGCTCAGCCATGCCTCGAATCCGGCAGGCGTCGCGAGCACGTCCTGCCCGCGGTCGATGTCGTGGGTGTTGAGAAACGCGATGATGCGAGCGGCCCGCTCGGGCACGGCGGCCACGGGATCCCCCCTCTGCGCTGAGGCTTCCAGTGTGTCATCGGTCGGCCGGATCGTCCACGGTTGACGCCCGCCGCCTGGGTATGTAACTCTTATGATGGCTATGATAGTTACCGCGTCGTGCAGCCAAGGAGGTTTAGCATGATCCCCATATCCGCTGTTTACCCCGGCGTGTGGCGCTGGGAGACGCCCGACCCAGAGGACGACTGGATGATGGTTGGGCACGTGCTGACGACATCCGCCGGAGTGGTGCTGGTGGACCCGCCGGTGGTGCCAGGCATTTGGGACGCGCTCAAAGCCTGGGGCCCGGTGCTCGGGGTGGTGCTCACGACCCACGACCACCTGCGGGGGGCCGAGTGGTTCCACCGCGCCACTGGGGCACCCGTCCACCTGCCGCGCCCCGGCGGCGAGGACCGCGGCCGGCGGGGCCGGCTCAGCGCCGTAGCATCCTATGACGATGGCGACGAGCTGCCCGGTGGGCTGGTGGCCCACCGCATCCGGGTGCCCCTGGTCATGTGGGACGACGACGACACCTACGTAGATGAGATGGCCCTCACCACACCCGACGGCGGCGCGCTCTTCACCGGCGACGTGGCGATGGGCGGTCCGGGACTGTCAAGGGTCGTGTGTAAACTCCCCGGTGGTTATTTGAGGTAGGGGGTCAGCCGGTCCTCAAAGTAGATGACCAACTGGCCCAGAATCTCGCCCCAGTTCGGCAGACGGTTCGTCCACTTC
>JAKARZ010000050.1 GCA_021828405.1 Bacillota bacterium
GTCAATTTAGTGTGCCGTGGCATGTTGGCGTTTTTCCTGGTGCTGATACCGTGGTTCGGGTTGGCGCTGTTCCTGTTGCCCAAAGCGTGGGTGAAGGCGGGGGCGGTGGGGCTGGCCGTGGTGGAGGTGCTGCTGTTTGCCCGCGCGGTGGTGGCACCTGTGGGCACGAGCCTGGCGACCGTGGACTGGAACTGGATTCCCAGTCTCGGTGTGCATTTTCACCTGAGTCTCGATGGGCTGGCGCTGTTCCTGGTGGGGCTCGCAGCCGTGGTGACGCTGGCGGCGCTGCTGACCTCCCCTCGGGACCGGGGGCCCGCCTATTATTTCTGGCTCTTGCTGGCGGAGTCCGCCGCGATAGGCGTGTTCACCGCCCTGGATCTCGTGACCTTCTACGTCTTCTGGGAAGTGGTGCTGGTCCCCGTGTTCTTCCTGCTGGGGGGCTGGGCCATCGGCCCGGCGCGGCGCACCGCACTCAAGTGGCTCATTATGAACTTGTTTGGCAGTCTGTTCATGCTCATCGGGGTCGTGGCGATGGGCGTCGTCCATGCCCAGGAGACCGGCCATCTCACCTTTCAACTGGCCAGCCTGGCGCACACCGCCCTGGTGCCGGCGGTGGCGCCGTGGCTCTTTCTGTCCTTCTTGGTCGCCTTTATTATCAAGGCGCCGCTGTGGCCCCTGCACGGATGGATGCCTCCGGCCTACAGTGATGCGCCGGCCCCCGTGACGGCCGTCATCTCGGGGGTGCTGTCCAAGCTTGGCGTGTTCGCCATGGTGCGGGTGCTGGTGCCGCTGTTCCATGTGGAAATGGCTTCAGCCGAGCCCTGGCTGATGGCGCTGGCGGCGGTGGGGCTGGTTTACGGGGCCGAGCTTGCACTGCGCCAAAAGGACGTCAAGATGGTGGCCGCCTACGGATCGCTGTCCCACATGGCGATGATGGCGCTGGGCATCTTTACGCTCACCCAGGCGGGGCTGGTGGGCGCCACGTTTTACATGGTGGCGCACGGGGTGATGCTGGGCGGCCTGTTCCTGATTCTGGGCTGGTACGAGGAGCGGACCGGGAGCCGGGAACTCCGAACCCTGGGAGGGTTGAACCAGACCGTGCCCAAGCTCACGGTGTGGTTTCAAATCTTCGCGCTGGCCGCGCTGGGGCTGCCCGGCCTGGCCGGCTTTGCGGGCGAGTACATGATTTTCCAGGGGCTCATCCAGAGCAATGTGACCGTGGCCGTCGTGGCCGGAGTGGTCTTGGTCGTGGCCGCGTGGTACATGCTGCGCCTGTTCCAGGGCGCCATGCAGGGGCCGCAGGCGACGGGCCGAGCGCCCAGTGACCTCACGGCACCCCAGGTGGGGTTGATTGGTGCGCTGGGGCTTCTGGTGCTGGTGCTGGGGCTCTGGCCCGCGAGCGTGACCAGCCACCTCCCCCCCCTGGCGCCGCCGGGTGTGCACCAGGTGGCGCAAGCCTCGCACCGGAAGGGGGGTGAGCCGGCATGATGCATTTTCTCGAACCGGAAATCATTGTCGCGGTGGGTGTGCTGGCCACCCTGGTGGCCGCCATGCTGGTGCGGCCGCGGTCCGCGGTCCCTTATTGGTTCGGGCTGATATTCAGCGCCGCCGCCCTGGCTCGGGCGCTGACGCTTCATCAGGCCAGCCACCTCTATGGGGGAGCGGTGCTGGGCGACAGCTACAGCATCGTGGTGACGGTGTTCACGCTGCTCGCGGTGATGGCCGGCTTGCTCCTCGCGTGGGACCCAGAGCGGTACGGCGCCGAGTTTCCCGCGCTGGTGCAACTGGCGGGGCTGGGGGCCATGGTGATGGGCTTTTCCGGCAACCTGATCCTCCTGTTTCTGGGGCTGGAGTTGCTGAGCCTGCCGCTTTACGTGCTGGCCGCGTCGCGGCGCACCGCGCTCGGCGGCGAGGCCGGGCTGAAATACCTGCTCATCGGCGCCTTCTCCTCCGGCATCCTGCTTTTTGGGGCGGCGCTTTTGTATGGCGCTTCGGGGAGCCTGACGTTTGTGAGCTTCACCGCCGTCCATGTCGTCCCTGGCCTAATGGCGGCCGGCCTTGCCCTCCTGCTCGTGGGACTCCTGTATAAGCTGGCCATCGTGCCCTTTCACATGTGGGTGCCGGACGTGTACGAGGGATCGCCGACGCCGGTGACGGCGTTTATGGCATTTGGCACCAAGGTAGGGGCCGCCGCCGCTCTGCTGCGGGTCCTTGCGTTCGGCTTCTCCCTGTCGGCCGCGTGGTGGGGATTGATGCTTGGCTATCTGGCCGTCCTCACGATGATTGCCGGCAACATGGTGGCGCTTCCGCAGCATGACGTGAAGCGGCTTTTGGCGTGGTCCGGCGTGGGCAATGCCGGATACGTGCTGGTGGGCATCGCGTCCCACAATGTGGTGGGCGCCGAGGCAGCGCTGTTCTATCTCCTACCGTACGGCCTCGCGATCCTGTTGGCCTTCACGGTCGTACGCATTCTGGAAGGGCGGGAGGAAGCGCCGGTGACGCTGGCCAGCTTGAAGGGGCTGGCGTATCGGCAGCCGTGGCTCGCGCTCGGGTTCTTGGTCGCGATGCTGTCGCTCGCTGGGATTCCCCTCACGGCCGGCTTCATCGGCAAATTCTACTTGGTGCGCGGAGCGATTGCGGCGGACCAGTGGGGGGTGGCCGTGGGATTGGTCGTGGCAACGATCGTCGGGCTGGCGGTGTACTTCCGGCCGGTGCAGCAGATGTTTCAGCCGGGCGATGGCGCCACGGGGCGGTTCACGCTTGGAACGGGCGTCGTGCTAGCGGTGGCGGCGCTGGGCACGCTGTTCATCGGCATCTACCCGGAGCCGGTGCTGCATGCGGTGATTCAATCGGCCCGATTCACGTGGCTGCATTAAGATAGCCATACGAGGGCGAAGACAACCTGGACGTCGAGCGGGGCGCTCGCGCAGGGAGAGGAGTCGGTCGTGAGTAAACCGGAGGCCGCGGACCCCGACGTGTTTCGGCTGTTTAGCCTGGTGGAGCCGGAGATGCGGCTCGTGGCGCGCCAGCTCGAGGCGGTGGTGCGCGACGAAAGCCGCCTGGTAGCGGAGGTGGCGGATGCGCTGCTGGCCGCCCCGGGCAAGCGCCTGCGCCCGGCACTGGTGCTGCTGGCGGGCCAGGCGGCGGGCGCGCCCAGCGCCATCCTGCTCCCGACGGCTACGTCCGTCGAACTGATTCACATGGCCACGCTGACGCACGACGACATTTTGGATCGGGCGGACTGGAGGCGGGGGGAGCCGTCCGTGCGGGCTGTGGCGACCGACCAGGTCGCGGTGCTGGCGGGGGACTTTCTATTTGCGCGGGCCGTGCAGCTCCTGGCCTCGACGGGGCGGCCGGCCGTGGTGGCGGAGGCGGCCGAGGTGGTGCATGCGATGTGCCTCGGGGAGATTCGCCAGCACCTCGGGCACGGGCGCCGGCCGAGCGAATCCGAATATCTCGGCCGCATCGAAGCCAAGACCGCGACGTTTTTGGCCATCTGCTGCCGTCTGGGGGCGCTGGCCTCCGACGCGGGGCCGGACGTGTCCGAGCCCCTGTACCAGTTCGGCTGGCAGGTAGGCATGGCGTTTCAATTGGTAGACGATCTGCTGGACTTGCTGGCCGACCCGGACAAGCTCGGCAAGGCCGTGGGGGCCGACTACGCGCAAGGGGTGCTGACGCTGCCCGTCGTCTATGCGCTGGCCGAGAGTCGGGACGCCAGGGAGCTCGAGGACCTGCTGCAGCGGGGCCAGCCGGCCGACCTGCCGCGCGTGCGCCTCATCCTGCACGAGAGCGGCGCGCTCGACTATGTGCAAGCCAAGATCGATGGATACCGCAAAGGCGCGACCCGAGCCCTGGCGGCCCTGCCGCCGTCCCCCGCCCTGCGGGCGCTGGACGTCCTGGCCACGTTCGTGGTTACCCGGGACTTTTGAGATGACCAGGGACGCAGGTCCGGGCGCGGTGCGGCGCATCCCGGATGCCACCATCCGGAGGCTTCCCGCATACCTGCGGGCCTTGGAAGCGGAGGCGGGCCAGCGGTTGACGTCGGCGGCGCTGGGCGTGCTGACGGGGTTTTCCTCTGAGCAGGTGCGCAAGGATCTGGCGTACTTCGGAGCGTTTGGCACTCGCGGCGTCGGATATCCCGCGCAGGAGCTGGCGAGCGAAATTCGGCACATCCTAGGACTGGATCGGGAGCTGAAGGCGGCGCTGTTTGGTGCCGGCCACTTGGGCACCGCGCTGGCGCGCTATGTCGCCGCCACCCATCATGATGTGCGCATTGTTGCCATCTTTGATCCCGACCCGGAAAAAGTCGGCGGGGAAATCGCCGGGACCGCCATCTCGTCCCTGGCCAACCTTGAGGCGGAGGTGCGGCGGCTGGGAGTGGCGGTGGCCATTTTGGCGGTGCCGGAGTCTGCGGCCCAGGCGCTTGCGGGCCGGCTGGCCGCGGCCGGGATTCGGGGCTTTTTGAACTTCGCCCCCGTGATGCTGTCGCTGCCCGTGGCGGGTGACGGCGGCCCCCCCATCACCATTCACAACATTGACCTCTCGATCGAGCTGCAGACGCTTGCGTACTTTGTGCAGGTGCACGAAACCGCTCACGTGTAGGGTGGCGGGGCGACTCGACACCCAAGCGGAGGGACCCGATCACACGCTGCTTATCAGATGACCGTGGATGCAGCGCAGATCCAAGCCCGGGTGGCCCACTTGCAGGGGCTTGCACCGGTGGTCATGCGGGTGCGGGGTGGCGCGTGTCGGCCGACAGCCTTAGTCGATTACCCACGCTGTGAGCGGGCGTCTTGGAGCATGGTGAGCGAAACGGTGGTGACACGGGTGTCCATGCGCAAGGTCCAACGCATCGCCACCGAGCCCTATTCGACGCGGATGTCGGCGATACCGGCGTCTCGGATCGGCCAAGGCCCGTCGTGACGGTGTGGCGGACGCGGTCCTTGGCAGAGGCCCGCTTTCCGGTGCGGCGAGAGGATCCCATGTGGCCACGATCCGCGGGAGCCACCTCCGCCGCCCCCAAGGTGGACTGGTTGGATTTCGGCGCGGGGTGCAACCTTTCCCGGGCTCCGGACCTGGGGCTCACCGAGGGCCGCCGACCAGGACGCGGGGCTGTCGCAGGGCCCGACGTGCCCCATCCTGACCCGGTGCCGAAAGCCCAACCGCGGCCCGGGCCACACAATCTTCGGGTCACGGCCGCCCAGGCCCTGCAAATTCGGGATGACGGCGGCAGGGCGCGTGACAGATCCTGTGGTATCCCAAGGTTGCGCGGGCGCGACCCAGCTTGGCGTGGCGGTGGAACGAGGAGTGTCCGCGGCGTCAGCGTAATTTGCGGCGTCCGGCACGGCGCCTCGGACCTGTGGGTGTTGGCGGCAGGTGGACGGCGTCGAGCCCCGAGGCCGGTCCAGGGTCGGATCCCCCGGCCTCTGCGGTGACGTAAGCCCAATCGCCCAGAGGGGTGGCCGCGTTTGCACCTCTCTTGGCTCTTGGCCGGCCCCGGCCATCTACCCTTCCGTCATTTCGAGTTCGACGTGCATGAGGGCTTCCTGCACCTCCGAGGCGCACGCGCGGCATGGTCGGCATGATGCCGTCGCGGATCAGATAGTCAATCAAGGCCGCTTGGATCCTGCCAGGGAACCCACTTTCCGAGTGGGTCAAGGCACGCCACGAGACTGGCAGGCCGAGCTCTCGGAGCGTCCTTCGCAGTTCACGCATGGCGACGGGGTCTCGACCCAGCAGGGTTTCCTGAACCACGAGTCCGCAAGCGACTTTCTCTCCATGGGTGGTGTCGGCCGTTTCGGCGTCGGCAACTTCGATCAGCCCGTTATGAACTGCGTGCGCCGCCGCCGTCGTCCGGGCGGTGTCGCCACCGATTCCTCCGACCATGCCTCCAACCAGTAGGACGGCATCAATCAAATCTGGAAGCCCGTCGACGGTCCCTTGCGCGGTGAAGCGTGTCACCACGCCTGCCCCCCGGTCGGCAATGAGTTGGGACCCACCGACCGCCAGCCCGTAGGCAAGACGACTCGTCCAGGACGCGTCGTCTGTTACGGCCAGCGCGGCTTAAAAAGGTTTGGCTAGCGTGTCGCCCAACCCGCTCCGAAAGTATCTCAGGGGACTGGCACGGAGGAGTTCATCATCGACGACCGTGATCCAAGGTGGAACCGTACAAAGATATGGATAACGAAATCGTCCATCCGGATAGTAGACGGTGGTGTTGGGATTCGTCGCGGCACAGTTCGAGATCAACGTGGGAATCACCAAACAGGGCACCGAGATACGATCGGCAAGGATCTTGGCCAAGTCGATAACCGTGCCTCCGCCAATCCCGCCAACGGCCTGGGTCTTGGAGAGGAGGCGGCCCTTGATACGACCTACTTCCTCCTCTGAGCACTCATCCCCATAGGTCACCACGCGCCACCGAACCAGGGCACGGGCCAGGGAGGACGTCACCACCGCGCCGGCTGCTCCGTAGCTCTTGTTTCCGGAAACGACGGTGACTCGGTGGATGTTCAACCCGGCTAGGATGGCCCCGACCGTGTCGAGCACGTGGGTCCCATGAATGTTGCGTCTAGGGCCGGGTTGCCACAACCGCGTGCGACCATCCTCCGTATGTCGCATCGAACGGACAAATCGCGACGGGATGGGTGGGCTCTACGCTCGCGATTTGGGCGTCGGCGTCGACGACGTCAATGGTGATTCGTCGGAATATCCCAGGCGGGTCGACGTGTCGAGCGCGATGGCGCGCACCTGGCGAGCCAATTCCGGAAGGCGCTCCCGCCCGATGCGCTCCGTCGTCCCCGAGATCCCAATTGCCGCGACCACCTGTCCGTCTCCACGGAAAATGGGAGACGCCAGACACCGCACGCCAGCCTGGGTTTCCTCGTTGTCGACGGCGTACCCATCTCCGCGGATGCCTGCCAGATGGGTTTCCAGCGCGGCCACGTCTGTGATGCTGTTTGGGGTCAGAGCCGTCAGTGGCGCCGCATGCAGCCACTGCTTCAGCTCCGATTCCGGTAGGCAGGCCAACAGCGCCTTGCCGAGGGCCGAACAGTGAGCGGGTCGGCGTCGTCCCAATAGGTCAATAATGATCACGGACGACCGCGCCAATTCTTGTCCTAAAAATACCACAAAGCGATCATCCAGCACACCCAAGTTGGCCGTTTCATCGGTGGTGTCGCGCAAGGCCTTCAGAGCGACTAAGGCCGCATCGGTCCACCGTGCTGCGTGTACACTTTGCCGATGCAGTACAGCAAAGCGCGTGGCGTTGGGAGCAAAGGCGCCGCTGGCCGCATCGCGGACCAGGTATCCTCGTTCCACCCAGGTGTTGAGCAAGCGATAGGCGGAACTGCGGTCGACCTGAAGATGGCGCGCCAACTCCACCGGCGTGACGCCTCCGTCGAACGCCAGCTCTAAGGCGGAAATGCCTCGGTCCAGTGACTGAACCGTCTTAAGCGGGACACGTGGCCGAGTTGTTCCCATCTTGCTGCCTCCAAAATCGGCATCTCTGCTTCCGGCGGTCGCGTGCTCTGCATGAAGGCCCAGCCCGCAGGCACGCCGGAGTGGCGTCCGGGCCCGTGGTGGCGCCTCGCGACGTCTATACCTTCGTTGCAACAGGATATCGCGTGGCCTTTGAATGGTCGAGACACCGACCATGTTCTTTGCCATGGCGGTCGTTATTCATCACTTCTCCTCCGCGGGGGTAGCCCGATAATGGCCCGCGCTTCCGCCGGTGAGGCAACTGGCCGTCCGATCAACCGCGCCATGGCGGTTGCGACATCAACCAGTTCCGCGTTAGTCCGAGCCCAGGACCCATCCGGCAAGTACGGGTTGTCTTCCCAACCAACCCGAACGTGGCCGCCGAGTGCAATCGCGAGCGGAAGGAGTCGCCATTGGAGCCGGGCATCCATCACGCTTAAGTTCCAGTTCGCGCGTGGTGGAAGATGGTGAACCAAATACAGCAGAGAATCTGGCGTCGGCGGCGTCCAAGCCCCCCCCGGCCAGCCCAAGAAGAGAGTGGTCCACACAGGATCCAACAGCAACCCTTGGGCGCGAATATGCGCGAAATTCCAGAACGCCCCTGTGTAGAAACTTTCCACTTCCGGCTTGACCCCGTGCTTCAGGGCTGCGCGACTGAACTCGGCGAGTTCATCGCGTGGATGCAGTGCGTACATCTCGTTGGCGGCGTAAGCGGGGTCGGGCCGAAAATATTCATCATGGACATTGAACGCATAAGACATCATGTCGGGGTGCAACTCCAGGAGCCGAAGCTTATCCGGCAAGCGGGCACTGGCAATCCCAAATTGGATCACGGCATCCCGCTGGTGCCGAATGTCCTCCGTCAGGGTCCGCCATCCTTGGACATCGACGGTGGACAGTTGCCGTCCATCGGCCTGGATACCGGGGTCCAGATGATGGACCCCGTGGTGGTGTACGACTGACGCGCCCGCATCGATGGCTCGCACATATTCTTCCGCGACGGCGTGGGTGTCCTCGATGTTTGGCATGTAGGGGTTGCCTGGGTAAGACATGGTCGAATCCACGGTGACGGTGATGATCAGCTTGTCCACGCGTTCCACCCTTTCATCTCTTGCTGCGCCTCAACGGGATTCGCTGCTCAGCTAGGGAGACGGGATCGCGGGTCCAGACAGAGCGGCTGTTCCCGTCCCCTCCGCCGACGCGTCCTCGAAGGGCGTGGTCGCCACCATCCGGATCGTGTCACGTTCAGCTTGCCGACCAGCCGTGTCAGGGACGAGCAGCGAAAGTATCACGAAAAGTAGGCTATTGACCAGCAGAGCGGCCAACCCGGCTTCGAACCCGAACGGAGGAGGTGTGATAAATGTCCAGTAAGCCGCGAGGAAAACACCGGCAATAAATGAGATCACTATCGCTGTTGTAGACGCTCCGCGCCAGTACAGACCTCCGAGAAACATCGGCACGAATTGGAGAAATGATCCCAGAGTAATGAAGATTAAAAAATAGATGAACGTAGGCTGCGGACCAGCTATCACGGCGGATAACACCGCGACCACCACCATGAATGCTCGCCCCACCTTAACCGTTGCTTGGTCGCGCACAGCGTCGGGTTTGGTGAAGTCCGTCCAAAGCGGTTTCCACACCCGCACGTACAAATCCTTGGTGAACATATTGGCCGTGGCCAGCATCCCGGAACTGAGGCCAGACATGCCCCCACCCCACAGGCTCACGATGTAGAAGGGGATGAGCCAAGGGGCAGCCCTACCCAAGGACGCTGCCAGTGAGGTTTGCGCCGTGGTCGGCGACAAGCCCGGGATGATGGCCCGACTCACCACGCCCAGCATGAAGAAGCTGAGTCCGGCGATTCCCAGGGTAACCCCGATGGCGATCGCGCTGCGACGGATGTTCCGGTCGTCTACGACGGAATACATGCGCAGGCAGCGGTCTGCCCACACGGCGGGCGTGAGCCCGAGGTACACGACCCAGGTGACAAACTCGATCGGGTTGGTGACCGTCCCGGAGTCATGAGTCAAGACTGACCCGAATCCTCCGGCATGAGCAAACAGCACCGGCACGGTGATGAGAAAGAACACCAGAAGCAAGAACCCGTGGAACACGTCGGTTTGCGCGATCGCTTTCAACCCGCCAAAATACGAGTACGCCAGCGTTACGATCAGAAACAGGGCAACCCCCAACGCGTATGGTGCGCCCGTCGTGGCGTGGAGCACGAGTCCGAGCGCGATCGGGTTGACAGCAAAGTAGGGCACCAGGAACACGATCCCGCCGATGGACGTGAGATAGTGCAGGAACGGGCTCTGGAAGAACCGGCCCGCGAAGTCGGCCTGAGTCTGGTATTTCAGTTGTGCGCCGATGCGGCGAAGGCGGGTGCCGATGAGCAGGTAAATGAGCGGAGAGACGAGTAAATAGGCGACCACGTATCCCAGCATGTTCGCGCCGCCCGTGTAGAACAAACCAATTGTCCCCGTCAACGCCGCCGCTGGGGCGGCAGTGGTGAACACGGCGAAGCTGTCCTGCCACCAGGTGAGCCTTCGCGACGCGACATAAAACCCTTCGTTGGTGGACGCCGACCCTCGGCCGGCCACGAACCCAATCAGCAAGATTGCCGCCAGATATACGACCATGGATCCGATGATCCAGTCCGTCAGCGACATGGTGCTTTACCGTCCTTTCCTGGGCAGAGAAGCCCGATACACGGCGGTGAGGCCAATCACCCCACCGAGAATGACGACCGGGACGTAGATGCCCCCGGCGTTGAGCGCATGGTCAAAGGGAATCGTCCACAACATCACCAGAGCCCCGGCGTAGACCACCCACCACCACTTCATGGCTCGGCCCTCCTTTTCAACTGCCGCAGCGGCCCCATTCCCCGGAACGCGTACGGATGCCCTTGGCCATCCGTTCCCGGGTCCACGCATATCACTCATGACAGCCAGTGCGTTATACGCACACATGTAGCTTATAACGCACGCAATGAATTGTCAACCACATAAGTTGGTGTCGTCGCTGGGCGGTCGTGGTGGCGTTGCGCACCGAAGTCCACCTGCGCCCCATCGCGGAGTACCGGTGCCCCCCTCAACCGACCGAGGTCCTGGGAAAGCTAGGGTCATCGGCTCGCGGGCCCTCATCGCCAGCCGACTAACGAATCGATGAGATTGAGCGGTCTGAAGTTCTGCTGAGGTCGGGGCACCGTGGCTTGGGCTGTGTCCAGTGTGCAGCGCCGGACGATCACCGGACAGTACTACTACGAAACCAACCGGGGTCAACCGCAAAACAGCAGATCATGGCCGCCCTGATGCGGCGCCCGTAGCGGGATGGGCGGCTTGGGCAACTTAGGCGGGGGTCGGCGCATCACCCCGGCAGCCGCGGGGAGGTGCACGGCATGTTCCACACGGGGCCCCGAGGCTCGGCGTTTCTCCCGCTCGTCGCCGGTGAGTGTGTGGGGTCGTCCGACCCGCCCGTCCGCATCCCCGAGCGCGGACCGGCCGAGTTAACGTCAAACGGATCCCCGGACCCCTTGGTGCCGTTCTAGAAGCGAGGGACCGCCACCATCGTGGGGCCGGGGTTCTGAACCGCTGGGCACGGTCACCCTGACCGAGCCCAGCGTGATGTTGCAGTTGTTATGCCTCGGCCCCGGAGTGAGAGGCGGCGAAGATCCACTTCATGCCACGAGGGCCAGATGGGAGTGGAGACTCATCAAGCCGGGCCGGAGAGCGTTGGTCATCCGGGCACACGGACGATGCGCGGGCGCGTTATGGTGGGGGAGGCCACGGAGGACCGTCGCCGCACCGCGGTGACGGTGGCATGGTCGTCGGCTAGGTAGCCGGCCAGCCCCCGCGCCTTGTTGAAAAAGTCGGGCACATGGCCGGTGGACAGGAACGCATGTCGCGTGGTGGCCTGGAGCAAGCAGACCAGTGCCTTCTCGGTCGTGTCCGGAACCTCAAGCGGCGTGTGCAGGCTGCGTTCGGCACCACCGGGTTCCCGCTCCTCGAGAAATTCCCGAAACCACGCGGCCAGTGGGGCGCTCCGGCAAAGCTTTGGGCAGACGCATCTCCGGGCGCTTGGGAACCGCGCCGAAAGGTCGCCCGCGATGAGGCGGACGTTGTGAGTGAGGCCCAGCACCTGCTCTTCCGTCGCGAGCGCCGCGGGGTCCAGGACGTTTAGGACGCTCACCAGCACCACTAGCCCGGCGGACATCCCCGAATGGCTGTACAGGAGCGCCAGGCGGGTCGCCCTGATCCATCAGGGTGACGCGCGATCGTGCGTGCAGGAGCGACGGGTTTTCGCGGATCCCTTTTTCGAGGCGCGTCCACGCGTGTTGCCGCTGGGTGTCCGGGGTCGCCCCGCGCCGGCCGGCGCCCACCCAAGGGCGACCCGTGTCGTCAATGGCTATGTCATACGTGAGCACGTCATCGGCTCGCCAGTGAAGCAGCCCCAGGCGCCAGTGGTGCCCGTGGCACCGCAGAATGCTGTAGAATCCCACACTACGTGACCGGATTTCCGGCCGGTTGTCCCAGATTCGCTGGCCACAGAGGGACGCGGAGGCGTTAAACGGCCGCATAGGCTTGCCCACGGTACGGTCGGTATGGTGCGCTGAGGGCATCCGGATCCCGAAGGAGCCACAAAAGAGACACAGGCTGCTCCTTGTCCTCGTCGACGGACAGCCTGTGTCCCCCGCAGTGCCCAGTGTACACGACTTTGCGGTGCTGGTCACCGCCTACGAGGCCTATTGGCAGGATCCCACCGCGCCCTGGCGGCCGTGCCCGCAGTGCGCCCGCCGCCGGGCGTGGCATAGTACCCGCCCGCGGTGGGTGCACTGGACGCCGGGCCGCCGCGACCGCTTGGGGTTGCGGCGGCTGCGGTGCCGCCCGTGCCACACCGTGGAAACAGTGTTTCCCCCCTGGCTGTTGCCGTATGAGGAACTCCCGGTGGCGTCCCTGGACCCGCTGCTGCCAGCGGCGGGGGCGGGCGCGTCGTGGGCGACCGTCGCGGCGCAGACCGGCGCCGCCCCCGTGACGGTGCGGCGCCGGTGGCGGCGGTGGGGGCCGCAGGGCCCCGGCCTGCGCCAACGCGTGCTCCAGCAGGCCACGCGCTGGGGGATCTCGCTCGCGTGGCCGACCTGGCGGGCCCCGGCCGGGGCGCGGTCGGTCGATTGGGGGTGGCTCGGCCTCGCCTGGGCGGCCCTGGCAGTGATCTTTCGGCCCGAGGTCGCGAGCGGGATGGGCATCTGGGCCGATCTGACGGCGGCCCCGTGGCCGGCGGCGGTGGTGCCGGCGCGCACCCATCTCGGGCGGCGGCTGCGGGCCGTCGGGGTGCCACCCTGATTGATCTCTCCCGCCCGCGGCCCCTCGGCGGGACCGGTGGCCCCTGAAAGGAGGCTTCCGACATGACCGATGCCGAACGAGAGGCGTGGGCGCTCTTTCGCTACCGCCTCATCAGTCCCTTGCTGGACCCGGCGCTGACGCCGGCGGATCGCCACGCCTATACGGCGTTCTTAGGGCTCACGGTTTAATAACTGAGTCGGATTGGGGCGAAATCGTGTAGTTCCACTGCCCCCGGACGGTGTCGTATACCAGAGCCAAGGCGTCCAGCTCCGCCTGGGTGATGTGGATGCCCGTG
>JAKARZ010000051.1 GCA_021828405.1 Bacillota bacterium
GGCCGCGTCCTCGCGCCCCTCGACTCACTGCATGGTGACGCGGCGCACCGTCTCGGGCGCCGTGCGCGGGCGGGGCCGCGCGTCGTGAATGTGTGTCATGGTCCTGGCTTACCACAGCCGCCGCGAACACGTCAGCCCCGCAGCGTCAATGCGGTTCGGCCACCTTCTGCCCCACTTTGGGTTAGTCCTGGCGGCGCCCCGGCTCGCGTCCCCATCGCGTGTTATCATACGACACGCTACCAGGTTGCTGACTCCTCCGACTCGCCACCCATTCGGTCCGACAGGAAAGATTCTTCGGAAAGGGGCGACTCTGTGCGGGAAGAAATGGTGTCTTTTACGGGCGGCCAACGGGCCCTGGAGGGGTATCTGGCCACGCCCGACGAACGCGGGCCACACCCGGCGGTTATCGTGGTTCATGAAATTTGGGGATTGGACGACCACATTAAAGACGTGGCGCGTCGCTTCGCCGGCGAAGGATACGTTGCTCTGGCCCCCGATCTGTACACCGGCGACTGGCGGCAGGTGATGCAGCCGGAGAATATCCGAGCCGGCATGATGTTCCTCCGCCAAGCGCCGCCGGAGGTGCAGCGGGATCCCAGCAAGATGGCGCAGACCCTCGCGAGCCGCTCCCCCGATGAGCAGCACGCGCTGCGGACCCTCATGCAGGTGATGTCGCCCGGACAGCGTGCCACGTTTGCCCAGGAGCTGACCGGCGCTGTGACTTACCTTGCCAGCCGACCGGAAGTGGACGCAACGCGGATTGCGGACCTTGGATTCTGCATGGGAGGTGGCCTTGCCATCCACATGGCCACGCATCAGCCAGACCTCTGGAAGGTGGTCATCTTTTACGGAGAGAACCCGCCCCTTGACAAAGTGCCGGCGATCCAAGCTCGCGTCTTGGGACTCTATGGGGGCAAAGACCGCCGCATCACCGATCTGGTACCGGACTTCCAGCGGGCGATGGAGGCGGCCGACAAGCCCTTCACGTATAAGCTGTACGGTGGCGCCCAGCACGCCTTCTTCAACGACACCCGGCCCATGTACGATGCGAGGGCGGCCAGCGATGCCTGGCACGAGGTGATCCGGTTCCTGGCGGACTGATTAAGCGCTGCCCAATAGTTCACCGGCTCGCCCCGACATAACGAGAGGGCACCACGATTTTCGCGACGCCGCTGGTCTGCGACGGGCGGCCGGGACCGTCGATGGTGTTGGGGCGGGCTCCGAGAAGAGCCCTGGTGGCCTCTGCCTCGGTTGCTTTCCGCGCGCTCGACTACACGGCCTGAACAACCCCCCACGGCTCATATGACAACGCCCTGTCAACCCCGGGACCGCTGGTATCTTTTGGGCCGTGCCGAGCCAGAGTCCCAGCCGCCGTAGGCGCCCCGGAGGAGTCGCTGGGAGTCTGACGCGGGACGGCCAGACTCAAGAAGCGGGGCCGGGGGCGGGAAGCCGTCAGCGCTGGATAGGACCGGTACCTCGCAGGGCTATCGTCGACGGCGGATCCCTCTCATATCCGCGGGCTCCCGGGTCCCCCGGTACCGCCAGTGGGTGGATCCGATGGGAGCTGCCTCTATCGAAAGTCGCGTGCTCCGCCCGAGGGCCTTAACGCATAGGAGCTCACGAGGGCGCTCCCGACCCCGCGCCGCCGTCCTGTCCAGGGCTCACGGCTCCCCGATCGGGGACCGAGGCGGCTTAGGCGGCAGGCGGCACCGCCCCCGGGGGCTGAACGCGGACCCAGACGGCAATTGCCCACAGGTACCCGCACAGTTCCCGGGCGACCGCCGCGATCGCCTTCGGGGTGCCCCGGCGGCCTGGCAGGGTGCGCAGCCGCGCATGGAGGCGCTGTGGTGCCCGCCCGCTCATGGCACTCACGGCCGGCTCCCAGGACCCCAGGGCCGCGAGGCGGCGCCCCACCGCCCCGTCCGGCCGGGGACGGAACCGCTAACGGTGGGCCGCCTCCCCCAAGATGCGGCGGAGAGGCGCATTGCCCGTCTTCGTCAGCCCGCCCTGATGCCGGGTGACGCCGCTCGAGGCTTCCGACGGCACCCACCCGACCCCGGCCATGACCTGCCGCGGGTGCGTGAAGGGCGCGCCGTCGCCCAGCTCGGCGGCCACCGTGGCCGCCGTGAGTCCGTCGATCCCCCGCCGCCCTGGCCACGCCCGCATCAGCGGCGCCAGCGGGTGCGTGGGCCACGTGGCCGCGATCTGCCGGGTCAAACGGTCCACCCGACGGTCCGTTTCCGCGAGCTGACTCAGCAGTTCCCCCCACACCGGGTCCCGGGGGGTCGGCGTCGGCGCCCCCGGCCGGAGCCACGCCCGGTAGGCCGGCCCCCAGGCGGCCGGGCTTCCCGGCGGCCGCAGCCCCCAGCGCAGCAGCGTGCTCTTGACGCGCTGCCGCGCCCGCTGCCGGACCTGCACCGCCGTCGTCCGCGCCCGCACCAAGTCGCGGAAGGCTTCCTCCGCCTCGGTCGGGACCCGCACCGGCGTCAGCGTCCCCGCTCGCAGCGCGTCCGCCAGGTGGCGCGCATCGCGCCGGTCCGTCTTGAGGCGGTCGGTCGGCCGCGTCGGCACCAGGCCCGGCGCGATGACCTGACACGTCACCCCCAGCGCCGCCAACTGGCGCTGCAGCCCATAGCCCGTCGGCCCCGCCTCGTAGCAGGTCAGCAGCGTGCCGCGGTCCGGCGGCCGTATCACCCCCTTCCGCACGGCGGCCGCGTCGGCCGCCAGCACGCCCGCGTCTACCGCCGGCGTGCGACCTGGCGCCGCCACCGCCACCGCGATCGTCGCGGCACTCACAGCGAACCCCACAAACCCGGTATACTCGCTCATCGCACCCGCCTCCCCTCGTATGCGGCTCTGCACCGCTCTCGCGTTCTTGTGCGTCGGTAATGTAGCCCGCGACACTTGCGATTCGTGGGGGCGGGTGCTGTCATGCTATCTAAAGCCGGGGGGGTCTATCTGCGGAAACCGACGTGTTTGGGGCTTAGCGGAACTCTCGCAGGCGTCTGGTGACGCCGCTACAACGGTTCCGCCCTTAGCCGTCGGATAACCCACGCCCGTGGCGCAAACTTTCTCGGACGACCCGCGGCACCGCCGCGGCTGGCATCGGCGCCGTTGGCATCGGCGCGGCCGCGCGCACTATAATGGCGGCAATGTTTGACGGGGTTTCTTCAATCTCGGCCGGCGGCGGGACAAACGTCGGCCGCAGGGGCGGCGTTTAACAGTGGGGGGCACGGCATGATAGAAGGGGAACAGAAGCGGACGGCCCGGCGGGCCTGGGTGATGGCTGGGGTGCTCCTGGTGGCGCTGGGGGCCATCGCCGCGCGGCTGGAGAATATTCAGGTGGTGCAAGCGGCCCACTACCAGTCGCTCGGCCAGCAGGACTACCTGCGCACCATTCCCGTTTCTGCGCCCCGCGGTGAGATTGTCACCAGCGACGGCATGGTGCTGGCCAACAACCAGCCCGCCTGGGAAATTGAGTGGATGAACCCGTCCCAGGGTTCGCTGCCGCACCAAGAGGCGGCGCGGATCGCCAAGCTGCTGGGGGTAAGCGTCTCGCAGCTGAACGGGACGGTGCACTACGAGGAAACCCACAACCCTCCGTTTTGGCCGGTTATTCTGGACCCGAGCCAGGGGCTTTCCCCCACCGCCATCACCCATTATCAAGAAAATCGCACGCAGTACCCGGACATCCACCTCCTGGTCACCGCCAAGCGCTCTTATCCACAGGGCAGCCTGTTTGGCAACTTCGTGGGCTTCGTGACCTCGATCAATGGGCCGGAACTGAAGGCGCACCCGAACCAGGGGTACACCGCGTCCTCACTGTTTGGCCAGCAGGGTCTGGAGGCCGAGTATCAGAGCCTCCTGCGCGGCCAGTCCGGCCAGCAGTTGGTGCAGGTCAACTCCCAAGGTCAGTTCTTAAAGATTTATGGCTCAAAGCCCCCGGTCCCGGGCAACACGATTCACCTGACCATTAACGGGCAGATGGAGATGGTGGCGACACAGGCGCTGCAGTTTGTCATGCATGCCATGCAAACCAGCCCCTCCAGTCCGCACTCCCCCAAAGCCACCAAGGGCGCGGTCATCGTGCTCAACCCCGAAAACGGCGCGATCCTGGCGGCGGTGAGCCTGCCCACCTACAACCCGAACCTGCTTGACCCCGCGACGACTCAGTACGTGAACCAGCTCAACCAAACCGGGGCCTGGGTGAATCGGGTGTACCAGGGCCAATACGCGCCGGGCTCCGTGTTCAAGCCCATCATCGCGGGCGGTGCGCTGGCGTCGGGCGTTATCACCCCAAGCACGGTGGTGGTGGATCACGGATACTTCCCCTTGGACCCGGCGTTTAAGAACTGGTACGGGCCCGGCTTTGGCCCGGTCAACCTGGAGCGGGCCCTCGAGGTGTCGGACGACACGTATTTCTACTGGGTGGGCTACTGGATGGGAATCCAGCGCATGGACCACTACCTGTCGCTGTACGGTTTGAACTCGACCACCGGGCTCGACATTCCCGGCGAAGTGCCCAGCCAGATGCCCACGCCCCAGCGCTACCAGACGCTGGAGGGCCAGCCCTGGACGTGGGGCCAGAACCTTAACACCGCGATTGGGCAGGGCATCTCGGCGTATACCCTTATCGGCCTGGCCCGTGCCGAAGCGGCCGTGGTGAACGGCGGCACTTTGTACCAGCCTCACTTCCTGTCGTACGTCACGTCGCCAAGCGGCAAGGTGATCGACCGGTTCAAGCCCGTGGTGCAGCAGAAGCTCCCCATCAGCCGAGCCGACTACCACGTGATCCACGTCGGCATGGAGCGCTCGGCCCAGCGCCCCCTGGGCACCGGCTACGGCGCCATGAATGGCATTCCCATGTACGTCGGCACGAAAACTGGCACGGCCCAGCGGGTCAACAGCCCGATCAACAATGCGTTCTTTGAGTCGTTCGCGCCGGCGGCGTCGTACGCCGCGAGCGGCCCGCTGCCGACGCCCAAGCTTGAGGTCCTGGTGTACATCCACGACGGCGTGTTTGGCGCGTACTCCGGGTTCGTGGCGCGGGCTATCTACGATCAGTATTTCCACCTGCAGGATCCGTACGCCAAAACCTGGTTCGACACCGTGTACGGCGGCAACTATCCCTGGCCGTTCAGCTGGACCGGCAAGCCGATGAACTGACGCGTCGGCGGTTCTCCGAGGTGCTATGCTGGGTCGACGGCTTTCCGCAAGGCGGCCGCCACACGACCAGCAAAGGAGCACCGGACATGAACGGACTTACCGTGGTCCTTATCATCGTGGTCATCTGGGGACTCCTGTCGCTCAAGGTCATCAAGCAGTGGGATGAGATGCTGGTGTTCACCCTGGGCCGATACGTGGGCAACCGCGGCCCGGGCATCCGGTTTGTCCTGTTCGGATTTCAGCGCGCCATGATCATCGACAAGCGCATCACCACCACCGAATTTCGCACCGAGGGCACCCTGTCGAAGGATAAGGTGCCGGTGACGCTCCTGGCGGTCCTGTTCTGGCGCGTCGCCGACGTGACGCGCGCGGCGCTGGAGGTCAAGAACTACCAGGCGACCATCGACCTCGCGGCCCAAACGACCCTCCGTGACATCGTGAGCCGCAGCGACCTGGAGCAATTGCTGTCGGACCAGCGGCAGCTCGATGAGCGCATCGCGGAGCAAATTCGGGAGCGCGCGGAGTCATGGGGCATTGCGGTGCAAAACGTGGAGATCCGGGACCTGGAGATTCCCCCGTCGCTGCAGGATGTGCTGTCGCGCAAGGCGCAGGCGCAGGCCGAGAAAGAGGCGCGGCGCATTTACGGCGAAGCGGAGGTGATTGCCGCTGAGGAGTTCCTCAAAGCGGCACGGCTGTACGAGCACTCGACAACGGCCTTTCGCCTAAGGGGGCTGAACGTACTGCTGGAAGCCGTCAAATCCGAGCAAAACACGCTCCTGTTTCTGCCGACCGAGCTAACCGACATGCTGCGCGGCATCGCCCCCACCGACGCACTCGAAGTCACACCGAAACCCCCAAGGGAGCCTGACCCCGCCGTCAGCGAGTGATGGGGTTGCGCGCGGGCGGCCCTCCCGCCGCCCCGTCCGGCTCAGGAGGCAGCTCCGCCAGCGCATTCACCTCCGCACCCACCAGGAGGAGAAAGCCAAACAGGTACAGATAGAGCAACAGGAAAATCATCGCTCCCAGCGTGCCATACACCCCGAAGGTGCTGACTCGGGTGGTGTACTGGCGGAAGGCGATGGACAGCACCGCCCACGCCAGGACCGCCACCAGCGTGCCCGGCGTATAGAAGCGAAAGCCGTGCGGCCGATCCGGCGCCGCTGAGTACAAAATCGAGAGCCCGAGCCACAGCACGGCGGCCAGCACGCCCCAGTGCAGCACCGCCAGCGCCAGCCGCGCCGGCGGATGGCCCACCACCGCCGTGGCCAGCCCGCCGATGGCGCTCGGCCCCAGCACCGAGAAGGCGAGCCCCGCCACCAGCAGCGATCCCACGGTCATCCCCAAAAGCACGGACACTCCGTAAAGTTCCCAGGATCGGCGCCGGAACGGAAACCGAAATTCGTAGGCATGGTTCATCGCATCGATGATTTGGCGAAAGGCGCCGGACATGCCCCACACGAACCCCAAGAACCCCAGCGACAGCACCGTGGGGCTCCTGTGGCGCACGGCGCCCGCGAGCGCCTGGGACACCAGCGCCAGCACGTTCTTGGGCACCACCCCCGCGAGCGGAGCGGTGAGGACGTGGACCGGGTCTCGGAACCGCAGAAAGGCAAGCAGCGCTGTAGCAAACAGCAGGAGCGGCAGAAGGGCAAACGAGAAATTATAGGAGAGCGCGGCTGCGTAGGCCCCAACGTCGTCCCGCGCGACCCTGCGCGCCAGCCGCTTCAAATAGTTCCACGGCGCCCTCACGAGACCGGCACCCAGGTGCGGCCTCCGTTGGACGTGGTGTAGACGCCCGTGCTCACCACGATCACGGCTCTCGTGGGGCTGTCAAACGCCAGCGACCGAATCATCACGCCGGAGGGCATGGAGCGTGCGACCCAGCTCTGTCCGCCGTCTCGCGTGAGCCAGTAGCCATTGGTCGACCACATCCACGCCAGGTGCGGTCCCAGGAACCGAATGGTGGTAGGCGCCGCCATATTCAGCACCGGCGGCAGCCGGAAGGGCAGCCAATTGGCTCCGCCGTCTGCGGTCCGCCACAGGTACACCGTGCCCGGGGTCACATGCACCCGCTTGCCGCCCGGCTCCTTCACTGCGGCGGAGAGCGACCGCCCCAGGGCGAAACCCACTCTCGGGCTTTGACAGGCGACGCTGGTGGCATCAAACGGCAGCGGCAGCGCCCGACCCACGCTCTTTCCGCCGTTGGTCGTCACGCGCACCGCCCGCTGGCCCATCAGCAGGAAGCCATAGCTCCCGCACGCCGACGCATCGGTGGCGGGCGTCGTCCCCGGCAGCGTTGGCGTCTGCCACGTCCTGCCTCCGTCGCGGCTCACGTACCAGCGCGGGTTCACGGCCCAGAGCGTCTTCGGCGACACGGACACCAGCGTGCTGGCGGGTCCGGGGAGATATCCCACCGTGATCCAGCCTCCTGACCCGGGCGCGCCGGCCATCACCGCGGTCGGCGCCCCCACCTCCCCCACACCGTAGCTTGTCCGCGCGCTGGGCCACACCACCGCGGTATGCGGCTTCGGCAGCGGATAAAGGGAGGACCACGCGCCGCCGACGCCCACGACCCAGGCGCGGCCCGCAGCGAGCAGGTACACCTCATGGCCCATCCGCCCCAGCGAGGCCACGCCGTGGTCAGCCACAATCTGCGGCCGCTGGGCCCAAAACCAGCGGCGCCCGCCATCGCGCGTGGCCAGCAGGCCTGCCCGCGTCCCCAGGTACCCCACGGTGCTGCTCTCAAAAGTGAGGCCGGTAACGTCCTCGGGTGGAGCCGCGCCTGCCTCGGTCCACGCCTCTCCCCCGTTGTGCGTCACCCACACCGTGGTCCCGGCGGCGCTCGCCGACGAGGGCGCCCCGCAGGCCAGGTAGCCCAGCTCCCGGGTCACAAAGCTCACCGCGACGGATCCGGTCTGCCGCAGGCAGGGAAACGAGCGCGGTTCCCAGGTGGCCCCGCCGTCCGCGCTGAACGCCAGCGCCCACGCCTGGGGACCGCTCTTGGTCACCCGGTAGCCCCACTCTGGGGACACAAACGATAGGCTCGCCAGCTCCCACCGGTGGGTCGCGTACGTGGTTGACCACCGCTGCCCGCCATCCCGCGTGCGCAGTAGCGCCGACGTCAGGCACTGGCCGACGCCGCACCCGTTTTCCACCGCATAGCCCTGTCGCGCACTGACAAATTGCAGATCGGTCACCGGCAGCCCGGTCCGATAATGCTCCTGCCATCCCCGGCCACCGTTCACGGTCTTCAGGAGCCCGCTGCCCGCCCCCGGGGCGCCGGTGACGCCCCACAGCGTTTGCCGATTCATCACCACGACGCGCCGCAGCAGCAGCGGGCCCGGCGCCGGCCCCGGCCACATCGTCGGCAATTGCTCGCCGTGCAGGATCCCCGGGTGGGTGGGAAACGGCGGAGCCGAACGGGCCGGGCCAAAGGCGGGCCATCGGCAGCCGGCAAGACCAACCACCAAGACGGCCAGCACCACGCCCCGAACCGACCACCGCGCCCTGGCTCCCACCGCTGTCCCCCTTCGCCTGCCGCTCGCATCTGTCTCGATAACGCTTCAGACTCGCTGCGGGGTTCACCGCGCCGATAATACGGCCGCTAACGAGCCCCAGCGGATGCCGGACTTGGCCAGGGCCTCCTTCACCAATCCCGCCAAGTGCGCCGCGCCGGGCGTATCCCCGTGGACTACCAGCGTATCCGGCGCCACGGGCAGCCACGCGCCGCCCGCCGCCTGGACGCGACCCTCGCAGGCGAGGCTCTGCGCTTGCGCCACCACCGCCGCCGGATCGATTAGGACCGCCCCGGGTTGCCCTCGGGGCACCAGTGTGCCGTCTGGTGCGTAGCGCCGGTCCACATACGCTTCGACTGCCACCGGCAGCCCGGCCGCGCGCGCGGCGTCCGCCAGCGCGCCCCCGGCCGCCACGATCGGCACGCCCGCGCCCCATCCGGCCACGCCCGCCACCACCGCGCGCGCCACCGCCTCGTCGACGAGGGCCCGATTGTAAAGTTGGCCATGGGGCTTGACGTGTTCCAGCGGAATGCCCGCCGCCCGGCAAAATCCCTCCAGCGCGCCCACCTGATAAAGCACGGCCGTGCGAATCTCGTCGCGGGACATCACGAGATCGCGGCGCCCGAACCCCTCCAGGTCGCGGTAGCCCGGGTGCGCACCCACGCCCACGCCGCGCGCGCTGGCCAGCCGCACCGTGCGGTCCATCACCATCGGGTCGCCGGCATGGAACCCGCACGCCACGCTGGCCGACGTCACCACCTCCAAAAGGGCGTCGTCATCCCCCATGCGCCATCGGCCAAAGCTTTCCCCCAAGTCCGCCGTGAGGCTCATCCACATCGTGTACCCTCTCCCTCCCCTTCGGGCGTAGCGTCCTTCGCGGCCACGCCGCGAGCCCACGGCGCCGACGCCTTAAGGGCCGCCCACGCCGCGCGAGCCTCGTCGCGAGACACCACCACGAGGCGCAGCGGCGCCCCCGGCGTTGCCTGCGCCAGCACCGGCATGTCCGCAGCCACCACGACGGCCGGGACGGGATAGCCCCCAAGGACGCCGCGGCCGGCCATCAGCACCAGACACGTCCCATCCGGCGTCACCTGCACGGCCCCCGTGACCATGGGGATGGACAGGCGACGGTCCCAGTGCGCCGGCCATACCCCGGCCAGGTTTCCGCGGGCCGCGTCCTGGGGGTCAAGCCGCACCCCCACGCGATCCGACCGCACGGATACGTGGAATCGGCCGTCCGTGAGCCACTCCAGCAGGCCGCCGTCGGCGGCGGGTCCCGCCGTGACCCGCACCACGTCTCTCGCCAAGCAGGTGTTCACGCCGGTGGCCCCGCTGGGGGGCTCGGCCGCCAGGGGCAGCCCGAGCGGCAGCCGGTCGCGGGCTCGCAGGGGCCGCCCGAAGCCAGCCACCTGATCCACGGAGCGGCTCCCCAGCCACGACTCGCTGAGAATTCCCCCGTCCACGGCCAAATACAACCGCACACCGGAGCGAGCGGGCCCCGCGGTCAGCTCCCCGCCGGGCCGAACCCGCACCGCCTGCCCCACCGACACCGCGAGGCCGTCAACCCGCACCCCCATGTTGGCGCCCGCGAGCCCCACCGTGGCCCCTTCTGGAAACCTGAGGGTGGGTCCCAGCAGCGTCGCCTCCAACAGGGCGGCTGAGGGCGGATTCCCCACCAGCGCATTGGCCCAGCCCGCCGCCCAAGTGTCCAGGGCTCCGCCGGGCGCCACCCCCCGCGCCGGGCCGGCCGGGCGCCCCCGGTCCTGGATCGTGGTGGCCAAGCCCCCGTCGAGCACGTCGATGACGCGTCCCACCTAACGGCCCCCGGCTCGGGCCAGTGCAGCAAATTCCTCGGGCGATACGGCTCGAAACCAAAGCTCATCGCCCGGCCGATACGGCGTCGGCGGGTCGGCGGCCGGATCAAACAGGTTCAGGGGAGTGGTGCCCACCACGTGCCACCCGCCCGGGCTCGGCCGTGTGTACACCCCGGTCTGCCGGCCGGCGATGGCCACCGACCCCGCCTTCACCCGGGCCACCGGACGGTCGCGGCGCGGGAGCACCAGGACGTCGGGCAGCGGGCCCGAGTAGGGAAACCCGGCCTGAAAGCCGAGGCAGTACACGTGGTAGGGCCGGTTGGCATGCAGACGCACCACGGTGTCGGGCTTTAGCCCCGCGTGGCGGGCCACCGCCTCCAGATCCGGCCCCCACGAGCCCCCGTAGCAGACCGGCACCTCCACGCGGCGCGGGGCCGCTTGGGATCCCGTGGCCCACGCCGCCCACCGAATGCGGGCCATCATCTCGTCCGGGGTGGCCCGGTCGGGGTCGAATTCCACCAGCAGGCTGTCAAACCCAGGCACCGCCGCCACGACGGCGGCCTTTCCGCCCGCGTCCGCCAAGAGGGCACCGGCCAGCCGATGAATCCGCCGGTTGTGCGCTCGGTCGAGGCCACTGTCCCACTGCAACAGCAGGGAGCCCTCCCCCATCGGCACCGCCGTGCGCCACCCACCCGCGGGAACCGGCGGCCAGAGTCCGTGCAGGCCGCTCGATGCCGCACCGGAGCGCTCCTCGCTGTCCGCCATCCGACGCCGCCTCCCCCCGGGAGTCCGCCTCGCGTCGGCGGACATCCTCCCCCGCCGTGCCACCAGCCGGTCGCACTGCGCCACGCAAGGCGAAAGCGCGCCAATTCCTCTGCGGCCGCCACTCGCTCCACAACTTCATGGTAACATGTCATCTGGTAGGACCACGTGCCAAGACTGGAACCGGTGCGCGGTCAGACACAGTGCATGGTGGCAATACCCCAAAACGTCGTGATTGTGCGAATCAGTGTGAGGACGGACCTCGACAGCAAAGTTCGTGACCGTACGACAACAAGCGGGCGTTGATGCCAAGTTCGACGCCGGGGATCCGGCAAGTGAGCGATTAATTGGAGGGGGACAACACGATGGCTGTGCTGGAGGCATTCCGGCAACTGACCGATGCTGTGTGGCGCGGGGTGCCCGATAACTACGATCTGCGGCCGTTTATGGAGGAACTGGCCTCAACGCTGGGCTGCGCGGTGGAAGTGACGGCCCCCCTGGGTGAGAGCCCTCTCAGTGCCGGAGGCTCGGGGGCGGGGACCGGGCGCGCCGCGACGCCGAATACCAAGATGGTGCTGCAGGGACCCTCGGGGCCGGCGGGCATTTTGACCCTCTATCGCCCCGAGTCCGGCCTCACGGCAGACGATTGGCTGCTGGCGGAATACGGCGCCACGATCATCGCGCTGGTGATGGGCCGGGCGCGCGAGGTGCGGTCCGCGACACGGGACCGCGAGCGAAGCCAGGTGACCGCGGCCATCGAGGCACTGTCGTACTCGGAGCTCATGGCGGCCCAGCGCCTATTTTCGGAGATCGACGACAATCAAGGGCTCGTCGTCACGTCCCACGTCGCGGATGAGATGGGCATCACCCGGTCGGTCATCGTGAACGCGCTGCGCAAGCTGGAGAGTGCGGGGGTGATCCAAACAAGATCGCTCGGCATGAAAGGGACCCACATCCGCGTGCTGAACGACCAATTGCGGAACGCGTTCGAACACCTGACGCTTTAGCGCCGCCTAGCCACGGGGCGGGCCACCTTGTGGAACCCGCCCCGTCCTCATGCGGGTGCGGGGATCAATGCACCGCGTCCCAAAGGCGGACGCGAGCGATTGCACGACCCGCTGCCCCTCAGCCAATGCACCTGAACCGCGGCCATAGCAAGAGCCCGGTCATGCTAGAGTGGAGCGCTGGCGCCAGGGGTAGGTGGCTGTCTCTTTCGGTTGACGGTGCCTCCGTTGATCCACCCCGGCCTTGCGCAACAGGTCACCCAGCGACACACTTTCCGTAGGCAGCTCGTTCGGACTCCTTTCAGGTTCTCAACTAACCTAAGGAAACCCGAACGGGATGTGCCTTGTCCAGGGAACACTTGGGTCTCCGAGCGCCCCGCGCATTTTACACCACATTCGCGGACACAACCGACACTGGGTGTGCGACGAGGACCCGTCGCCCATTCCGACCGGGCACGGTCCCCGGATCATGGCAAGCTTGCGGAACACCGCGCTCGGCCTTCTCCACCGGTTGCAGATCCCGTCCGCCATGAAGCTCGCTGAACAGAGTTGGTGCGATTCCAACCGCCGAAGGAGTAGCCGCCCACGGCGAAGCGAGTCTGGCGGGGCCGTCCGTGAGGGCGGTCGCGAAGCGTCGACCGCGCGACGACCAGGCCGCAACCGTCAAGGTGAAGCGATGGAGCCGCGTAAGCGGGTGAACCGAGGGCCGACGGGCTGGGATGACCGGAAGGCCATAACAAGCCGCCGATACCGGCAAGGCGGCGGTGACCGCGGCGGGGTCGTCCCCCGTCGGGGATTTCCGAGGGTCATAGAGCGCGGCATGGCGGAAAGCGGGGC
>JAKARZ010000010.1 GCA_021828405.1 Bacillota bacterium
GGACCCGGTGTCGTACAACTCGACGTCCAACGACGTCTCGAGTCTGATGTGGAAGGGTCTGTTCCACATCTCGAAAAACGACACCATCAACTTCAGCCGCTCCATTGCGTCCAGCATCACGCCGAGCAAGAACGACACCGTCTTTACGATAAAATTTAATCCCAAGTGGCATTGGTCCAACGGGACCCCGGTGACAGCGTACGACAGCGCGTTCACCTGGCAGATTTACAAGGCGTCCAGTGGGTCCTCAGCTCCGTGGGAAAACAGTAGCGTGGGTGGCTTTGCCTTCGACCGCATCCAGTCGGTCGTTGCTACGAACGCGAGCACGCTGGTGGTGACGATTAACCAGCCGTCCAACCCCGTGTGGGTGGAGCTGAACGTGCTGAACTACCCCACGCCGGTTCCGGTAAAGGTCTGGAATCACTACCCGGATCCCTCGAACCCGAACCTGGTCAACCCGGCCGACATGAACAAGGAGCTCACCTGGCTTCTGAGTGTGGGTCGGACGCCACTGGCCCCGCAGTTTCGCGTGGTGGACGGGTCGTACGACGTCAGCAAGTTTGTCAACAACAACTACTGGGTGATGACCGCGAACCCCAACTACGACGGCCACAAGGCTACCATCAAGACGCTGGTGTACCAGTATGAGACGTCGTCGACGCGCGTGTATGTGGGCCTCAAGAGCGGCCTGCTGGCTGAGGCTTCGCTGCCGTCTGCCTATACCGCGGAGGCTCACCACCTGAGCGGATATCGGGCGGCCAACCACGGATACGTCATCAGCTACAACCTGCTGCAGCCCAACTTCCACAGCGACGCCCCGGTGATCGGGGGGCTGTTCAACCAGTTGTACTTCCGGCAGGCGATGCAGATGGGCATCAACCAAGCCGCGATCGCCCAACACCTGTACCATGGCTTTGCGATTCCGAATTGTACGGTGGTGGCGCGGGAGCCGGCGAATCCGTACTACGACACGCATCTGCCCTGCTACTCCTACAACCCGGCCGCGGGTAAGAAACTGCTGGAGCAGCACGGGTGGACGCCAAACAGCAGCGGCGTCATGACTCGCAACGGCGTGACGCTCGACTTCACCTTCCTTGTGATGTCCGGGTCTACGACGGACACCAACATCGTTCAGTATCTGAAGCAGAGTTGGGCGCAGGAGGGCATTGACGTCACTCTGGAACAGCAGCCTTTCTCTCAGCTCATCAGCCTCATCACCAACCCGAAAAATACGGACAAGTGGGACTTGGCCTGGTGGGGCGCCGGGTGGTACGAGGGCGTGGGCTACCCCAGCACCAGCCTGTACCTGACGGGGGCCACCAACAACTTTGGTGGCTATTCGAGCCAAACGATGGACACGCTGGCGAAAGCCGTGTACGCGCCGGGCACTGCGGCCCAGGCGCAGCAGCGTTTGGACGCGTATGAAAAGTACGCGGCCATCAACCTGCCGGTCCTGATGATGCCGGAGTACGTCGGGGTGGGCAGTCCCGCTCCCTATCGGATCATCAAGAACGGCCTGCATGGGGTCACGACGTATCACTCTCCCGTGAACGGCGGAACGGAGCCGTGGCGGTGGACGTTCACGTCCCCGTCCGTCTAGCGACCTGCGGCAGAGCCGGGCGCCCGAATGCGCCCGGCTCTGCCGTCGCCCGGCGGTGGCAGGGATCGGGCCGGCGAGCGGGAATGAGACAGGCGACGAAATATGATGGGAGGCTGACCGATGGGCGATGCAGGCGAGGAGATCGTGGGGGTACGCCGTGCCGTGCAGGACCAGGCGCCGTGGCGCCTGGTGGGGCCGTTTCGCGGCGGGCGCGTGGCGGCGGTGGTGGGAGACCCTCGCGACCACGCCGCCTTTTACTTTGGCGGCGCGGCCGGCGGGGTGTTCAAGACCGTGGATGGGGGGGCGACGTGGCGCAACGTGTCCGACGGATTTTTCCGGGCGGCGTCGGTGGGTGCGCTGGCCGTGTCGGATTCAGAGCCGTCGGTGGTGTACGCTGGCATGGGCGAGGCGTGCATTCGCGGCAACGTGGTGGCCGGGGATGGGGTCTGGCGCTCCGCGGACGGGGGCGCCACCTGGGAGCACCGTGGGTTCGAGGCAACCCAACATATCGCTAGGGTGCGGGTGCACCCGCACCACGCCGACTGGGTGTACGCTGCCGTGCTGGGGCACCCGTACGGGCCGCATCCGGATCGCGGGGTGTTTCGGAGTCACGATGGAGGGCGGCACTGGGAGAAAATCCTGTACCGGGATGATCACACCGGGGCCGTGGATCTGGCCATGGATCCCCGGCGACCCAGCACGCTGTACGCCACCCTGTGGGATGTGCACCGCACGCCGTGGTCCCTCTCGAGCGGCGGGCCCGGCAGCGGCCTTTTCAAGAGTGTGGATGGCGGCGATACGTGGGTCGAGTTGACCCGCCGGCCTGGCCTTCCGGATGGGGTGCTCGGGCGCATGGGCGTGGCCGTGTCCCCCGGCAGCGAGGTCGTGTGGGTTATGGTGGAGGCGGCCGCCGGCGGGCTGTTTCGGTCCGACGACGGCGGCGGGCACTTTGCGCGCGTGTCCGACAACCCCGACCTCTTTCAGCGGCCGTGGTACTACATGCACGTGTTTGCGGACCCCACCGACGCGGACACGGTGTACATCCTGAATCTCCGCATGTGGCGGTCCACCGATGGCGGGCGGCATTTTGCGGCCATTCCGACCCCGCACGGGGACAATCACGACCTGTGGCTGGACCCAAACCGTCCCGGCCGGTGGATCGAGGGCAACGATGGCGGCGCCTCGGTGTCCTACAACGGTGGCCGCACCTGGACCCTCCCCTACAATCAGCCGACCGGCCAGTTCTACCACGTCACCACGGACCGGCAATACCCGTACCGAATTTACGGCGCGCAGCAGGACAACAGCACTATCTCTCTGCCCAGTTTTTCAGACCGGGGTGCGATCACCGCTGGGGACACGTTTCCGGTCGGCGGGGGCGAGAGCGGGTACATCGCGGTGCGCCCCGACCAGCCGCACATCGTGTTTGCCGGGAACTATGCCTCGCGGCTTACGCGCTACGACCACCGTTCCCACCAGCAGGTGGACATCACGGTATGGCCGGAGGATCCCATCGGATACGGGGCCGGGGACCTCCGATACCGCTTCCAGTGGACCTTTCCTGTCCTCTTGTCTCCACATGATCCCAACTGCCTCTACACGTGCGGAAACCATGTCTTTCGGAGCTTTGACGGCGGGCAGCACTGGGAGCTTAGAAGTCCAGACTTGACGCGGGGAGATCCCATCACCCTCCGGTCGTCCGGCGGGCCCATCACGCAGGACAATGTCAGCACTGAATACTACGGCACCATCTTTGCCTTCGCCGAGTCGGCATGCCAGCCCGGCGTGCTGTGGGCCGGGTCGGATGACGGGCGGGTCCACGTGTCCACCAACAACGGGGACGATTGGGTGGACGTGACGCCCCAGGACCTGCCGGAGTGGGCACTCATCAGTATTATTGAGCCATCGCCCCACGCCAGCCAGGCGGGTACGGCGTACGTCGTCGCCACCCGATACAAGCTGGATGACCGGGCGCCCTATGTGTACCGCACGGACAACTTCGGGCAGTCATGGCGGCGGGTGGACAAGGGCTTGCCGACGGACGACTTTGCTCGGGTGGTTCGGGAGGACCCCCGGTGTATGGGGCTCTTGTACCTCGGCTCCGAGTCCGGGCTCTATGTATCGTATGACGGGGGCGCCGGCTGGAGCCGGCTGGGAGGTCGGTTCCCCGTCGTTCCCGTTCACGACCTCGCGGTGCACGACGACAGCTTGGTGGTGGCGACCCACGGCCGAGGCTTCTGGGTGCTGGACGACCTTACGCCCTTCCGAGAGGCTGGGGGACTGACCGCCGAGAACGCGGAGGCCCGACTGTTCGCCCCTCCCGTCGCCGTGCGGCGGCAGTCCGGTCGGCAGATGCGCAACGAGCAGGCGGGGGGATTTCACACCTACCGGCAGGTGGCCGGGGAGATGGTGGTGGGGGAAGCCGGGGCCGAAGGGTTCTCCCCTGCCACGGCGGGGGAGAACCCTCCCGCTGGCGCCGTGCTCCTGTACTACCTCCCCACCGCACCCGAGGGACCAGTGCGCATCACGATTCGGACCAGCGCGGGACAAGTCCTGCGGCAAGCGGCCAGCGATGATGAAAGCGCCTGGGGGCGGTCGCCGCAGCCGCGCGCGGGCCTCAACCGGTTCGTGTGGGACCTCCGGGTGGCGCGCGGGACGGATCTGCCGGGGGCACTGCTGTCGGGCTACTGGGGCGGCAGCACCATTGGACCCGAGGTGCCGCCGGGAGAGTATTGGGTGGAAATCGCGCACGGGCCGGTGCGGCTGACCGGCACTGTCACGGTCCGCCTGGATCCCCGGGTCGACGGCGTTACGCAGGAGGACCTTGAGGCCCAGTATGCCCTGCTTTTGGGCATTCGCGACAAGCTGTCCGCGGTCCACCGCGCGGTGATGACGGCGCGAGGGGTGCGTGCCCGCCTGACGGAGCAGGCCGAGGAGATGGACGCGGCAGGGCAGGCCGCCCTGGCGAACGAGGCCCGTGCCATGGCGGCCAGGGTGCTGGCGATAGAGGGGGAGCTGCACCAGGCCAAGAGCCGTGGCCGGGCTGACTCGTTCAACTACCCACCGAAGGTCAACAGCAAATTGGCCTCCCTGCAATCGACGGTTGCATTTGGCCTGTCCCGGCCACCTCAGCAGTGCTATGACGTGTTTGGACGGCTCACCGAGGAGGCGGGTCGGCACCTCGCCGCGCTGGAGCATCTGCTTGCGGATGACGTGGTCCCGCTGTCGCGCCGCCTGACGGCGGCGGCGCCGCCACTGGGTGAGCCTGGGAGATCTGCGGGGGTGTAGCTGGGCGTCGGGCCGTGTGAAGGGGAGCTGGCAAGGCGCGGCTCCCCTTCACGCGGCCCGAAGTGGCGCCGGCCTGCGGTCAGTGCGCCGCAGCGTGCGTCGGTTACACTGAGGATATGAGTGTCCTGAGGCGATTTGGGGTGTGGCTGGCCGTAGAGGTGGTGCGCGCCCTGGTGGGGATCCTGCGGGCGCTGTCCCGCGGCGGCGGCGCGCTGCCGGGGCGCGTGGGCCTCGCGATCGCGCCAGGGCTGTTGGCGGACCTCGGACGGCGACTGCCACGGGGCGTGGTCATGGTCACCGGCACCAACGGGAAAACCACGAGTGCACACCTGCTGGACGAGGTGCTGACCGGGGCAGGGGTCGCGGTGGTGCGCAACCACAGCGGCGCGAATTTGGCGAGCGGTCTGGCGACCGCGCTCGCGGGGGCCCGGCGGGCGGAGGTCGCAGTGCTGGAAACGGACGAGGCGACCGTGCCCCGGGTGGCTGCCGCACTTCGCCCGGAGGTCCTCGCGGTGTCCAATTTTTTTCGCGACCAGCTGGATCGCTACGGAGAACTGAGTACCACCGTGGGGCACGTGCGGTCTGGGCTCTTGCATCTGTCCGCGGCGGGCGTGGCCGTCCTGAACGCCGATGACCCGAACGTGGCCGGCTTAGCGGAGGCGGCGGCACGGGTCGTCTACTTTGGATTGGCGGGAGGGGGCCGGCCGCCCACGGGGGACGGCGCGGACGCGCGCCGCTGTCCCGCGTGCGGCGCCGCGCTTAGTTACGACGTCTACCAATACGCCCACCTTGGCTCGTACCGATGCGCGGCGTGCGGCTTTCGGCGTCCGTCCCTAGACTTGGCCGTGACGGTCCACCGCCTCGCGAATGGGCAGGAATTGGAGATGGACTGGCGCGGGGCGCGCTGGCGGGTCCCGCTGTCGTTGCCGGGCACGTACAATGCGTACAACGCCGCGCTCGCGGCGGCGGCCGCCCTCGCGCTTGGTGTGGCTCCTGAGGCGGTGACCCAGGGCCTGAGCCGCGCGGGGGCGTCGTTCGGGCGCATGGAGGCGCTGGTCTGGCGCGGCGTCGACCTTCGGCTGGCGCTGGTGAAAAATCCGACGGGGTTTAACCAGGTACTGGAGACCCTCGCGGAGGACCCTGACCCCAAAGACGCCGTGATGCTTGTGAACGACCGCTATGCGGATGGGCGCGATGTGTCCTGGCTGTGGGACGTGGATTTCGAGGGACTCATGGCGCTGACCGGAATCGACAGGATCTGGACAGGTGGCACGCGTGGACGAGACATGGCGGTGCGGCTGAAATACGCTGGGCTATCCACTGACCGGGTGGTGGTGGTGCCCGGCCCGCCCTCGGGGGCCGTCGCCGCGGCGGTGGGCGCCACAGGAGATGGGGCGGGGACGGTCCGCCGGATCTACGTGCTGCCCACCTACACCGCGTTACTGGCGGTCCGGCAGCGCTTGGCCGCGGAAGGGGTGGTGCGACATTTTCGGGAAGGATGAACGAGGGGCGGGTCCGGTCGCGGGGCGGCCGGTGGTGTTTGGCACCGCGGGCCACATCGACCACGGCAAAACGACGCTCGTGCGCGCGCTGACGGGGTGTGATACCGACCGGCTCCCTGAAGAGAAGCAGCGAGGTATCTCCATCGATCTGGGCTTCGCGCCGCTGACGCTTCCGTCGGGAAGACGCGCGGCTTTTGTGGATGTGCCGGGGCACGAGCGGTTTATCCGCAATATGGTTGCAGGGGTGCACGGCATGGATGCGGTGCTGCTGGTGGTGGCCGCCACCGAGGGCGTGATGCCGCAAACTGTCGAGCACCTGGAAATTCTTGATTTTTTGGGCGTCGCCGACGGGCTTGTGGTGCTTGCGAAAGCCGACCTCGTCGAGCCAGACTGGCTTGAGCTCGTGACCAGTGACACCCGGGCCCTTCTGGCGGACAGCTTCTTGAAGGCGGCGCCCATCTTGGCCGTGGGAACCCCGACGGGTCAGGGGATCCCCGAGGTGCTGTCGGAATTGGAGCGGCTGGCGGCGGCGGTGCGGCCACGGGACGCGGGGGGGGTGCTGCGTCTACCGATTGACCGCGTGTTTTCGGTGCGCGGCTTCGGGACGGTCGTGACCGGGACGCTGACCCGCGGCACCCTCCGGGTCGAGGACCCGGTGGAACTGGTGCCGGGGGGCGTCCGAGCCCGCGTGCGCGGGCTGGAATCGCATGGCGAGCCAGTGGCCAGCGCGATGGCGGGCCAGCGCGTCGCCGTGAACCTTGCGGGCGTGGATCGGGTCGCGGTGCAGCGCGGCCAGATGCTGACCCACCCGGGTCAGGTGGAGGCAGTGACGGTGGCCTCTCTTCAGCTCACGCTGCTGGCGGAGGCGCCACCGCTGAAGCATCGGGCGAGGGTGCACACGTACGTCGGCACGGCCGAGGCGCTGGCGCGCGTGTACTTCTGGGATCGCGACGCGCTCGCACCGGGCAGCCGGGCGTGGGCGGAGCTGCGCTGGGAGGAGCCGGTGGTTCTGCAGCGGGGGGACCGGGTCCTGGTGCGCACCTACAGCCCGGTGGTGACGGCGGGCGGCGGCGTCGTGGCTGAGGTGGGCGTGCATCATCGTCGGCGGGAGCTCAATCTGCTGGCCCGGCTGGACGAGCAACTGGCGGGCGATCCGCTGACGCTGCTGGCGGAGCGCCTGGCAGCGCGCGACGGGCCGCTGGCGCTGGAACAGGCCGACCGCCAGCTCGGGTGGCCCACAGACGAGCTTCAGCGCACGCTCGCGGCGCGGTCGGACATCTTACTGCTGGCGGGGCGCTGGGTGTGGTCGCCATCTGCCGCCCGCCGCGTGTCCGGTCGCCTTAGGGAGGTGGTGGCTAGCTATCACCGTGCGCACCCCCTGCGCGCCGGCTGGCCGCGCGAGCGGCAGAAGCAGGAGTTTCCCGAGTGGGATCCCCGGGCCTTTGGCCTGTGGGTGGGGACGCTTGCTGACCTGGCGATCGAGGGCGATGTGGTGCGCCTGCGCAGCTTCCGGGTGGAGCTGGGCGAGGCCGGGATGGCTTGGCGTGCCGAGATTCGGGACCTCGTAAAGGAGCGGGGGCTGGAGCCGCCAGACCTCGCGTCGGTCGTGGCCGCCGTCTCCGCTCCCGAGGACACCGCGCGTGACTTGGTGCAGTGGATGGCGGCGCGGGGAGAGCTGGTGCGCCTCGGCGACCAGCTCCTGCTGGACGGCCGGGTGTACGCGGAGGCGGTCCGCGCCGTGTCGGCCGCCATCGTGCGCGGTGGGCCCCTGGGGACCGCGGCGCTCCGCGATGCGCTGGGGACGACGCGGAAATATGCCGTGCCACTCTTGGAGCGCATGGACGAGGACCGGGTGACGCGTCGGGAAGGAGACGTGAGAGTGTTGGTCCAGTCATGAATCCGAGCCGGGTGGAAGTGGCCTGGGCAAAGATGCCCAAGGGCGCGCTGGGCGAAAGCGGGGACACTATCGAGCTGGTGGAGCGTCCGCTGGGAGGCTTGTCGTTGATTTTGGCCGATGGGCAGGGATCGGGGCCGGCGGCGCGGCGCATCGCGCGCCTCGTGGGCATGAAAGCCGTCAGTCTGCTGGCGGACGGCAGCCGAGATGGGGCCGTGGCCCGCGCGGTGCAGGACATGCTCTACACCGCCCGGGAGGGGCGGGTCACGGCGACGCTGGCCATTTTGTCGGCGGACCTGCACACCAACACCGCCGTCATTGCCCGCAACTCGCCGTGTCCGGTGGTGGTGCGGCAGGAGGGGGTGGTGTTCCGCATTGAAGGCGGGACGGAGGTGATTGGCACCTATCGGCGGACGCGGCCCGCCATCACGGAGCTGCCCCTGGTGCCGGATCTCGTGGTGGCCACGTACTCGGATGGCATTGTGCATGCGGGGCGGCAGTGGGGCAAGTCGCTGGACTGGGAGGCGCTGGACGAAGAACTCTTGGCCTTGGACGCGGTGCACCTGGGCACGTGGGTGCAGTCGGTCCTGGACCGGGCGCTGGCGCTGGACCGGGGACGACCCACCGACGACATGAGCGTGATGGCCTTCGGCCTCGTCGAGGATGAGCGGCCGCCCCTGCGCTGGCTGCGGGCCAGCATCCCGTCATGACGGCGAGCGACCGCGGCGCGCCGGCCGTGCGGCGCGCCGACGGCGCGATCGTGGTGGTGGGCCCGTGCGCTGCGGGGAAAACCACGCTCGTCTGGCACTTGGCACGCGCCGGGGTGTTCGCCCGGGCGATTGCCCAGGAGCACTCGGTCGTGCCCACGCTGTTTAGTCGGTATCCCGGAGCGGGGTTGATTTACCTTACCGCCGATTGGGCCGTGCTTCGGCGCCGCCGGCCGCACTCGGGCGGCTGGGCGCAATATGCGGAGGAGATGCGGGTGTTGCAGACGGCGCGGGCTGCAGCCGAGTTAGTGGTGCACACGGACAGCCGAACGCCGGACGGGGTGGCTGCGCTGGTGCTGTCCTGGTGGCACCACCACGGGCAGGCCGGGGCGGGCCCTTTCATTTGACCGCCTGAGCGTGCCTCAGGATATAATGGGACGAATTTTGCGGGGGGGCTTGCCATGCGGCGCGCGGGATTGTGGTTAATCGCACTGGTCGTGCTCATCGGAGCGGCCGGCTATTATTTTGGCGCCGTGGAGCCCATCACCAGTCATCTGCACTTTGGCTTGGACTTTGTCGGGGGGGTGAGCGCGGAATTTCAGGCAGAGCCGACGCCCGGCGCGCCGATCAATGCCACCAGCATGCAGCGCACGCTCACCATCATGCGGCTGAGGACCAACCAACTGGGCGTCAGCGACCCCGTGTTGCAGCAGGTTGGGACCAACCGGATTCAGGCGCAACTCCCGGGAGTCAAGAACCAGGAGCAAGCCCTGAAATATCTAGGCGAGACGGCGCTCCTGCAGATTAAGACGCCCCACAGCCACCATGTGCTGCTGAGCGGGAGCGAGCTCACGTCCGCCCAGGCTGCGACCATTGCGCCGTCCTCGACCAATCCGAGCGGTATCGTCATCAACCTAACGTTCAATGCCAAGGGGACCAAGGCTTTTGCCGCCGCCAGCGCCAAGTATCTGCACCAACCGCTGCCGATTTACCTGAACGACAAGCTGATCGAGGCACCCACCATTCAACAGGTGATTCCCAATGGACAGGCCCAGCTGTCCGGGGGCTTCGCCAGCCTGCAAGCGGCGCAGCGCACGGCCAACCTCTTGATGTCCGGTGCGCTCCCCGTTCGGTTGAATGTCTTGGATGTGCGCACCGTCAGCGCGACCTTGGGCCAGCAGTCCATCCAGGACAGCAAGATTGCCGGGGCACTGGCCCTAGCGCTGATCGGGATCTTCCTGATCATCTGGTACCGACTGGCGGGCTTTCTGGCCGACATTGCGCTAGGCGTCTATATGTTCCTCCTGATCGGGGCGCTGGCGTTGCTGGGGGCTACACTCACGCTGCCCGGCGTGGCCGGGATGATTCTTTCGGCCGGCATGGCCGTGGATGCCAACGTCATCATCTTCTCACGCGTGCGGGAGGAAATCGTCGGCGGCAAAACCCCGCGCGCGGCGGTGGAAGTTGGCATGCGCCATGCGTTTCGCGCCATCATCGACTCGCACTCCACGACATTCTTGGCGGGCGCCATTCTGTTCTTCCTGGGATCCGGTGAGGTCAAGGGATTTGCCGTCACGCTGATGGTGGGCAATGTCATCTCTCTGTTCACGGCAGTCTTCTTGACGCGCAGCTTCATCCGGCTGGCGGCCGATGCCGGCTGGGCCAAGGTCCGCGCCGTGTTCGTAGGTTAGCGCAAGGAGGGAGGAGACGGCATGTCCTTTCAATTTGAGTTTGTCAAGTACTGGCGGACATGGTTTATCCTATCGGGCATCCTGATGCTCGTGGCCCTCTTTGGCATATTCGTGCGGGGGCTGAACTATGGGATTGACTTCACCGGTGGCACCCAGATGGATTTACGCTTCAGCCACGCCGTGAGCTCGACCCAGCTTGCGGGCCCCCTGAGCCAATATCACCTGAGCAGCAACAGCACCATCGTCTTTGTGGGATCGGGGCATCGGGAGGTGCTGATCACGACCCCGACCATTTCTGAACAGGCGCGGGCCGGTCTGCTGTCCGCGTTCACGACGCGAGTCGGCACCTTTTCGGCGGTCGGCACCAGCCGGGTGTCGTCCATCATCGGGCAGCAAACCGAGCAAACGGCGCTGCTGGCCGTGCTCATCGCCGTGGTCGGCATCATCCTGTACATCGGGATTCGATTTGAGTTTCGCTTTGCGATGGCCGCCATCATTTCCTTGGTGCATACGGTCGTGATTGCGGTGGGGATCGTGGCGCTTATCCACATCAGCCTGACGCAGTACTTTGTGATGGCGGTGCTGACGGTGTTCGGCTACGCGATTAGCGACACGATTATCATCTTCGACCGCATCCGGGAGAATTTGCGCAAGCAGAAGCGCGGTGAGGCGCTGGAGGACCTCGTCAACAAGAGCCTGAACCAGGTGCTGGTGCGGTCGATCAACACGTCGAGCACCGTGGTGTTCGCGCTCTTGGCCATCCTCGTCTTTGGCGGATCCACCATTCGTGATTTTGCGCTGACCATGCTGCTGGGCGTGATATTTGGGACCTACTCCTCGATTTTTATCGCGAGTCCGATCTGGTTGCTGTGGCGTAGCAAAACGGCTCCCAAGCCACGCCGGAGCCGAGCGGCCTAGCAGGCGCGAGCCCTAAGGTGCCGTCCCATCCCGTGCGGCGAAGGGCCGCTCGGGGCCCTGGGGGGAGTCTCCTGGCAGGGCTGGCGTGGAGCATCGGCAGTCTTGACTGCCCCCCGAGCCAGGTGGGCGCATGCCCGCTGCGCATCTGGGTAAGGTGGGGAAGAGTGGGATCGCCTGTGGTCGGGGCGGGGAGGCGTGACGTGAAGGTCCGGAGAGGAGCGACGGCGTGATGCCGTCTGCGGCGTATGAAGTCGCCGCCGGGGTGGTCGCGGCGCTGGCGCTGATCGTGGAGGCACCGTGGCTGGTGGCTTTCGCTGTCCTGCCGCTACTTGAGGGCCCGGTCGGGTGGCGATGGGCCGTGGTGGCGGTGCTGGTGGGGATGGGCGAGTGGCTGGCCCGACGGGCACTGCCCGGAGCGGCGGACCGCGCCGCCCTGGCGCGCGTCCTGACAGCGCTCTGGGGACTGGCGGCGATGGCCGTCGCCTTCGGGGCGGCCGTGGGGGCGGGCGCATGGTGGGTGGGGTCCGGCCACGCGGTGAAGGGGGACCGGATCGCGGCGATGCGCGCGGTGGGACGGATGGCCATTGTTCGCGCAGGGCGGGTGGCCGCCGGGCTGGCGCTGGTGTACCTCGCACGGGGCTAGCGGTAGCCGGCGGATGGGCGGCGCGCCGCCATGATAGACTGACTCCGGGGGGAGCCCGATGCCAAGCCGGGAGCGCGCGCAAGGGATGGTTGAGGCGGCACCGTGGGAGGCGCTCGCGCGCGAGCTGGCGGTGCCGCCGCTGTGGGCCCGGATTCTGTGGCGGCGAAACATCACGGATGCTCAAACATTTTACGGCGTGGTGAGCAAGGCGGCCGCTTTGGGGGACCCGGCGGCCCTGCCCGACCTGCCTGCGGCGGCGGACTTGCTGCGGCGGGCGATTCGGGATGGCCAGCGAATCCGGGTGCATGGCGACTACGATGCAGACGGCGTCACCGCCACGGCTATCATGGTGCGGGCGCTCCATCGCCTCGCCCCGGGCGCGTCTGTGGACTGGCACGTGCCATCCCGGTTCGACGAAGGCTACGGCGTGTCGCTGGACGCCGTGTGGCGCGCGCATCAGGACGGCATCCGCGTCATGCTCACCGTGGACTGCGGCACGAGCTCGCCGGAGGCGGCGCGGCTCGCGGACACCCTCGGGCTGACGTTTGTGGTTACGGACCACCACCGCCTGCCGATGGAGCTCCCCGAGGTGCCGGCACTGGTGAACCCGGAGCGCATGGCGATGCCCCAGATCTTGTCGGGCGCAGGCGTGGCGTTGCAACTTGCGCGGTTTCTCTTGCAGGACGAGGCATCGCCCGCGCTGTGGGGGCTCGCGGCCGTGGGCACCGTGGCCGACGTGGTCCCCCTGGTGCGGGACAGTCGGGCCGTCGCGCAGCGCGGACTGGAGGCGCTCGCTGCGGGTGCCGTGCCGGGGGTGGCCGCGCTCTTAGATAGAGCCCACCGCGCCGTCCGCGCCGTGACCGCGCGCGACGTGGCCTTTTCGGTTGGGCCGCGCCTAAACGCGGCGGGACGGATGGGAGACCCCGCGCCCGCCGTGGAACTGTGCCTGGCGGACGAGTACGAGACGGCGGACGCTCTGGCGGTGCGTCTCGACGGGGTGAATCAGGAGCGGCGTCGCGTGGAGCTTGCCGTCAGGATGGCCGCCATCGCCCAAGTGGACCAGCGGCACCCGCTGCCGGCCTTTCTGGTGGTCAGTGGTCCATGGCATGAGGGCGTCATCGGCATTGTCGCGACGCGCTTGACGGAACGCTACCGCCGCCCGGCGGCGGTGATCGCCGTGGGGGACGGCCCAGGCAAAGGGTCCGCGCGCTCTGGCGGCACCGGCGACCTGGCCGGGGCACTCGCGGACGTGGCCCAGCACTTTAGCAAGTGGGGGGGTCACCGCGGGGCTGCGGGTTTCAGCCTGGCGCCTGGAGGATTGAGGGGTCTGGAGGACGAACTGGCCGCGCTTTGGGCCGACCGCTGGGGAGCGAGCGCGGTGCCGACGCCGACGGTGGACGCGGACGTGGCAGTTTCCGACCTGACACCGGAGCTGGCCCGGTTTCTCGCGCAACTGGAGCCGTTCGGGCATGGATTTGAAGTTCCTCGGTTCCGGGTGGCGGGATTGGTGGTCAACAGTGAAGCCATGGGGACAGAAGGCCAGCACGTGCGCCTCACCCTCGCGGGCGAGCGGGTGGGCTCGGTTGGGTTTGGCTTGGGCGCGTATGCGGCGGAGTTGCCGGGGCGGTGGCTGGTGGGGCGGGCGGGCCTGTCGCTTGGGCAATATCGCGGCCGAGAGCAGGTGCAGATTCGCTGGGACGCGTTTTTGGAGCCTGTCGGGCCCCCTGGCCGCCTGGATGCCCACCGGTGGGACCGCGGCCGGCCGCCCGACGGGCTGGACCGGGTGCTGGTACTGGTGGGCTCTCATCGTGAGCGGGCCCGCCTGGCTCGCGTGCTGCCGGCGCACTGGCAGGTGGGCAACTGGTGGCGACCCGACCTGAACCCGGAGCGAGCCCCTGCCTGGACGGCGCTGTGGATCAAGGACGCGCCGCCGCATGCGGCGGCTTTGCGGTCGGCGTTGGGTCAACTGGTGGCGGATGGCGTCGTATACTGGGAGGAGTGCGCACTGGCGGGGTCTGGCGTGCTGGCCAAGTGGACGCGGCTGGTGCCGGACCGGAATCGGCTCCTGGCCTTGTGGCAGAGCCGCCGCGCCGGGCGGCGGGGACTGGTGCCCGGCGGCCAAGTGCTCCAGGACTTAGGGCTGGATGGCGGAGAAATGCCGAAGGTGCGGCGCGACTTGGACGATAGCGGCCGCTGGGTGGCGGCGCGCCATGAACTCGAATCGGCACAGCGGGATTGGCTCATGGGCGGGCCCGTCATATGGCGAGATCACATGAAAGGGGCCTCAGCGGTTGGTGGAGCGCGTAGAAAATCGGAGTGGCTGGCGGACACGGGTGCGGGAGATTCCTGACTTTCCAGCACCCGGGGTGTTGTTTCGTGACATCCTGCCGGTGCTGGCCGATTCGACGGCCTATCGAGAATTGCTGGACGAACTGGCCAGGGCGGCCGGCCCCTTTGAGGCGAACCTCATCGTAGCGCCTGAGGCGCGCGGCTTCCTGCTGGCGGCGCCACTGGCTCACCTCCTGGGAGCCGGCCTGATTCCCGCCCGCAAGGCGGGCAAGTTGCCGCCGCCGGTGTACGGCGAAGAATATGCCCTGGAGTATGGAAGCGCGCGCTTGGAGGTGGAGCCGGAAGCCCGGGCGACGGGCCGCCGGGTGCTGGTGGTGGATGACGTGCTGGCCACGGGGGGAACCGTGGCGGCCACGGCCCGCCTGGTGGAGCGCCTGGGGGCCGAGGTGGCCGGATATTTGTTTGTCATGGAGCTCACGGCGCTTTCCGGCCGGACGCACTTGGGTGGCCGGCCGGCCGCGGCGCTCTGGACGGTATAGGCTGGCTGGGCGCCGCCCTGGGTGCGCCGAACACCATTAGGACGAGCGCCGGGAGGAGGAAACTGGTGGCGGTGGACCTGGACCGCATGGCGGAGGAGTTGGGCTTCAAGCCCGACCCCGAGTCGGCCGTGCGCATCCGGGCGGCTCTGGCCCTGGCGGAGCGGGCGCACGCCGGGCAGTCTCGCGCCTCGGGGGACCCGTACATCGCTCATCCGGTGGCCGTGGCGCGCATCCTGGCGGGTTTGCACATGGATACCGACACCATCGTGGCCGCGCTCCTACACGACGTGGTCGAGGACACTGGCGTGTCGCTGGACGCCATCCGATCCGAGTTTGGCGACGATGTGGCCGAGTTGGTCGACGGGGTAACCAAGCTGTCCCGCCTGAAGGTGCGCACCCGGGAAGAAGAACAGGTGGAGAACCTGCGCAAGATGTTTCTGGCCATGGCCAAAGACATCCGGGTGATTTTCATCAAGCTGGCGGATCGGCTACACAACATGCGCACCCTCAAGCATCTGAGCTCTGACCGGGTGGCGCGCATTGCGCTGGAGACGCTGGAGATTTATGCGCCGCTGGCCAATCGACTGGGCATTTTCCGCATCAAGTGGGAGCTGGAGGACTTGGCCTTTCAGTTTCTGGAGCCCAACGCCTTTCAGGAGATGCGCGAGAAGGTTCAAAAGCGCCGCCAGGAGCGGGAGGTTGCCGTCGACGAGGCGGTATCTGTGCTGACGCGGCGCCTGGCCGCCACGGGGGTGGAGGCCGAGGTGTCCGGCCGGGCCAAGCATCTTTACAGCATCTACCGCAAGATGCGCGCACAGGGCAAGGAGTTCACGCAAGTTTACGACCTGGTGGCTGTCCGCGTGCTGGTGGAGAGCGTGCGCGACTGCTACGCTGCCTTGGGATTGGTGCACGAGATTTGGAAACCCTTGCCCGGCCGGTTCAAGGACTACATTGCCATGCCGAAATCCAACCTGTACCAGAGTCTGCACACGACCGTCATCGGGCCGGGTGGAGACCCCCTGGAGGTGCAGATCCGCACCTTTGAGATGCATCGGACGGCGGAATTCGGCATTGCTGCCCACTGGCGGTACAAAGAGTCGACGCCACAGGACCGCGACTTCGAGCAGAAGATGGCGTGGATTCGCCAACTCATGGAGTGGCAGCGCGAGATGGGCGACGCGCGCGAGTTCATGGAAACCCTGAAGGTGGATCTGTTTGCGGATGAGGTGTTTGTGTTCACCCCCCGGGGTGACGTCATCCAGCTCCCCAGCGACGCAACGCCGGTGGACTTCGCGTACCGGATCCACACCGACATTGGCCACCACTGCGTAGGAGCGCGGGTTAACGGCCGTGCTGTGCCGCTCAACTCCACGTTGGAGAACGGCGACATCATCGAGATCATGGTCAACCGGTCGTCCCCCGGCCCCTCTCCGCACTGGCTGAGCTTTGTCCGCACCAGCAGTGCAAAGCACCGCATCCGCCAGTGGCTCCGGCGGGAGCGGCGCCAGGAGCACGTGGCGCGCGGCCGGGAGCTGCTGGCGCGCGAACTGAAGCACGCGGGCCTAGACGTGGCGCTGGGGGACGAGCGGCTCGCGGCGATCGTAAAAAAAATTGGGATGGGGACGGTCGACGACCTGGCGATTCGGCTCTCGGAAGGGGGCCTCACGCCGGGGCAACTTTCACAGCGCCTGGCAGAAGAGATAGGGCGCCAGGCGGCGGCGCCCGTGCCCACCCGCGCGCCACGCACGTCGGCGCGCGTGGCCGCGCAGCCGGAGGTGCTGGTGCACGGCGAGCCCCGCCTGCTGGCCCAATTTGGCCGCTGCTGTCTGCCGGTGCCGGGGGATCCCGTGATTGGATATCTGACACGGGGCCGTGGCGTGTCCGTGCATCGCGCGGACTGCAAGAATTTCGCCAAGCTGTCCGCGGACGATCCCGCCCGGATCATCGACGTGGCCTGGGATGAGGGCGCGGGCGCCGCGCCCCATCCGGTCGAGCTGGCCGTGTATGCGTGGGATCGGCCGGGGCTCTTGGCCGACGTCGCAAACATGGTGCAGGGCATCAACATTCAAAACGCGTCGGCCCGCGGCTTTCGAGACCGGACCGCCGTGGTTCACCTGAAGCTGGAGGTGCGAGACCTGGGCCAGCTGACGCGCATCATCGAGAAAATTTCCGCGCTGCCGTATGTGCTCCGGGTGGGTCGCGTGGCCAAGGAGCGGGTGTAGATGCGGGTGCTGGTGCAGCGGGTGGCGTCCGCCCGGGTGGAGGTGGACGGGGCCGTCGTGGGTGCCATTGGCGCGGGCCTCGTGGCCTTCGTGGGGGTGGCGGGAGACGATCGCCAGGTCGATGTGGAGTGGTGCGCGGACAAGGTGGCAGCGCTCCGTGTGTTCCGCGACGCGGAGGACCACATGAATCGGTCCGTGGGCGACGTGGGAGGGTCGATTCTGTCGGTGTCGCAATTCACGCTGTATGGTGACGTGGGTCGGGGGCGGCGGCCGGCTTTCACCCGGGCGGCGCCGCCCGACGAGGCGGAGCGGTGGTGGCATCATTTTAACGATCGCCTGCGTCTGGCTGGTGCGCCCGTGGCGACGGGCCGCTTTCGGGCGGATATGGCCGTCCATCTCATCAATGACGGCCCGGTCACGATCTGGATCGATTCCGACACGCGTCGGACGGGACCGCAGCCCCCAATCAGGTAAGGAGGCCGGAGCAATGGAGGAAAAATGGCAGCGGCCGCGCGGCACGCAGGACATCCTGCCCACAGACGCCGTGCGCGTGGAACGCTTGCGCCGGCTGGTGTCGGGGGTGGCTCACCTGTATGGATACGGCGCCATCGAAACGCCGGTGCTGGAGCAGACGGCGGTGTTTGTGGACGGAGTGGGCGGTGGCACGGACATCGTCCAGCATGAGCGCTATTCGTTTGTGGACGCCGGGGGGGTGGCGCTCACGCTGCGGCCCGAGGGGACGGCGGCCGTGGCGCGCGCCTATGTGGAGAACGGACTGTCGGCGTGGCCCAAGCCAGTGCGTCTGTATTACTGGGCGCCCATGTTTCGCCGCGAGCGCCCCCAGAAGGGGCGCTACCGCCAGCACCAGCAATACGGCTTTGAGTTGTACGGCTCGCCGGAGCCAGCGGCTGACGCGGAAGTGCTGCTCGTGGCCCGCCGCCTGCTGCAGGAGGTGGGCCTCACGCCGCAGGTGCTGGTGAACTCGATTGGATGCGACGTGTGCCGGCCGGGGTACCGGGCGGCGCTGGTCTCGTACTTTGAGAAGCGGTGGGACGATCTGTGCGAGGACTGCCGGCGCCGCGCCGCGGAAAATCCGCTGCGCGTGCTGGACTGCAAGCGGGACCGGGAGGTCGCGCGGAGCGCGCCGGACATCGCTGAATTTTGGTGTGCGGCGTGCCAAGTCCATCAGGACGTCGTCATGGCGCTGGTGGCTGACCAGGGCGTGACTGCGCTGAGGGATCCCACTTTGGTGCGGGGCCTCGACTATTACTATCGGACGGTCTTTGAAGTGCACGATCCCTCCCTCGGCGCACAGTCCACGGTGCTGGGGGGCGGACGCTACGACGGGCTGACTGCCCGGGTGGGCGGGGCACCGGTGCCCGCCGTGGGGTTTGCCGGCGGCGTCGAGCGCCTGCTCATGGCGGCAGGGAGCGCGGTTTCAGAAGAGCCGGCGCCGCGGGCCTACGTCGCACAGGTGGGGCCCGGGCGAGAAGCCTGGCGGGTGGGGGAGATGCTGCGGGACGCGGGCATTCCCACCGAGGTGGATCTGATGGGCCGCAGCCTGAAGGCGCAGATGAAAGAAGCCGGCCGGCGTGCCGCCGTGGTCGTGCTGGCGGGGGGCCAGGCATGGGAGCTCGGGCGCGTCGGGATCAGGCGGCTGGCCGATGGCCGCGAGGCCGAGGTCTCGATCGGGGATGTGGCCGAGAGGGTGCGCGTGTGGCTAGGCGACGGCGAGGAGGCATGACGGAGCGGTGAGCAGCAGCCAGAGTGACGTGGGCCGAACCGAGTACTGCGGCCGGGTTGGCGCCGGGTGGGTAGGCAAGATCGTGACGGTGGCGGGGTGGGTTCACCGCCGCCGGGATCACGGGGGCCTGGTTTTCATCGATCTGCGGGACCGGACCGGCTTGGTGCAGGTGGTGGTGAGCCCCGACGCGGCGGCGGCATTTGAGACCGCCGCCGCGGTGCGCGCCGAGTGGGTAGTGTCGACGACCGGGGAGGTGGCGTCACGGCCGGAGGGCATGGCGAATCCCGACTTGGCGACCGGTGCCGTCGAAATACGGGCCACATCGCTGACCGTGTGGTCGCGCTCCGACACGCCGCCCGTGTCCCCTCAGGACGGGGCTCAGGTGGATGAACGGCTCAGGCTGAAGCATCGGTACCTCGATCTGCGGCGCCCCGAGCTTCTCAGAAATTTCGTGCTGCGGGACCGTGTGGTGTTTGCCGTGCGGCGCTGGATGCACGCACACGAGTTCTTAGACATCGAAACCCCGACCTTGGGGCGCAGCACCCCCGAGGGGGCCCGCGACTTTCTGGTGCCCAGCCGCCTGCAGCCCGGGCACGTCTACGCCCTGCCCCAGAGCCCTCAGGTATGGAAGCAGCTGCTGATGGTCGGGGGACTTGATCGCTACTACCAGATTGTCAAGGTGTTTCGCGACGAGGCGCTCCGCTCCGACCGGCAGCCGGAGTTTACGCAGATTGATGTCGAAACCGCTTTCCTGAGCCAGGGCGAAATCTTGGACCTCATGGAGGATATGGTGCGTACCGTGTTTCAGGAGGCTCTGGGGGTCACGTTGCCGGCGTGGCCGCGCCTCACGCATGTGGAGGCGTTGGCTCAATATGGGACAGACAAGCCCGACCTTCGCGCGGGCCCGCCGCTGGTGGACCTCACGGTGGCCGCACGGGAGGTGGCCACGCGGGCGCTGCCCGCTGACACGCGATGGATCGGTGTGGCCGCCGAAGGAGCAGCGCTCTCGCGCAAGCAGCTGGACACCATGGTGGACCGTGCCCGGGAGCAGGGTGCGCCGGGTTTGTTCTGGATCCGCCACACGGCCGACGGCTTTCGGACCAACGCGGGCCGGGCGCTGGCGGAAGGCGGCGCGGCCCGCCTTGCGAGCGCGGCGGGGCTGGGGCCCGATGGCCTGCTGGCGGTGGTGGCAGGACCGGCGCCGGCGGTGCACCGGCACGCGGGGGCTCTCCGATTAGAACTCGCGGCGCAACTGGGGCGCGTGGCGCCGGGGTTCCACTTCCTGTGGGTCACGGATTTTCCGCTGTTCGAGTGGTCGGAGGACGACGGCCGCTGGACGTCGGCGCACCATCCGTTCACCATGCCCCACCGGGACGACCTGGAGCTGCTGGCGACGGACCCCGGCCGCGCCCGTTCCCAAGCCTATGACGTGGTGCTGAACGGCGTGGAGTTGGCGTCCGGCAGCCTTCGAATCTATGACCCGCAATTGCAGGCGGACGTGTTTGCCGCGCTGGGGCTCACGCCGGCCGAGATTGCCAACAAATTCGGGTATCTTCTGGAGGCGTTTCGGTTTGGGCCGCCACCCCACGGGGGTATCGCGTTTGGCCTGGACCGCCTCGTGATGCTCATGGCGGGGGCGGACAGCCTGCGCGATGTGATTGCGTTCCCGAAGACGAACACCGGCTCCGATCCCGTCATGGGTTCGCCGGCCCCGGCCGACCCGGGGCAGTGGGCGGAGCTGCGGCTCACGCCGTGGGACGCGGATCCCGGCCCTGTGTTGCCGCCCGCCTGAGATAAGCGCCCCGCCTGCTGGTGGGCACGAACCGCGGTGGCACGCCATCCTCGGCTCTTAGGCGGCCCCGTCACAAAGGCTCCTTGGCCAGGCAAGAAGGTGGCTCGATCCGCGTGAGCGGCGCGTCAGCGAATGGCGGTGGGGACGAAAAGGTCCACGAGGCCAATGATCAGGGCCGCGATGAGTGCCGCCACTACGGTCACATGCATGGTGGGAACGACAAACTGCACCAGCCAGATGACGGCGGCGGACACGAGAAATCCCACGATGCCACGCCCGTACGGCGATACTCCTCGCCCAAACAGCGCTTCCAGCAGATATCCCGCCACGCCGATGACAGCGGCGGCCACGAGCGCGTCCCAAAAGGTCAGCGGCGAAAATCCTGGAACCACATACCCCAGCAGCATCAGCACGAGTGCCGCCACGACGAAGCGAACGATGGCGCCGACCCATCCCATGTGCCCATCGCCTCCTTGATTGCGCCGCCAGGATTGCGCCGCCAGCGCCTGGGGCAGCGGCTCCTAGTGTGGCGCCGTCTGGGACTTTCATGCGGCGCGGGTCTAACGCCGATGTGCGACGGGCACGCTAGGTCGGGATGCGGTGCCGCATCGCCACGTCGATTCCAGCGGACAACGTCGAAATCTGAGGAGGTGCACGGGCACCATGGCCGATCAAGGGAGCCCCAATCCAGGGAGCGAAGTGCCGAAGTCGTTTCAAGATCTGAAGGCGCGTGCCGCCGCCAAGATCCAGCGGGGCGACAAGGATGTCCACCGCGACATCATTGAGATGGGCGATGCCATGCTGCAGGCGGGGGTGGAGCCCCAGACGCATCAAGACCACGTGGCTAAGTCGGTTTGGCAGTCCAGTCAGCCGCACGAAAAGCGCATGCTGGCGGAGTTGGTGGCCCGCATGGCGAAGGCCGAAGCGGATACGGCCAATGCGGCGAACCCGGATGCCCTCGGCTGATTCAGGAGGGTGTGCTTCAGAGGACGGCTGGCCGGCAACGGCGGCCGTCTCTCCTTGTGCCCGCGGCCAGCGAGGCTTATAATGCCGTCAGGTCCTGCAGTGTGCGTGCGCGTTGTGGTATGTTTTGAGCCAACACCATGACATAGGGAACCGGATCCTTGGGCAGGTGGCCGGCACGCCCCCCCGACAGGGCTAGGGGACGTCGAAAATTTGCGGGAGGTTCCCACCTGCTTGCGAGCAGGTTCAAAACGCCAAAGTCACACGGCATCGCGGGGCGTCGGCGGGGGTAAACCCCGCCGTTTTTCATGCAGTCGAGGGGGCGGCGGCGCGGTGCCCCCAGATCGCCTGCATGATGCTGTCGCCAGCGTGCCAGCGGTGGAGTCGCTCGGAGGGAAACGCCACGGAGTCCCCTGCCCAGGGCGTACGTGCGGTCGTCGGTGAATCCCAGGTGCAGCTGCCCACTCACCACACAGAGGAACTCTTCGCCGGGATGCCCGTGAAACACGTCAACGCCCACGCCGGGATCCGTCGTCACCAGCAGGGGCCGGAGGTGCACGTCCCCCTGTGCCAGGCCGGGCAGAACCACGCCGCTGCCGGACCGGCCGGTCGCTGGCGCGGACCAGGGCAGGGTCGGCACCTCTGCGGCCTCTCACTAGGTCGATGAGGGTGATGCCGTAAAGGGTGGCCAGCGCCTGGAGGCGCGCGAGCGTGCCATTCGAGCGGCCGGCCTCCAGCGCAGCCAGGTGGGCCTCGCTCATCGCGACGCGGTGCGCGGCGGCGCTGCGGGACCACCCGCACGCCTCGCGCAGCGTTTGCAGCGTGCGGCCCAACTCGGTGCACCGATGGACCGGCGGCTCGTCCAACTCCCCGAGAACAGCGGCCGCAGTCGCCTGCCGCGTTCCACGGGCCGCTGCGGGATCCTATGACGCATGACGCCTTCTTCCTTCGTGGACCGGGCCGTACACTCCCTGTTCGTTCGCTGCGGGCCCCGAAATTCCTGCCGTCGGCCGCGCCAGGGCGCGGGGGCGTGATGGCCTCAGGGATGGTATGCTGGCCGTGCCCGAGTGTCGGTGGGCGAACTGATTCCCGAGGGGGGCACCTCCGATGATTGATTTGCGCAGCGACACCGTGACGCAGCCCACGCCCGCCATGCGGCGCGCCATGGCGGACGCCGAGGTCGGAGACGACGTTTACGGGGAAGATCCCATCGTCAACCGGCTGCAATCGGAAGTCGCTGGGATTATGAAGAAACCTGCCGCGCTGTACGTCCCCACGGCCACCATGGCGAACCAGTTGGCGGTGCTGAGCCACACCGAGCGTGGGGACGAAGTGTTCTTGGACGAAGACGCCCACATTTATTACTACGAGGCGGGGGCGCCCGCTCTTTTGGCGGGTGTCACCTGTCATGTCCTGCCGCACGCGTTTGGGGTGATCGACGCGGAGGTGCTGGAGGCCGCCATTCGACCTGCCAACGTGCACCACCCCCGCCCTCGCCTGCTGGTGGTGGAAGACACCCACAACCGGTCGGGTGGGTCGGCCGTGCCTGCGGCGATGCTGGCGCCCGCCGCTGCGGTGGCGCGTCGGCATGACTTGGCGGTGCACATGGATGGGGCCCGGCTGTTTAATGCGGCCGTGGCGCTTTCCGTTGACCCCGCTGAGCTGGCCGCCGACGCGGACAGTGTGACGCTCTGCCTGTCGAAAGGCCTGGGCGCGCCGATGGGCGCCCTGCTGGTTGGCTCGGCCGCGCTAATCGACCGGGCGCGCCGGTACCGCAAGCAATTGGGCGGCGGCATGCGGCAGGCCGGCATCGTGGCGGCCGCAGGGTTGTATGCCTTGGCGAACCATGTCCAGCGGCTGCGCGAGGACCATCGGCGTGCGCAGGCGCTGGCGTCGGCGCTGTCCGCGCTGCCCGGATATCGGGTCGTGCTCCCTCCGGTGTCCACGAACATGGTGATGGTGGATGTGCGGGGCCCGCTCGACGGCCTCTTGCGCGACGCGCTGGCGGCGGGCATTCGACTGGGGGCGGTCGGTCCCCAGCGCCTGCGGCTCGTGACCCATCTGGACATCGGGGATGCGGATGTGGAGGCGGTGGTCGCGTTCTTCCGCCGGGTGGCGCGGAGCTGACCCGCCGTGGATCTTTTCGGCGCGGCGGGCGAACAGAATCGGGCGGCGGCGGCTCCGCTGCCGGAGCGCCTGCGGCCTGAGCGATTGGCCGACGTGGTGGGCCAGCCGCGCCTCACCGGGCCCGGCGGCATCCTCACGCGGATGGTGGCGGCCCACCGGGTGCGCTCGCTGGTGTTGTTCGGCCCGCCGGGATCGGGCAAGACCAGCCTCGCTCGCGCGCTAGCGCAGGAAGCGGGCCTGGCCTACGCGCCGCTGTCGGCGGTGGAGAGCGGTGTGGCGGACGTGCGCCGACTGGTGGAGGCCGCGCGCGAGCGGTGGGCTCACGCGGGGCGGGGCACCCTAGTTTTCTTAGATGAAATTCACCGCTTCAGCCGGTCCCAGCAGGATGTGCTGCTTCCTCACGTGGAAGACGGCACCGTGGTGCTGGTGGGGGCGACCGCGCAAAATCCCTGGGTCAGCCTGAACCCGGCCCTGCTGTCCCGGTGCCTGGCCCTGGAGTTGGCTCCGCTCGGTCGGGCGCATGTGCAGCGGGTGCTGGAACGGGCGATGGCGCGGCGGGACGAGTGGCTGCCCGGCGCCGCGGCCACGCCCGCAGCCCTAGCCCAAATTGCGGACCGGGCGGGCGGTGACGCCCGGCTCGCGCTCACCCTGCTGGAGTGGGCATGCCTGGCGGCGCCCGAGGGCCTGGACGTGGGACCGGCGCTGGACGCACTGTGGGGGGAGGTGCCCCACTATCACGACCGGGGCGGTGACCGCCACTACGACCGGGCCTCGGCGCTGATCAAGAGTGTGCGCGGGTCGGACCCGGACGCGGCGCTGTTTTGGTTCGGACAATTGCTGGCCGGCGGGGAAGATCCCCACTTCATCTCGCGCCGCCTCATGATCTTGGCGGCGGAGGACGTGGGGCTCGCCGATCCCCAGGCCCTCGTGATTGCCGCCGCCGCACATCAGGCCCTGGAGGCCGTGGGGATGCCGGAGGCGCGGCTCCCGCTGGCCGAGGCGCTGATTTATCTGGCGCTTGCCCCCAAATCGGCCAGCGTGGTGGCGGCGCTGGCCGCGTTGGACAAAGCCGTGGCACAGCACGGGGACGCCCCGGTGCCTGACGCTCTGCGCGATGTGAGCTATCGGCCGGATGTGCGGGAGCACCCAGGGCGCGCCGGCTACGAATATCCTCACGACGCTCCGGGGCACTTCCTGCCTACCGCTCACCTCCCGCCCTCGGTGGGAGGGACGCCGTTCTACACGCCGTCGGACCAAGGGGCCGAGCCCTCCGTGAGCCGCCGACTGGCCGAGTGGGCCCGGGCACGGCGGGAGGCCGCCGGGGCCGTCCGTCCGCCGGACCCGCCTCCAACCTCCGGACAAGCAACACCCCATGAATAGGATGCCGCGAATCGGCCACGCTACCCGCGGGGGGGTGGCGCATGGGTCAGGGAATCAAGGTGCGCCCGGCCAAAGGCTTGAAGCGCCACCCCGCGCAAGTCCTGGCCACGTATCGCACGGGAACGTGGGCGTGGATGCTACACCGCATCTCGGGCCTGCTGATTTTGGTGTATCTGTACTTTCAGCTCATCGTGCTCTCGTCCGACGTGTGGCTCCACGGCAACGCCGACTTCAGTCGGGTGGTGAGGGAGCTGACGGCGCCGCCGTTCGTGCTGGCGGACCTAGTGCTGTTCGTCCTGATCCTCTACCACGCGCTCAATGGCATCCGTATCATGCTGTTTGACCTCGGCTATGGGACTGGGCATCAGCGGCAGCTGTTCTGGGGACTGATGGGGGTTGGCGCGGTCGTGTTGGCGGCCGTGTCGGCGGCGCTGCTGCCTCTGGCGCACGTGTAGCCGTGGCATCGAGCAGTCATCCGCCCGAGAGCGGCCACAGCGGCGTCTGGCCCTGGCTGCTGCAGCGCGTGTCCGCTGCCCTGCTATTAGTCTTTTTCATGACGTACCTGGGGGTCGAGCGTGCCATGCGCCCGGGGTCACGCATCAGCTATCGCGCGGTGTTGGATCGACTGCTGCACGGGGTCTATGGGGTTGTGGATGTGGGGCTGCTGGCCGTGGCCGTGTTCCACGGGTTGGCCGGCTTACGCGGCATGCTGGTGGAACGCACCAGCGAGCCGGCCGCCGCGCGCGCGGTGACCACCATCCTCTGGGTGCTGGGCGTGGCGACATTTGTCTTCGGGGTGGATGTGCTGTCGCCGTTCCTGGTTGGGCATCCCTGGTTTCGGATCTGACGGGGCACCGCCGCGGTAAGGTGAGAAGGGCGGGGACAATGGGCAGCGACGTGGTGTTTCAGGTGATGCGGTACGACCCGCGGCGCGATGTGGAGCCGTATTGGGCGGAGTACGCGGTGCCGGTGGGCGCGGGCGACACGGTGCTGATGGGCCTCATGCGCATTCGCGAAGGCCAGGACGGGTCGCTCGGGTTCCGCGCCTCCTGCCGGTCGGGGATCTGTGGGTCGGACGGGATGGTGATCAACGGCCACTCGCGGCTCGCCTGCCAGACGCGGGTGGCGGACGAGGTGGCGGCGCACGGCCGGGTGGTGCTGGAGCCGCTCAGAAACCTGCGGTTCGTGAAAGACCTGGTCGTAGACCAGACGCCATTCTGGCAAAAGTTCCGGCGCGCGGAGCCGTATCTCATGGCAGCCGGAGAGCCCTCGGCGGACTTGGCGCGGCGCATGGCCACGCCCGAAGATGCGCCCACGCTCCTCGGGAAGGCGTCGGACTGCATCTTCTGCGAGATCTGCTACTCGGAGTGCCCCCTCACCGGCATCGACCGGGGCTTCTTGGGTCCTCAGGCTCTCATCCAAGCTTTTCGCTTCGAATTTGATCGGCGCGATGATGGCGCCGCCGCCCGCTTGGCGCCACTCTCGAATGTCGAAGGGGCGTGGCGGTGCCGCACCACCTTCAACTGCACCGATTCGTGTCCGAAGGGGATTCCCATCACCGCGGGCATTCAGCGGCTGAAGAAAAAACTGGCCGTCGAGGCCCTGGCTGGCCTCGCGCCCGCGTATCGGAGCCCGGCCCCGGCCGAGAGTCCCGAGAGTACCTCCTCGTGAGCGGCGGCCGAGCCATTCCCAAGGTCGACCATACCAAAAGCTATGACGTGCTGGTCGTAGGAGCGGGGTTGGCCGGCCTGCGCGCCGCGCTGGCGGTCGATCCCGCACTCTCGTGTGTGGTGCTGTCCAAAGTGTACCCCGTCCGGTCCCATTCGGTGGCCGCCCAAGATGGCATCAACGCGGCACTGGGTCCCGAGGATCGCTGGCAGGACCACGCCAGCGACACCATTAGGGGGAGCGACTACCTGGCTGACCAAGACGCGGCGGAATTGCTGTGCGAGGACGCGGCGCGTGCAGTCCATGAAATGGTGCACTGGGGAACGCTGTTCTCGCGCTGGCCGGATGGCCGCCTGGCGCAGCGGTCGTTCGGCGGCCAGAGCTATCCGCGGGCGTGCTACGCCGGGGGCGGGACGGGCCGCGCCTTGTATCAGACGCTGTTTGAGCGGGTGGTGGCCGAGCGCATCACGGTGTTTGAGGAGTTTTTCGCCGTGTCGCTGGTCGTGGCCGACGAGCGGGTCGCGGGCGTCCTCGCGATCGAGGTGGCGTCCGGCCGCCTGATTGCCATTCCGGCGCGCGCCGTGATTTTCGCCACTGGGGGAGCGGGTATGATGTATGCCCGCACCACGAACCCCTTCATCGCGACCGGCGATGGCCTGGCGATCGCGTATCGTGCCGGTCTGCCTTTGAAAGACATGGAGTTCATTCAATTTCACCCGATGACGCTGCCCGGGGAGAATCTGCTGATCACGGATAGGGCCTGTGGGGAAGGGGGACATCTCCAGAACGCGGATCATGACCGGTTCATGGGCCGCTACGCCCCCAAACTGATGGAGATGGCCCCGCAGGACGTCGTGGCCCGGGCCATCGAGACCGAAATTTTCGAGGGGCGGGGCGTCGGCGACGGGTGGGTGCATTTGGACCTGCATCATCTGGGCCAGGACGTGATTCGCCATCGGCTACCCGCCCTGTATGACTTCATCACGGCGCATGGGGGCATCAATCCCTTGCAGGACCCGATTCCGGTACAGCCAGGGCAGCACTACCTCATGGGGGGCATCGCGACCGGCCTTGAGGGCCAAACCAGGCTGCCGGGATTCTATGCGGCCGGAGAGTGTGCCGCGGTCAGCGTCCACGGAGCCAATCGCCTGGGGGCGAACTCGTTGTTGGAGGCTTTGGTGTTTGGCCGGCAAGCGGGGCGGGCCGCGACGCGTTTTTGCCGGCGGGCATCGAAAGCACCCCCGATTCCGGAGGCCAGTTGGCAGGAGTGGCTGGACCGTCTCGCCGACCTGCGCGGCCGCCGGACCCACGAGTACTGCTGGCCGATCCGGGCCCGACTGCGCGCCACGATGACCGACAATGTCGGCACGTTTCGAGACGGCAAGCGGCTGCGGTCCGCCCGCCAGGTGCTGGCAGAGCTCAAGCAGGCTTACCAGCACGCGGGGGTCATGGACCGCGGCGACGTGTTTAACTATGAACTGCTGGCGTTCTTGGAAACCGGTTTTCTTCTGGACGTGGCGGCCACCGTCGTACAGAGCGCCCTGCTACGCGAGGAAAGCCGCGGCGCCCATTGGCGGAGTGATTTTCCTGCTCGCGACGACGAGCACTTCCTCAAGCACTTCTTGTGCTCATGGAGCGCCAAGGGACCTTCGGTGGATGAAGCCCCGGTCACCATCACCCAGTGGGCACCCAAACCCCGCACGTACTGAAGACGCGCGGCGGGCGATTGACCCTCTGGTGCGGCCGTGATAATCTGACATGAAAGCTGGTGATGGCAGGCGGTCGCGTCGACGAAGAGGTGACGAGATGCTCAGGATTTCGAGCCGCGGCCGGTACGGGGTGAAGGTCGTGTTTGAGTTGGCGCGCCACTACGGGCAGGCGCCGGTGCCGCTGGCGGTGCTGGCGCGGACGCAGGGTGTGCCTGAGCCTTACATGGAACAGTTGATGCCCGCCTTGAAGCGATCCGGCTTAGTGCAGGCCGCGCGGGGCGCCCAGGGCGGCTACCGTTTGTCCCGCCCGCCGTCGGGGGTGACGGTCGGTGATGTGGTGCGTGCGCTGGAAGGGCCCATCCACCTCACGACCTGCACGTCGGACGACGCCGAGGACTGCCCGGCGCTGACGGAGTGCATTGGCCCCGATGTGTGGTCGCGGGTGCAGGAAGTGCTGGTGGCGGCCATGGACGGGATGACCTTTGACGAGTTGCTGTATCGCCAGCGACATGCCGCGGTGGGGTGGCAGGGACCGGTGGCAGAAAGGGTAGGGGGGGGACCATGAAGCGCGGCCGCGTGGCGGTAGGCATGAGCGGCGGCGTCGACTCTTCGGCGGCCGCCGCTTTGTTGTTGGACCAGGGCTACGAGGTGGTGGGCGTGACGATGCGCCACCTGCCACCTGAGGCCGCCAACAGCTGCTGTTCGTTGGAGGCCTTGGTCGACGCACGGCGCGTCGCCAAGAAGCTCGGCATCGAGCACCACATCGTGGACGTGGAGAAGGCGTTCGCCGCCAGTGTGATCCGGCCATTCGAGCAGGCGTATCTCACCGGCCGGACGCCCAACCCGTGTGCGGCCTGCAACCGGTATATCAAATTTGGCGTCCTGTGGGACTGGGCGGTGGCGGCGGGTGCCGACCACATCGCGACCGGGCATTTTGCTCGCGTCGTGCGCACCGATGACCGCTGGGAGCTTTGGCGGGGAGCCGATAGGGCCAAAGACCAGAGCTACATTCTGTACACGCTCGGCCAGGGCGACTTGGAGCACATCCTGTTCCCACTGGGAGCGTGGACCAAGGGCGAGGTGCGCGCCTTCGCCGACGAACGCGGGCTGGTAACGGCACACAAGGCGGAGAGCCAGGAGCTGTGCTTCGTCGCGAAGAACGACTATCGCGCCTACCTGGATGAGCATCGGCCCGAGGCGAGGGCTGTCGGAGACATTGTAAATAAGCGCGGCCAGCGGCTCGGCCAGCATCCCGGCGTGGCATTCTTCACGGTGGGCCAGCGGAGGGGACTTGGCGTACAAGCCGCGACGCCGCTGTATGTCGTGGAAGTGGATGCGGCTCGCAATCGGGTCGTGGTGGGCACCCACGAGGAGGTGCTGGCGTCAAAGGCGACCGTGTCGGCGGCGCACTATCCGGATGGGCGGGTGCCCCCGGTGGTTACCGGCCGTGTGCGCGTGCGGGCCCATGCCCGCGATGCGCCCGCGGTGTGGCGCCCGGTCGGGGCAGACGCGGCGACGGTGGAATTTCTGGAGCCGGAGTGGGCGGTGACGCCGGGCCAGGTGGCGGTCCTTTACGATGGGCCGCGCCTGGTGGGTGGCGGGCGGATTGACCGTGTGACAGCGTGACGCGTCGGCGGGACTTGCGGTAGCGGCCTGAACCGTGGGGCGCCGGGTGGCGTTATGGATTGCGAGGGAGGCGCGGGGGTGCGGGCCGGCGACGGTGCGCGCGGCGCGGGAACGGCGGTGCCCGGGCCGCCAGAGATGGGCGGTGGCGGGCCAAGTGGCTGAAGGGCGCCGCGTGTGTCGTGGAGTGGGCGATTCACGGTTTCGGTCCCGGCGTCGGCGGCGTCGGAGGGCGGCAGCGGTATAAGCTGGATGTCAACAGGAGATGCTGTCCGCTGACGGGGAACCGTCGGGGGGGTGCTTGCATGGCGATCATGCCGGATGTGCTGTGCCCGGGGTGCCGGGGCAAGAACGTGGGCAAAGTAGGAACCGGCCAATTTTACTGCTGGGATTGCTATATCGAATTTCAGATGTCCGCACGGGGGACGCGGCTCTACCGCGTCGAATCCGACGGCGAACTGTCGCGGATCGAGCGCTTGGAGGGCCTGGGCCACGAGGTGGTGTCATGAAAAGCTACGTGCGGGGCCTCTTGGCTGGTGCGGTGCTTGGCGCCGTCGCGTGGAGTGCGGTCCGACGCCGCATGGCCCCGCCCCGGCGACTGGCGGCGCGACTGGCCTGGCGCGCGGGCCACGATCTGGTGCCCGAGGCGGTTCGGCTCACGCGCCGCGGGGGGCGGCGCCTGTTGCGCATTGCCCGCCGCATCGGATAGCGACGCGGCCTTGCGTGGACCAGCCGACGGCGCTTGGCGGCCACGTTGGGGCAGGACGAGGTCCCGTGACTCACCCGAGGAGGCGGCCGGAACGCTCGACTCACCTCCGGTGGGCGGGCCCGGGCCAGTGTGTCGGGGATGTCTCCCAAGAAGTTGCACGTTCCGCGGGTCAGCGGCGCATAATGAAACAGTTCATGCCAAAGTCGGGGTGGTCTTGGTGAGAAAACGTGGGTTCGTCGCATTGTGGATCATTGCGTTAAGCGGGTTGGCGGGCTGCGGCGCCACGCCGGCAGCCCACTTGAATGTGTCGGCGCACTCAGTGCCCTCCGGGCGGGCGATTGTGATTTCGGGCGCGGGATTTCCGCCGGGCAGCACCGTGGAACTGACGATGCACGGCCCGGATAACCCTGACCTTCGCCGATCCTGGCCCGTATCGGCGGCGGGCACGTTTCGCCTGACGCGCATGGGGCCGTTTGTGAGCGCGGCGAGCCAGGGACCCCGGGTGGCTTCGTACTACGCCGGGCCATTTCCGCCGGGGTCATGGTCGATCAGTGCGGTGGACGGCACCGCCAAGGCGACCGTGAACTTTGGGGTTACGTCAGCGCGCTGGGGATTTTCGGCGGCCAGCATCGCGGCCGCCTACAACTTCACGCCGCTCTACAAGCTGGGCTATCAGGGGCAAGGCGAGCAGGTGGCCATTGTGGTCGGATCCAGCACGCCGACGCTGCTCCAAGACGTCCAGGTGTTCTCGACCGCCAATCACCTGCCGGCGGTCAACCTGCAAATTCTTTATCCCGATGGGAACCCCGGGTACACGGCGGGGTGGTACAACGAAACCACCATGGACGTCGAGTTGGTCCATGCCTTAGCGCCCAAAGCCCAGATTGACTTGGTTGTCTCCTCGCACCTGTTAGACAGTTTCCAGTACATCACGGACCACCATGTGGCGTCGATCGTCTCGTTCAGCGCGGTGCTCGGGACCGAGTCCTCCGAGCCGAAATCGTATTGGGTTGGCCTCGACAGCGTGTTGAAGAATGCCGCCCAAGCTGGCATCTCGATTCTCAAGGGGGCGGGCGACAAAGGAGCGTTGTCCGGCACATCCCATCCTGTTCTCTACTTTCCGCCGGATAGTCCCTGGGTCACCTCCATCGGGGGAACGTCGCTGATGGTGGGACCCCACGGGCGGTACCTGGGTGATGAGACCTGGGGGCATCCTACGGCCACCGGGTTTGAGGGTACGGGCGGCGGCAAGAGCACCGTGTTTGCCGAGCCCTCCTGGCAGTATGGCCCGACCGTTCCCCGGGACGGGGTTCGCAATGTGCCCGACGTCGCTATGAACGCCAACCCGTACACAGGCATGCGCGTCTACATCCAGGGCCGCTGGGTGCTCGCCGGCGGGGACAGCGCCACGGGTCCTCAGTGGGCGGCGCTTGTGGCGCTGGCGGACCAAGTGGCGGGGCGGCCGCTCGGATTTTTGAACCCGCGCCTGTACGCGATCGGTCGGAGCTCAAGTCGGACGACGGCGTTTCACGACGTGGTCTACGGCTACAATGGCTACTATCACGCGAAAGTCGGTTGGGATTTCACGAGTGGGTGGGGGACACCCAATGCCTATGCCCTCGTGCGCTTGCTCACGGTCGGCGCCAAGGGGCAGATCCCGCCGTACCGCACGCCGCCGGCGTGACGGACACGCGCCCGACGCCCGAGGAGGGCGGGCCGCCTTTTCGGAGGCGCCCGTCCTCGCGTGTCTGATTCAGCACATCTCGATGGCGATCACGTCAAGACTGCCGCTGCGGGTGACTCGAAGGGGTCGTCCCCCTCAGATCATTCGGAGCTCAAGGTCCTCGGTGGGTGGGGGAAATACGTCATCCAATCTCTGTAAGTCCTCGCTGCTGAGGACGAGCTCCAGCGCTTGGAGGTTTTGCTCGAGATGATTGGGCTGGAGCGTCTTGGGAATCGCGATCATGGGGCGGGGCTCCGGCCCGAGCACCCAGGCCATGGCGACCGTGCCTTCGGCCACACCGTGGCGCGACGCAACGTCGGCCAGCACGTGGCGGGCAGGCTCGGATACTTTGTCGGACATGACGGGACGAAGCGGCGAGTACGCTGTGAGGGGCATCCCGCATGATGCCATATACGGCAGCAATGTCACCTCGGGCTTCCGCGCCATCAAGCTGTACGCCACTTGGTTGGTCGCAATCTGGCCGCCGGTGAGCCGCATGGCTTCCTGCAGCAAGCCGGTCGTGAAGTTGCTGACGCCGATGTAGCGCGTCAACCCTCGGGCCACACAATCCTGCAAACCCTCCAGGCTCTCTTCCAGGGGATGGCTCTGAGAGGGCCAGTGCAGCAGAAACAGATCCACCGCATCGGTGCCGAGCCTGGCCAGGGAACCCTCGAGGCTTTCCACCACGCCCTGCCGGCTAGCATTGTGAGGCCGCACCTTGGTGGTGAGAAACACATCGTCGCGTCGTCCTCGGATGGCGTCGGCGACAATGCGCTCCGCCTCACCTCTCCCATAAGCCTCGGCGGTGTCGATGTGCCTCAAGTTTCGATCCACGCCCAACTGCAAGATCGCCACTTCCTGCGCGCGCAGACTGGCATCCAGCCCCATTTGCCAGGTACCCTGCCCCAAGCGGCCAACCGGCTGCCCGTTGCGTGTCGACCACAACATGTTGTCTCTCCTCTCGGGACGTGCGTCCAGGCCTTTGTGTCGCCTTTCGTCTCCCGCCAACCATGGTACCGCGGAATTCGAGCGAGTGGGCGGCTGTCGGCTGGGCGGGCACGCTGAACCTCCCCACGGCCAAAGATGGCGGTTCTGTTTGCGAAACTCGACGCTCTTGGGCTCGCGTCCCTCGTACGAGGGCGCGACACCATTCCTGCGTCAGTCGCCAGATTCCCCACGATCCCAACCGTGGCGCCAACTTTCAGAGGGAGGTGGCTTCACGGGCGAACGGACTTATAGCCCCACGCCTCAAGGCGAGACTTTACCCCCGATTTCGGTAAGAATCGCAGACTTGCGCTCTGGCATCGCGCTGGTGTGATCAATGAGATGTCGGCGCACTGGTTCCCCTGGTTCGACTGGCGGAGTCGGCGTTTCGCCCGACACGACGGGCCCGTACCGCACGCGGCGATACCATGACGCGAGCTCGGGTCGAGAGTCCGAGAGGGCGTGGCCGTTTGCACCGGAAGCCGTCCGGCTGGGTCCGCTTTCGTTCACTAAATCTGGGAGTGCATCGCAGCGGCGGGAAGGCCGCTCGTGTGGGCGGTGGACAGTGACGCGCGCCTCTGGGTTCGCGATGTAATGCGACCAGCACTCCGGGGACGTTGTTCCTGATCACGGACGGTGGGCAGCTACGGGAGCTGATTGAACGCCTGCCTGACGACTGCACGCTGGAAGACGTCCAGTACCATCTGTACGTCCGGCAGAAAGTGGACCGCGGGCTCGACGATGTCCGGCGGGGCTGGGGCCTGACCCCGCACGAGGTCGAGCGGCGGATGGCCACGTGGATCGGGCCGTAACGTGGACGCTGGCGGCATTGAGCGACTAGGCCGCCACCGCCGACGATATTGTGCGGGACTCACCGTACTACGGGGCCTTGCGAATGTACAAACTCATCGTGTCGCCGTACCGGCTCATCTAACGCATGGATGGGGAGGGTGTGGGGGTCCTCGCGCTAACCCATCCGCGTTGTGATTTCGGCACCGTATGGCGGGATCGGGATGGGGCGGCGGCAGCTCGCCGGGCCTGCCCAAGGGCCGGTGCCTCTGGTATGGCCAACGCGATGGCCTCGCGCCGCCGCAAGCGAAGGAGGACCTGCTCTAACGCGGCAAAGCCCCCCGGCGCGATGGCGGGGGGAAGTTAAACGCGGGGTTCTTACATCAGACGGGCACTTGCGCGCCTAACGCCATGTGGGGTGTTGCGCCAAAGGCCAGGCGACGGTGAGGCCGCGAGATCTATTTGGCGGGACGGACGCCGGGGGAATGAAGGCACGGGCGGTGGTCCCGCGTTCGGCGTCTAGACACCCCTCGGCCCTGCCGCTGTCCGGTTTCGCTCTTCATCGGGGAGGCGAGGTGGAAGGCGCCCTAGCGGGCATTGGGGCGGCGTAGCGCCCATGGCGGCGCTTGACCCCCACGTGCGCTCCCCGGCACCACGCAAGCAAGCGGGCCGGGGCGAGAGTGGCCGGCCGGAGGCGACCGTAGTACACTGGATGCCTTCGCCCAAGACGTCCCGATCAGGAGGGAGCGCATGACCTCAGCCGAGATTCGCGAACGTTTTATTAGGTTCTTTGTGGAGCGCGGCCACCGGGTGGTGCCCAGTTCCTCCCTCGTGCCCGCAGAGGATCCGACGCTCTTGTTCACCAACGCGGGTATGAACCAGTTCAAAGAGGTGCTGACGGGCCATGAACGGCGTTCTTACCGTCGAGCGGTCTCGGTGCAGAAGTGCGTGCGGGCGGGTGGCAAGCACAACGACCTGGACAACGTGGGGCGGACCGCGCGCCACCAGACTTTTTTTGAAATGCTGGGCAACTGGTCCTTTGGTGACTACGGAAAGCGGGAAGCCATCGCATGGGCTTGGGAATTCATCACCGTGGAGCTCGGCCTTCCCGGGGACCGGCTGTGGGCGACAGTGCATCCGGACGACGCCGAGAGTGCCGCGCTGTGGCCGACGGTGACGGGCCTTCCCGCCGAGCGGGTCGTGGCGCTCAAGGAAAATTTTTGGGAGATGGCGGACACCGGGCCGTGCGGACCGGACAGCGAGCTTTTCATCGACCGAGGGCCCGAGTGGGCGTGCGGCCCCGACTGCGGCATTGGACGGTGCGACTGCGACCGCTTTGAGGAATTGTGGAACCTGGTGTTCATCCAGTATGACCGGGACGCGACGGGACACCTCACGCCGCTCCCACTGCGGTCGGTGGACACGGGGATGGGGCTGGAGCGCATCACGGCGATCGTGCAAGGTCTGCCATCCAATTTCGAGACCGATGTCCTGCGGCCCCTGATCACGGCGGTGGAGCGACTCGCGGGGCGCGCATACACACCGGATGCGAGCGGATTGCCGTTTCGCGTGATTGCGGACCACGCGCGGTGCATCACCATGCTGATGGCGGACGGGGTACAGTTTTCCAATCGGGACCGCGGGTACGTCATGCGGCGCATCTTGCGGCGGGCGGTCCGGTACGGGCGGCTGCTGGGGCTCTCGGCGCCGTTTCTGCATCGGCTGGTGCCGGTGGTGTCGGAGGTGCTGGGGCCCTTTTATCCCGAAGTGGCGCAGGGTCTGGAGACGATTGCCACCGGCATTCAGCGCGAGGAGCAGCGGTTCCATGTGACGCTGGAAGAGGGGCTGGAGCGGCTCACGGCAATGCTGGCCGCGCTCGCCCCGGGAGGCGAGCTGGCGGGGCGCGATGCGTTTCTGCTTTATGACACGTACGGATTTCCGCTGGACCTGACGCAGGATGCGGTCAGGGAGGCCGGCATGACGTTGGACCAGGAGGGCTTCACCGAGGCGATGGCCGCCCAGCGCGCACGGGCCCGCGCCGGGCAGGCGACGGGCCGGGCAAGCCTGCCCGCCATGCCGCCGACCCGATTCTTGGGGTACGGCACGCTGGCGGCGGAGGCCGTGCTGGAGTTGATGGTCCAGGAGGAAGAGGCCGTGAACCGGGCTGAAGTTGGCGACCGGGTGGCCGTGTACACTGAGAGTACGCCCTTCTATCCCGAGGGGGGGGGACAGGTGGGCGACCATGGAGCGCTGGAGGGCCCCCACGGGCGGATGGCCATCACCGACGTGCAGAAGGTGCATGGCGCGATCTGGCACTGGGGCGAAGTTGTGGAGGGCTTCCTCGTCGCTGGCGATCCGGTCCACCTTGCTGTGGACGCCGCATGGCGCCACGGCTCCATGCGGAACCACACCGGCACGCATCTGCTGCATGCCGCGCTGCGCCACGTGTTGGGAGCGGGCGCCCGCCAAACGGGGTCTTTGGTGGCGCCCGACCGGCTCCGTTTTGACTTCAGCCACCCGGAGGCGCTCACCCCCATCGAGCTGGCGGAGGTAGAGACCCTCGTCAACGAGTGGATCCTGGAGGACAGACCCGTGGCCACGCGGGAGGAGGCGCTGGAGCAGGCGCTCGCCGGAGGTGCGGTGGCGTTTTTTGGGGACAAGTATGGCGAGCGGGTGCGGGTCGTGGAGGTGCCCGGCGCCTCCAAGGAATTGTGCGGGGGCACGCACTGTGAGCGCACCGGGCAGATCGGCCAGCTTCGGGTGGTCAGCGAGACGGGCATCGGCAGCGGCATGCGGCGTGTGGAGGCCGTGACGGGGATGGGGGCGCTGGAGCGCGCGCGCCAGGACGATGCTCAACTGGCCCGGGCCGCGTCCGTGCTAAAATCGCCCCGCGAGGCGCTGGACGAGCGCCTGCAGGAGTTGATGGCCCGGGTAAAGGACGGGGAGCGGCAGGCCGCCGGGTGGCGCCGGGCCGAGCTTGCCCGGGAGGCAGAGCGGCTGGCCGCCGGTGGGGAGCCCCTGGGTGCCTGGCGCGCGGCCGTGCTGGAGATCCCGGACCGGGATGCCGGCGCGCTCCGCGACTTGGCCGAGGTTTTGGTGCGCGACCAGGGGCTTGATGTGGCGCTGCTCGCGAGCCGCACGACGGACCGGGCGGTGCTGGCCGCGGCGGTGGGAGAATCCGCCGTCGGCCAGGGGCTGGCGGCAGGCCGCTTGGTGGCAGTGGTGGCGCCGTTGGTGGGCGGAGCGGGTGGAGGGCGGCCAGACCGGGCCCAGGCCGGCGGCAAGAGCCCCGAGGGCCTCCCAGATGCCCTAGCGGCGGCAAAAGGGTGGATCCGCGACCAAGTCGGCAGGGATTGGCCGCGCCGAGCGCGAAGTAGCGGCTTGCGAGGGAGGTGAGGGTGTGGGGGAGTCGGACGAAACCCGTCGGTTTTCCGGCCGCCCGGACGGTGACAACGAAGCCGACCTCATTCTGCGCCGGGTCTATCAGGCGCTGAAGGACCGAGGGTACAATCCTATTAGCCAGTTGGCCGGCTATCTGCTGTCTGGCGATCCCGCGTTCATCACCAGCCACCTGGAGGCACGGAGCCTGATTCGCCGGCTGGAGCGGGACGAACTGGTGGAGGAGCTGCTCCGGCAGTATGTGGGCAAGTTGGAGGAAGAGCCGAAAGGCTAGCCGCCGATGAAAGGGGTCGCCAACGGGTACCATGGGAACGACGGGCCGCGTACTCGCGGTGGACTTGGGAGCCCGGCGCGTGGGGTTGGCCCTCAGCGACGAGATGGGTCTGTTGGCCACGCCCAAGCCGCCCATTGTCCTCGCCGGGGACAGCCGCGCCGAGTTGCTGGATGCGGTGGAGGCCGCCGTGGGTCAGTATGAGGCCGCGCAAGTGCTCATCGGGTGGCCGCTGAAGTTAAATGGGTCTCGGGGCGCGATGGCGGAGCGCGCCGAGCACGTGGCGACGGCCCTGCAGCGGCGCCTGGCGTGTCCTGTGGCGCTTTTTGACGAACGCCTGTCCTCACGCCAGGCAGAAGCGCGCCTCCTGGATCAGGGAATGCGCCGCGAACGGCGGCGCCAGCATATCGACGGAGCGGCGGCGGCTGTGATTTTAGAGGCTTTTCTGGCTCGGGAGCGCAGAAAATCCAACGTATCACGAACGGAGTGACAAGATGAGCGACAAGAACCCCCCGATTCCTCTGAACCCGATGGATGACGAAGAGGCGGACGAGATCCTTACCCTGACCGATGAAGATGGCCAGGATCATGAGTTCGTGCTCGTGGACGTCTTGACCCTGAACGAGCGGGAGTACGCGATCTTGTTGCCGTTTGACGAGATGAGCGGCCACGGCGGCTCGGCTGGGGCATCCGCACCGGGAGGGTCCGAGGATGAGGACGAGATGGAAGCTGTAATTCTACGGGTGGAAAAGGATGACGCGGGCGAAGAGCAGCTGGTAGAGATTGACGATGAGCAGGAGTGGCAGTCTGTGGTGGACGCCTATGAAGCCATGCTGGACGAAAGCGACGACGAGGGCGAGCGATAGGCAACCAGCTCGCTCCCGTCGGGCAGCCCAGGCTTGGGCCGTTGGGCGGTGTTCCCTGGCGGCGCTTGGCATGGCGGGTCGCAGCGGTTGTGGCCGGCTTGGTGTTTCTGGCAGCAGCCCTTTGGCTCCATGCCTTAGTGAGTGCGCCTCGGCCCACTGATCGGCATATGCAGTTGTTCACCGTGGCGACCGGGGACACGGCGACCCAAGTGGGCACGCTCCTGGAGCGCCAGGGACTTATCCAGAGCGGTTGGGTCTTCAGTGCGTGGAGCCGGGTCAACCACCTGGAGTCGCACCTCCGTGCGGGCGTGTATGTGCTGTCGCCGTCGATGTCGTTGGCCCAGGTGATGGCCGTTTTCAGCTCGGGAGACATTTTGGTGCATCGGGTCACGATCCCCGGGGGGCTCACCGTGCGTGAGACCGTCGCGCGCTTGGTCGCCGGGCACGTGGCCACCCGGGCGGCGCTGGACCGTGCCCTGAGCGAAGGGTTGCCCGGGCTGTCCCCGCCATCTGGGGCCGGCGTGCGGGATCCCGTGGAAGGTTTTCTTTTTCCTGATACGTATGCGTTTCCGGCTGGCATCCCCGCGCGTCAGGTGGTGCTGACCATGTGGGCCGACTTCCGCGCGCGTACGGCGGGCCTCAGGGCGCAACTCGCTGCTAATCACCTAACCCTCTGGCGGTGGGTGACGCTGGCGTCCATCGTCCAAGCGGAGTACGGCTACGCACCGGACGCCCCGAAGATCGCGGCGGTGTTTGACAACCGCCTCGCGCAAGGCATGCGCCTTCAGTCGGACGCGACTGTGAGATATGCCCTAGGCCACGCCGTGGTGGGGAGACTCAGCATCGCCGACCTCGCCGTGGCATCACCCTACAACACGTATGTGGCCCCGGGACTGCCGCCCGGTCCCATCGATGCCCCGGGCCTGGTGGCGCTGAACGCGGCTCTCCATCCGGCCGACGTACCCTACCTGTACTTTGTGGCGATGCCGAACGGTCACTCGCTGTTTGCGACGACCTACGTGCAGCACCTGAAAAATGTGGCACGCGTTCAAGCCATGGAAAAGCCGTGAACGCGTGCTGTACGTGGTTATGGGGGTGAGTGTAGCGTTTGCCGTCGGCGCCTTTCTGTTGCGTGAGGCCAGTGGTGCGGTGGCTCGGCGGTTTTGGTGGCTGGCGGGGGTGTATGCCCTCGGTATGGCCGTGCTGGTCGCAGCGCTGTCGATGTCTCCAGGCTTCTATGCGCAATTTTTTCGGCCGTTTGGCTTTTAGCGCCGAAAAGGGGTGGCGGGCGTGTGGGAGCGCGTGGTGGTGGTGGCCGTTCATCCGGGCGACTGGTGCCGGGTGTCGGGAATTTTCGTGTTGCCGCCTGTGCTGGTGGCGGTAGCGGTCCTGAACCGTGCGCCCCTGACCGGCGTGCTGATGGCCCAGTGGGGGGCGGCCGCCGCCGCCTTCTTGGTAGTCCGGTGGCTCATGGCCCACTGGTACAACGCCACTCGGCGCTGGCGCAGGCGGCAGGCGGTGGAACTCTGGATTGCCGGGCCCCAGTTGGAGTCGGTGCGCACCTATCGCGCCCTGGCGGTGGGCGCGTGGGCCATCCCCGGCGCCTGGCTGTTTGGGGTGGCGCTGTACGCGGTCGGGCTGTTGGGTTTTTTGGGCGGCAATTGGGTGTGGGCCGTGGGCGTGGGGGCACCGGTGGTGCAGTTGCTCCTGATGGCGGGATCGGCGGGGCTCTACACGCGGGTGGTGGGAGGTGTCCGCACGACGCTCGCCGCAGAGTGGTTCCCCGCCGATGCGGCCGCGGCTGATCCCTGGCTGCGGGTGGGGATGGTGGACCCAGCGCGGGCCCGCACCGTGGTCGGGGCCCTGGTGTTTGCCTGGGTGGTCATGGCCAGCGGCCTGTCGATTGCCCTCGTGATGGTGGGCCTGACGGTGCTGGCGCGGCACGTGCCGGCTGGCTACTTTGGCTTGGGGGTGGCGGTGTTTGCGGGATTTGTGTTGGCGGGGCTCGGCCTCGTGGCGGCGGTGCTGATGGGCCTATGGGCCCGAACGGCGGCTCGACTCTACAATGGATGGGTGCGCCGAGGCGGCGGACTGCGCTGGCGGGTGGAACGCAGGCAGTTCCCGGTGGCGTAACGGAGTGCGGTACATCAAGTACCGGGCGGAGATTGCGCCTGCCCGGCTGAGGCAATTCCGGCGCGCGGTGCTGAAATTTTATCGCGCGGAGGGTCGGGACCTGCCGTGGCGCCGCACCCGTGATCCGTACGCCATTCTGGTGTCAGAAATTTTGCTGCACCAAACGACGGTGGCGACCGTGCAGCCGGTTTACGAAGCGTTTATGGCCGAGTTTCCCACCGTGAGGGATCTGGCGAGCGCCAGCCTCGGCAGCGTCAAACGCATCACGGATCCGCTTGGATACAAGATTCGTGGCGCGTGGCTCTGGCAAATCGCGCAGCGCGTGGTGGAGAACCACGCGGGACAGGTGCCACGGACCCTGCCCGCTCTGATGGACCTGCCGGGAGTGGGGCGGTACACGGCCAGCGCGGTGATGGCGTTCGCATACGGGCGGCGGGCGGGCGTCCTCGACACGAACGTGAGCCGAGTGCTGGGCCGCTTCTTCCAGGTGCCGGCGGACAGCACCGCGGAGCGCGAGCACCAGTTGTGGGCGTTGGCCGAAGCCGTCGTGCCGCGGCGCCAAGCGTGGCCATTCAACCAAGGGCTCATGGACGTGGGCGCGCTCCGCTGTCGGGCCCGCAAGCCGCTGTGCACGCGCTGTCCCCTCGTGCGTGACTGCCCGGCGGCCCAGGGGACCGCGGCACGTGCCGCCGAGAGTGCGCCACCCGAGGTGTGGTTCTGGGAGGCGCCCCCAGACCGCGTCAGGCGCCGCTCGGCGGCGCCAGGGTAAATCCGTCGGCCACGGCCATGCCGGGACCGATGGGAAAGAGATCGCCGGCGACAAACGCGCTCACTTGGTCGTCGTAGTGCGTGGAGAGGGGATGGCCGCTCTGGCCCGTGGCGAGGACGCTCCTGGCGGCCGACGGGTCGCCCGGGTCCAGGATGCCGCGCCAACTGGGAGTAATCTGGACGGGTCGGGGCCAGGGTACGGCGTCAGGAATTTCCGGAGTCTGGAGGACCGTCGTTCCGTCTCCGCCCAGACGAATTCGCGGCCTCGCAAAGACCGCCGCAATGCGGGCGACGCTCCCGAGGGGATGGAACGGTCGGATGAGCCGCGCGTCGCCCCATGCCCACGCCCCAGGGTCCGGCCCGAGTGCCCGAATACCCGTCGTCAGGGCCTGCTCGATGCCTGCCGCAATGTCGAGGGTGTCCCAATGGAATAGAACGAGGGCCACCAGGCGATCGGCCACGAGCTCCCAGAGTCGTTCGGGGTGGGGGTGGGAGCCGGGCGTGCCAGGTGCTTCGGCGGGAAAGAAGGGCTCGTTCAGCGCGTCGCGAACGCCGGGCGGCACCACGGACCAGCAGAATAGGTGCAGAAATGTTGGTGCCGCGGCATCCACGGTCAGGGCGCCGTCGAACTGGTTCAGCAGCGGGGTCAGTCGAGGCGGCAACGCGGGGTGCTCGACCAGCCGACGTGCGAGCGCCAGCAATCGATCGGCGTGGACGTCCTGCTGGATGGCGCGGAACGTGTCGACCGAGTGAGATCCCGTCTCTGCCAGGCGCGCGTGAATTCGCCGGGCCCGGTCGCCCTCGGTAAACCGGCCGGGCACCGGGACGGGGGCGTCGTCACCCACCACCGGATTGTTGGCCGTGACGAGGATGCCCGCCGGGGGATCGAACACGCGGGGTTGGCTCAAAAACGGCAAGAACCCGTCCCAGGCGTAACGCTGAGTGTTGCCGTCCACAAGCGGCGCGGACGACCGCTCCCGCCGCCGCGGCAGGGTGCCGGCCATGACGTATCCGATGTGGCCCTGCCGGTCGGCGTAGACAAAGTTTTGGGCGGGCACCGTCCAATTCTCCAGGGCGCCGTTGAACGTCTCCCAATCCCGAGCCCGGTTCAAGGCAAGGAGGGCGACCGCCATCGGAGAGGGAGCCAGGCCAGTCCACGCCAGCGACACGGCGGCCCCGGTCTCGTCCTCAGTCACCACGGGACCCCACAGGGTGCGGCGGCAGGTGACGGTTGTCGGTTCCGCGCCGCGAACCGCTATGGACTCCACACGGGTCTCCAACTCGTACGATTGCCCATCCACCTGATAGCGGAGGCCATCCGGATCCAGCACCACTCGATAAAGGTCCTGGACGTCGGGGTCGACGTTGGTCACGCCCCACGCGATGTCGCGGTTTTGCCCGATGATAACCCCCGGGACGCCGGGAATACTGACGCCGAAAACCTCCAGGTCGGGTGCTTCCAGGTGCACCGCGTACCAGGTGGACGGAAACAGAATCGGCAGATGGGGGTCATTGGCCAGCAGCGCATGGCCCGACACGGTGTGGGCGCCACTGACGACCCAGTTGTTGGAACCGACGCCGGTGGCGCCAGGGGAGAAGGAGGCTCTGCCCGTGCCCGGCACGATCACCGTGGAGACGGGGGGCCACGTGGGCGGATGGAGCCACGCCCAGACGTCGGGGTGCTGGGCGAGCCGGTGCGCTGCCCAGCGTACTTGCCAGACGTCGTTAAGGATCCAGGCCAGCTGGCCCGCGACCGCAGCCGTGTCGGCGAGCGTCCAAGGCTCAAGCGGCATCTTGAGCAATCGATGCTCGGTGGGTGTGGGCAGTGTGGAGAAAGCCGCGTTGACCCCGGCGACATACGCGCCGACCTGGCGCTGGACGGCCTCGGGCCACGTGTCCGGCGTCGCTTGCGCGATGGCGCCCAGCCCCAGCTGGCGTGTCAGCCGGTCAAAGGGGAGCGCGGCGGGCCCCAGCAGCTCAGCCAGGCGGCCATAGGTCCACCGGCGGCTCATGTCCATTTGGAAGGCGCGCTCGCGCGCATGAAGAAATCCTTCGGCAAACAGCACGTCGGCGGCGGACCTGCCTTCGACGCGCGGAACCGCACGGGGATCGAACGACACCCGCACGGGACCTCCAAGCTCGGCGAAGGTGGTGACGGGCGGCTCGCCCGGGACGGGCGCCATCCGCCCTAAGAGCCGCAAAATTTGGCTGGTGCGTCGAAAGCCGGGGAGATGGCGCGGCCGCCGAGGCCGCCGGGGAGTGCGCATGCTGCAAACCTCGCCTTCTTGCCCCGTGGATCCCGCTGCCTGCGCCGCCGGCGGTGAGATGGGGATGGCGCTGGCACGTGGCCGTGGGGACGCCCAGACAAGCTGGTACCCCATATTACCATCATTAGCATGGAGCTTAGCATGGCGCTTAGCATGAGGGCGCCCGGAGGCCCGGTTGGCGCGCGGGGGATCCCCGGGGGAAGCATCCGGAAAGGGAGTCTCGCGGAGTGCGGTGACCGCGCCGTAGCGCATCACCCCCAACGATACCTGGACGGACTCCTGCCCGGTATCCCGCATGACGATGAGCGGCACCGTGAAAGACGAAGGCCGACCCAATGCGCTCGGCGCGCGGCCAGGCCGCGTCGGGTGCTGTCCATGCATGAGGACCCCCTCCGGGACCGGACGCTTCGGGTCCCGGCTGAGACGCTAGCCGCGAAGTAGAGAAGGTGCAGGACGCCGGGACCTGGCAGAAGCGGTGCCGCCGCTCGTGAGACGCGTCACCGTCCTCCCACGGGTCCCAACGCTGAGTCCGCGATGTGGGGCCTCGCCGAAAACGCCGGCCGCCGCATTGTCGCCGTGATGGGCTGCGTCGCGGAACCCAGGCGCACCCATCTCTGAAGGCGCTGACGGTTCTAAGAACCTTCTCATGCCAGGGCATGGCGGCGAAACCGGGGGGCCACGTGTCCGGATGGGCCCGCGAGGAGGCCGCGGCGCTTGCGGCGGCGCGGCGATTAGGGAAGTCTTAGGAGCGGGGTCGTCTGCGCTCATCAAAGGCGGGCAGTGTTACGCGTGGTGGGCGCCGTGGTCGCCACGCGCCCAGAAAGGCGGCGCAACATGCGTGTGCTGGTGGTTGAAGATGATGCCGGCGTGGCCCGTGTGGTGGAGTTGGCCTGCCGACACGCGGGATTCCAGGTGAGGGTCGAACCGACGGGCCGCGGAGGGATTGCCGAAGCGCTCAGCGGTGGCTACGACCTGGTCATCCTGGACTTGGGCCTCCCAGACATTGACGGGGTCGATGTGTGCCGAGCCATTCGAGCCGTGACGGACGTCCGCGTGCTCATGCTGACGGCGCGCGATGCGGTGGAGGACCGCGTGCGAGGCCTTGACGCGGGAGCGGACGACTACGTGGTGAAGCCATTTGCCGCCGACGAACTGGTGGCGCGCGCCCGGGCGCTGTCGCGCCGGCCCGGGTATCTCTCGCATCCCGATCAGCCGATTATCATGGGCAAGTGGAGCATCTTCCCGCTGCGGCGCGAGGTCGTGGTGGACGGCGAGGTGAAAGCCCTGACACCCAGGGAGTTTGACCTGCTGCTGTACTTGGTGCATAACCCCGGACTCACCCTGACGCGCGATATGATCTTGGACCGCGTATGGGGCTGGGGCTTCGGCGGGGGGTCGAACGTGGTGGACGTGTATGTGGGGTACCTGCGCCAGAAGCTCCCGAGTGTCCCGGGGGACCCACAGATCGTGACGGTGCGGGGCGTCGGGTATGCCTTCAAGCCGCAGGGGTCGGCCTAGGATGACGCTCCGGCGCCGCCTCACTCGCCAGGCCGCCTGGGCAATTGTGGGGTTGGTGCTGGCATTTGGGGTGCTGTCCTGGGTGGCTACCGCCGCCCATCTCTACGCCGTCTCGCGTGCACAGGCGCTGGTGGCGGCAGCCGCCGTGGCCGAGCCCAGCGCTGGCCCGCCGCATGTCCCCCGGTACCGGTTTGCGGGCGAGCCCGCTGTGTGGCTGGAGGTTGGCCGGGCTGTGGTGCGGAGCCCCAATGCCTCCTCGCCCGTGCCGCCGGCGATCGGGTTTCATCATCTGCTGGGGCGTCGGCCGGCGTTCGTGGTGGCCGCGCGTCGCGACGGGCGCGCCGCGGTGGTGTCCTGGCCGCTGGCCGCCGACCTGGATGTCATGCGGGACCTTTTGCTGGTGCTGGCGCTCATGGGGCTCCTGTCCGGCGGGGTGGGCTGGTGGCTGGCTCGCTGGGCGACCGGTCGGATGCTGGCGCCTGTGGACCGTATGACGCGTGCGGTGGAAGCCATGGTATCGGGCGGTGACGTGACCCCGCTGCCAGAATGGCCCACCGGCGGAGAGGCCCCGGACGAGTTCAGTCACCTGAGCCGGGTCTTCAACACGCTGCTGGCGGCGCTGGCGGCCCAAGCGGAGCGCGAGCGCGAGATGCTGCGAGAGGTGGCGCATGAGATCCGCACACCGCTGCAGGTCCTGCGCGGGAACCTGGACGTGATGGCCGCCGCCAGCGACGCGGAGGCTCGCGGGGATACGACGCAGCTGGAGAGTTTGGACCAGAGCCGTCAGGTTATCGACCGCTTAGCGCGGCTGGTGGGCGACGTCCTCACTGTTGAGCGGATGCGGGGGGGAAGGGCGGATTCGGCTGGACGCGTGGACCTGACGGCGGTGGTGCAGCGGGCCGCGCCGGACGCGGCCGCTCTGGCGCCTGCCTTGAACATTGCCATGGAGCCGGCCGGGGCCACCGAAGTGCGGGCAACGGCCTGGACCGTGGAGCGCGCGCTGTGGACAATTTTGGACAACGCGATCAAGTACACCGAGAGGGGCCGTGTCGTCCTCGCTGTAGTGGCCGAGGGAAACCGGGCGGGCATCCGCGTGGTGGACAGCGGGCCCGGCATTCCGCCGGAAGAGCAGCCGCGCGTGTTTGACCGCTTCTACCGCGGGCAGGCCGGGCGCCATCAGCCCGGCAGTGGGCTCGGCCTTGCCATGGCCCGCGCGCTGGTGGAGTACGACGGCGGAACCGTGGACCTTGCGTCGGTGCCCGGTGAAGGCACCACGGTCACTTTGTGGTGGTCGTGCTGGCGCTGCGACTAAGGCCGGCCGCCGTGCCGGTCGCCCCGCGTCCCAGCGAATCCCCGTGTTACCCAGCCCTCCGCCAACCATCGCAGGCGCGCGGCGTCGGACTGGCACGCGCACCGGCTCTCCTCGCATACGTTGTTAGTCCGGGATTGCGGGGACGCGAAGAGGGAGGTGCCGCGGATGCTGCTGTCGTTGGTGGTGGTGGCGCTTGCGGGGGGAGTGTCCGGTCTCTGGCTGCTGGTCGGCTACGTGGGGGGGAACGCCTTTCCTCATCCGCTAGCGCCGCCCGAGGAGGCGCGGCAACTCCGGCGGATGCAAAGCGGGAGCCTCGAGGCCCGGTCGCTCTTGATCGAGCACAACCTGCGCCTCGTTGCGCATGTGGTAAAGAAGTTCAGCAACACCGGGGAAGACCCGGACGACCTCATCTCGACCGGTACCGTCGGCCTCATCAAGGCGATTGACTCATTCAATCCCGACAAGGGCGTGCGCCTGGCCACGTACGCTGCCCGCTGCATTGAGAATGAGATCTTGATGCAGCTCAGAACCCAGAGGAAGTCTCGGGGCGAAGTGAGTCTCTACGACCCCATCGGGGTGGACCGTGAGGGCAACGAGATCAGCCTCATAGACATCTTGGGGTCTGAGCCCGACCTAGTGCCGGAAGCCGTCACTACCAAGCTGCAGGTGGCGGCACTGGCGGGATACCTGGATTCACTCGACCCGAAAGAGCGCCGTGTCGTGCAGGAGCGGTTCGGACTCGGGACCGCCAGGCGCCGCACGCAGCGCCAGATTGCCCAGAGCTTGGGGATTTCCCGCAGCTACGTCTCCCGCATCGAAAAGCGGGCGGTGACGAAGCTGCTGAAGGAAATCGATCCCGAGGGAGCGCGCGAGCGGAACGTCCCAAAGTGGGATTGACATCCGCCCCACGGCTCAAGCCGGGGGATTTCCCTAAGCCGTGGCGCGGTTCCTGCGTCATCGGGCAGCCAACGCCCTATTCCTCCACAGGCCGCCCCCCGGTGCCGGATACCAGCGCCGGGGCACGCCCAAGTACTGGCACCCCCGATCGTCGATCGTCTCCGCCGCCGTGATGTCCGCCATCTTGGCGTAGCCACAGGCACGACAACAGAACCGATCCCGCATGGGCCGGTTGGTCGTGGCCGTGTGCCCGCAGGCCGGGCAGACTTGCGAGGAATCGGCGGCCGGCTGACGCACCTGGGTCCCCGGCTGGTCCACCGTGCCCTGGGCCATGACCGAGGCGCAGAGCCTCCAGCGCCCCCGTCGCGTGGTGTGGACGAACGGTGGGGCGGAGGTTGTGCACAAAGTCCCGGCGGAGATCCGCCACCCGGGC
>JAKARZ010000052.1 GCA_021828405.1 Bacillota bacterium
CCGGGGCTGGCAACACCCGCACGGACGGCATTTCAGGAATCATGTTGCGGGGTCCCTTCTCTTCTGCTGTTTCTTCCGATATTGCTTTGCACTCCGCCCTCGGGGTGCGGAGCCGGGGGGTCCCCCCCATGGCGGCGCTGCCACTCGAGCGCTTCCTGGTGTAGCGCCTGGTGGTGGTTGCTCTCGGGATGGACAAGCACCCAGCTCCTCAGATGCGTCAGCACCGAGCCCACCGCGCGGCTCGGGCCGGCAATATCCAGCCACCGCTGAACATCCTCGCCGGTGCAGGCGAGCTCCAGCCCGTAAGGCGCGTCGGTGACGACCGCCGCCTCCAGCTTGGCTCTCAGCGTGCCGGGATGACTCGGCGGCTCTCTGCCCAGCGCGGCCACATCCGTTTCATAAAGGGCCAGCAGGTCCAGCACCCGCTCGCGCCGCTCTGCGACCCAGAGACGCCGGATCTCAGTGGGAGTGGCCTCATCCCAGCAAAACCCATGGTGGGCCACCAGCCACGACGCATCCTCCACCGTCCGCCGGGGAAAGCGCATGCGGCGCAGCATGTCGACCGCCCACAGCGCGCTCACCGCCTCGTGTCCGTCAAACCGCCACGACCCCGCCGCATCCTGGTGGGCGCACACAGGCTTGCCGATGTCATGCAGCAGGCCAGCGAGCCGCAGGCGCGGCGGCAGCGCGAGTGCCGTAGCCAGGCAATGCGCATCCACCGTACCGCCGTTCTGAGGAAAGCCCCGCACCACCGCCCACTCGGGCCAGATGACGTCCCACACCCCGAGCTCGTGCAGGGCAGCGAGCGCTGGGCCCAAGGCCAGGGGGTCCTCGGCGGCCAGCAGTCGGGTCAGCTCCTCGCTCTGGCGCTCCGGCGCCACCACGGCCAAGCGGGGGCGCTCCGCCCGTATCGCCCGCTCGGTGGCCTCCTCCAGGTGAAAGGGCCCCTGGCTCAGTAGGCGCACCGCTCTCCACATGCGCAGCGGATCCTCGCAAAAGCGGTCACGGGCCGCCCCCACGGCGCGCACACGGCCGGCGGCCAAGTCCGCGAGCCCGCCGACCGTGTCCACCACTTGGCCGTCCAGGTCTATCGCCAGCGCATTGATGGTAAAATCTCGCCGCGCGGCGTCCTCAGCCCACGACGTGCCAAATCGCACGGAGGTGGGCCGGCGTCCGTCTCGATACACGCCGTCGGCCCGAAAGCTGGTCACGTCCACGGCGCCTGACCCCTTGGCCCCGCGGATCACCAGCGTGCCCCACCGGATGCCGCCGTAAGCCAGCGTCCACTCCGGATGCGCCCGGCGCACCAGCGCCCCCGTGTCGTCGGGCTGAAGGCGGGTGGCCAGGTCCCAGTCGCGCGGGGGCCGGCCCCGGATCACGTCCCGGGCCGCACCCCCCACGAGGTACGTGGGACCGGCGGACCCGAGCAGCTCCCACACCGCCCGCACTAGCGGCGGCACAGATCCGGTGTCCACCCGCAATGGCTCCACGGCCCCTCTCCCTGCTTGTGCTAGGCGCGCGGCGGGGCCACCCGCCAGCGCACCACCGCGATGCCGTACGCGCGCAGGCTGACGACAGCCTGCCGGCGCTCCGGGTCCCAGCGCGCCGTGGCGGCGTCGTTGGGCCGTTCCGTGATCGGGTCGATGCTGACCGCCCCCGTTCCGACGACGGGCAGGCTCACGGTGGCGTCCGTCTGGGTCCCGTACGCTTCCCCGAGCGCCAGCACCAGATCCCCCGAGTGGTCCACCGCCGCCGACACGCCCAGGATCACCACATTGGGTGGGAGCGACGCAAAGGGGGCGTAGAGACCGGGCGCGCCGCGGGGCTCGGCCGCCGCCGACACCCCGTGCGACCACCCCTGCGCGGCTCCGTGAACGGATGGGGTGGCCCACCTCCCATCGTGCGGGAGAATCAGGAGGCTTACGGGCGCGGGCTCCTGGTCCGCGTCGGGGTCAGGATAGAGCGGAGCGGTGGACAGCGTGACGCCAAGCCGTCCGCCGTCGGCCGAATGGCCATAGCGGCCGTCGTTGGCGATGGCCACGCCCACGTGGGTCTCCGCCAGCGAGACGAAGCGGTGCGCCACCCACTCAAAGGCGGCCTGATCGTTCTCCCCTTCGGGGACCGTCGGATGGCGCGACATGCCCCAGAGCCCCTCCGCCTCCGCGGCCGCCGCCTCAAGCGTGGTGTCCAGCTCCCACCGCACCACCAAGTGCCTATCGCGCACATCGGCGGTCAGGTTTGTGGACACGGCCCCGTGCAGGTGGTCGATGGCCACATGCTCGGTGACCACGGTGGAGCCGGTTCGGTGCATGAGCCGCACCACGGTCCGCCAGGCGTGGTGCTCCACCACCGCCAGCGGCGCGTGGTGCCACGCCACCGGCGCCTCACGGTACTGCGGCGACAGCTCCCAGGCGTCGTAGTGGGCCGGGTGATCCCGGTATCCCCGCACCCCCGACGGCCCGGCCACAAGCTCCCGCCCTCGGTGCACAAGGCTCCGGATGCCTTCGGGTCCCACCACCACGCGCCCCTCGGGCAGGGGAACCACCACGGCATCCCCGTCGGGTGTGGGCGGAGCCTCAGCGGACCCCACCGGCTCGGCGGGGCGCAGGGCATAGCGGGCCACCGACAGCGCCGACTGCCCCGGCACCGGCACGATGAAGCGGCCGTCGTACGTGGGCTCGGCCTGCCGCCACACGCCATCCACCTCAACCGCCACGGGCCCCGCCGCCCGAAACACCTGGAGGGAGGCAGGCACCGGCGTGCCCGCCGCGTTGGCGACCGTGAGAACGTCCTCGGTCCCCTGGACGGGCAGCGCGGCCATCACGGCGGCCCAGCGCTCGTCCACCGCCGACGCCACCGCCGCCATGTCGTCCCGCCAGTCCTGATAAACCTCGGCGATCGACGAGCCCGGCAGAATGTCGTGAAACTGGTTTCGCAACACCCGGCGCCACGCGTCTTCCAGCCCGTCCGCCGAGGGCAGGAGGAGCGCCGACCAGGCCTCCACGCCGCTGAGTCGCGTCTCCCAGCGGCGGTTCCCTCGCTTGACCGCGGTCTGGGTGGTGAACACGGCACGGTGGTACTCGAGATACAGGTCGCCCCGATGCTCGGGCCACACACTGACCGCCCTCTCGTCGGGAATGAGGTCTACCAGCGTCCCCCACTCGATTCGGGGCACCAGCGGCAGCCCGCGATATCGGCTGAGCCGCTCCAGCATTTCCCGGGTCGGGCCGCCACCTCCATCTCCTAGTCCAAACGTGTACAGCACCCGGCCTGTGCCGCCGCGCTCCTCGTAGGCCGACCACGCGCGGTCCAGGTCGTCCAGCGTGCCGTCGCCGTTGTATCCGGCGGCGGCCCCGCCATAAAGTTGCACCGCCACGCGGCTGCCGTCTGGCCCCACCCAGGCGAAGTCCGTGTAGGGAAAGCGCGTCGTATCGTTCCACAAGAGCTTGGTGGTCACCATCATGTCCACACCCGCCAGCCTGAGAAGCGTCGGCCAGCCGCCGGCAAAGCCAAACGTGTCCGGCAGGAACGCCACCCGGGGCCGATGGCCCGCCTCGGCCAGGAAGTAGCGACCCGCGTACTGGAGCTGGCGCAGCACGGCAGCCGCCGACGGCAATTGGCCGTCGCACTCCACCCAGGTGGCCCCCGCGGGCTGGAGGCGGCCCGCGCGCGTCTGGGCTCTCATGCGGCCAAACAGCGCCGGCTCGGTCTCCTGCACGCCCTGCCACATCTCCGGGCTGGACATGAGATAGCCCCAGTCGGGAAACGTTGCCATCAGCCGGTCCTGGGTGGCCACAGTACGCAGAACCTTGCGACGGGTCTCTTCCATCGGCCAGAGCCACGCAAGGTCGATATGCGCATGGCCGATGGCCACCAGCCGCCCCACGCCCTCGGGCCAAGTGGCCTCGAGCTCGGCGCGGAGTGCCGAAAGCCGCTCCCCCACCGTCCCGGCGGCTCGCGCCAAGTCGCGCCGGTCGAGTGCCTCCAATCCCACCACCCGGCCCCGACGGGCCACCAGCCGCTGATACAGGCCCGCCTCCACGGAGGCGTCGGCTCGCCAGCGCTCGCGAGCCTCCCAGGCCGCCAGATCGGGTGCCAGGGCCATGAGCGGCTGCACCGCCGCGAGCACGCGGGGGTAAAGCCAGTTGCGCACCGCCAAGGGGGTGGCGGAGCGCACGCCCAGCTCACGCAGCACGGCCAAGTCCCACCGCACCCGTTCCATGGAGGGGTCCAGGCGCAGCAGGGTCATCGACCGAAGGTAGGGATGGGCCAGCGGTCGGCCGAAAGCGCCGCGGGGCACTACTTCCAGCGTGAGCTCGACCGTACGCCCGGCCTCGGGGGACAGATCCGCCTCCTGATGATTGGGATTGATGCCCCAGGCGGGCCGGCCGTCGACGCGCAGCAACGCCTCCCCATCCACGTCGGCAACCAGCCGCACCGAACCCGTGGGCACGGCCACCCGGGTGCTCAGCACCGCCATCGCGGCGCCGGGGCATGCCCAGCTCCGGCCCCACGCCACGGGCCCCCTCGCCAGCTCCCCCGCCGGGCCTCGGTACGCGACGGTGGCGTCCGCCACCGCCACCTGGTCGACAACGGCCCAGGTATCAAGCGCCTCCACCCAAAGCTGCACGGCGTGCCAAAAACTGCGATCCACGGTGTCATCCCTCCACCCCGCGCGGGCCGGCCTCAGCCTTCCGACGGATGCCTCGCCTCTTCCTGCTGGACCCAGAATGTCGCCTCGGTGGGGTGGTTCACTCCATACTGCGGCCCGTTGGCGTTTAAGAGGCCGGCCAGGACGCCCAGGTGGGGCTTGAGCGCCTCGCGGTGCTTGGCCACCATGCGCCGGTACTGGTCCAGCATGCGGGCCGGGTTGGCGCCTCGCGACCGCGATCCCGCCCGCAGGCGGTAGTGGTACAGCGGCTCCGGAATCGCCACACCCCCGTGGCCCGCCAGCAAGAGACCCACCCCCGCCTCCCAGTCTTCCATCCCATGGACAAACGTGGGATCGCCCAAGCCATGAGCCAACAGGGCATCCCGCCGCACTACCATCGATGAGAACGAAAACATGTTTTGAAACAAGGCATAGGGCGACCCGGTGGTCCAGGTGGGCCAAATTTCTTCGCGAGCGCCAAAGCCGCCCACCCACGAACACACCATGCTGACATTGTCGTAGGCCGCCATGATGGCCAGCGCCCGCTCAAAGTACCGTCGATCCACCTGGTCGTCCGCATCGACGAACGCCACAAACTGCCCGCGAGCCATCCGCGCGCCGGCGTTGCGGGTGGGTGCGGGCCCACCGTGGGCCACCCTCACCACCGCCACCGCCGGATAGCGGGCGGCCAGGCGGTACAGGCGCGCAACGCTGGCCGGGTCCCGGCTGTCGTCGTCCACCACCAGCACCTCGTCCGGCACCACCGTGCCGGCCAGCACACTCTGCACGGCCTGTTCGACGTAGTGGCCCAGATTGTAGTGCGGAACGATGACCGACAGCCGCGGCGCCCCGGCCGGCGGCGGCACTCGCTGCGGCACCGGCTGGACGAGCCCCACAAAGGGAAAGGTCGTCCGAGCGCGTGCCGGGGACGAGGCTAAGGCGGCAAACCATGTCGCCTTGGCGGCCGTCACCCGGTCGGCGTCGGCGACACGCCGTGCGGTGGCCTCGGCCGCGCGCCCCAGGGCGTCGCGCCGCGCCGGCGACAGCGCGAGCATCTCCCGGATGCCGGCGGCCAGTGCGTCGGCCCGGCCCGCCGGCACCAAAACGCCGTTCTCGCCCGAGCGGATGAGGTCGCGGGCACTCCCGGCGTCCGACGCCACCACCACCTGGCCGCGGGCCATCGCCTCCAGGAGCGGATACGGTGAGGTCTCGGCCAGCGACGGTTCCACCACCACGCGCGGACGAAGTGCCGCGTCGGCGTCTGCGCCTCGCCCGCCGCGGTGGAACCGGATGAGACCCCGGGCCAGAAAGGGTGCGTACACCCGCGTCAGGTACGCCTGCATCGTCTGCTGCTGCGGGTAATACCAGGCCGAACCCCCCACCACGTCGAGCGGTGTGGTGCACCCCGCCGCCCACAGGGCCTTCATGGCCGAAAACAACTCAAGGCTGCCGGCCCCACGTCCCAAGGGACCGGCCACGAGGACACCGCCGCCGGGCGCCGTGAGCGGGGCCTCCTCGGCGTCGGCGGCGCCGAGTGGGGGCATGGCCACCAGTCGCGGCACGTCCCCCATCCCCGGCGCGAGTCGGTCCGCCCAATACGTGCTCGGGAGGAGCACCCCGTCCGCGGCGGCCAGGGCCGCGCGTTCCATCTCCCCGGCCCAGTATCCCGGCAGTCGGTAGGCCGGCGCCTCGTCGAGGGGGTCCACCAGCCACTTCGGCGCGTGGACCGCGACCACCACCGGGAAGCCCCGGAGCCGGGGGTCGAACGTACGCCGGCGCATCAAAGTAAAGTAGCCCAGACCGTAGCGGTCCTGGACCTCCAACACATCCGGACGCCCAACCCGTTCGACGTGCTCCGCCACGGCTTCGGCGCACTGCCAGCTCACCAAGGCGGAGCCGTCGAGGCGCCGGCGGGCATCGGCCGCATACTGGAGGCCGTAGCGGACGACGATTAGAGAGCACGAGGGCTCATTCACGGCCACGGTGCGCAGTCGGTCCGAGTCCAGGGCCTCGTCGGGAACAAACACCGCCACCTCGTGGCCGGCGCGGGTCCAAGCGGCGACCGTCCGCGCGGCGTACGTCCCGAGGGCCCCGACCCCCGCGGGGGGAAACTCCGGCGTGGCCAGCCACAGTTTCACTGGGGGTCCGGCCCGCTGCGAGAGCGCGCCCTCCCGGTGGCCAGCAGCACGACGCGCCGTCCCACGCGGAGCACGCCACGCACCGGAGAGTGGTCCATGGCCCGCCAATAGCGGGCAGTCAGGGCCCACGCGCGCGATGCCTCGATCACCGCCAAACGCTCCGACCGCACCGCCAGCGTGTGATGCTCCGCCCACACCGCCCGGTTCTCGGCCTCCAGAGCCTCACATCTGGCCCGCCACGAGTCAACCTCGGTCGCCATCCGCGCCGCCTCCGCCACGGCTTCATCGATCCGGCGCGCCACACCTTGAAGCGTGCGCTGGGCGTCCGCGAGCTGCTCCACCTCCCGCTCCAGAACCCCCACGCGCACGGCGGTGGCGGCAAGGATCTCATTGTCGTGCTCGAGCCGCCACATTTCCTGCTCCACCGCGTGCCATGCCGCGGTGCGCGCCGCCAGGGCCGCCGCGAGCCGGTCCAGGGCCGCGGTCGGCGCCGATGCCGACGGCGGCCAGCACGGCCGGGACACTGGCTTGCAGGTCATGAGGGTCCACGAGATCGACCCAGCCGGCCCGTCAGTGCGGTGCGCCCAGCCGGGAGCGGCAGGGTCCACCGGGATCGCGGCTCCGAGCCACACCAGCCGACCCTCGGGCATCAACACGCGGGCAAACTCGCGCTTGGCCTCGGGCAGGTCTACCTCTCGCGCTTGGCGCCCCACCACCACGGCGGCAAAATGCGCCGATGGATAGGGGATGGCCATGGGCGAGGCCAGCTCAAAGGTGAGGTCCGTGCGGGGCACGCGCTGCCGGGCCTCCGCGAGCGGTGCCGGCCGATCGTCGACGACGATAACCTCCGCGCCCAGCGCCGCCAGCAGATGCGGCGGCCACGGGTCGTCCGCCCCCACCCACAGCACGCGGCGTCCGGCCGCCCACAGGGCCAGCCGAGTGTACCAGTCGCACTGCGCGGCTGGTGTATGAGCACCGTTGGCATCTGCCCCAGGATGAGCCATGCTGTCAGTGATGGTGAGCCCTCCTTCACGCAGGGATTCCGATGCGCGTGTGTTTAGGTCATTCTACCGCGTGCAGGCGACCTGACTCTCAGACCGAGGATCCGCCCAGGCGCAGCGCCGGCCGCGCTGGCATCCCACGCGGCAACGAACGGGAGTGTGTAAGACCGCGCGCGAATGACCCATGGATGGGGCAGCCTCGGCACGGCGGTCACGATTCAACCTGTCGATGCCGATCACAGCGGATTCACCGGTGCGACGGCGAAACGTGATAGGATCACAGGAAAGCCGCGCGGCGGCGTAGCGCGGCGAACGAGCGGGGCGAGGCTATGTGGACCGGAACACGAACCGGCATGCGGTTGGGGTTGCAGTTCAGCGCGCTGGGTATCGCGCTGGCGGCGCTGGACCTGTCGATTGGGTTCAACCTGGCCATGGCTCGAGGCGTGTGGTGGACCGTGCTGTTGGACATTCTTCCGATGGGCTTGTTTGGGCTGGCGGGTGCTATTGCGCGCCGCCGCGGCAACCCTCCCCTCATCGTGGGGCTGTGGGCAGGGCTGGTGTACGGCTTGGTTGCCGGGGTTGCGAACTACGCGGCCGCGCTGGTGATCCCCGGCAAGGCCACCCTGATTCGTGTGCTGTGGCAAACGTATCTGCATCAGTCGGCCTCACTTTCCCACGCCCAGGTGGTGGCCGCAGTCCTGCACCCCCCCTTTGCCAGCTATGTGGTCAATGATGCGCTGAAAATGGCGCTCTTCGGATGCATATTCGCCCTGGTGAGCGGCATAGCCCCGCGATCCCGGCAGTCGGCCCCCGCGTCCCAGCGCTCGGGGCCCGCCCGTCAAAACTGACCCACACTGCAAAGAAATAGCGTGGGGAGAAACCCCATATGCGCTAAGGAGGCCCGTCGCAATAAAGGGCTCATGGCGTGATGTTGTAGTTCCACTCGCCATGAAAGGGATCCCCGGTGAATTCCTTCAAGGCCGGCCTAGCTATTATGACGGGGCTCCTAACTTTGAAAAAGTGAGTTGTGCCGTAAAGGATTCTGGGGCGCACGTGGCGAAGTCGTCTGCGATGCGATCTCGACAGCAGGGTGTGGCGGGGGTCGCCCGCAGCCGGTGCGGGTCCCGGGACGCTCGGCGGCTTGTGCTGCATCGGTTGACCCGCCTCCATTCCCCTACCCCTATAACGCTGGGTGACGCCGAAACATTACGGAGCCGCGCGGACGGGCAGGACTAACCCAAAGTCGTGTACACTGGGCACTGCAGGGGACCCAGGCTGACGGTCTGCTAGGACAAAGAGCAGCCTGTGTCTCTTTTTGACGGCTCCTTCAGGGTCCGGATGCCCTCAGCGCACCATACCGACCGTACCGTGGGCATCGTGGGCATGCCTATGCGGCCGTTTGACGCCTCCGCGCCCCTCTGTGGTCAGCGAATCTGGGACAACCGGCCGGGAATCCGGTCAAGTAGCGTGGGATTCTACACCTTGGCGCGGGTGTCGCGGCAAACATGACGGCCCGCGCCGCCAGTACAACGCCCCGTCCGAGACGGGGCGGGATGACTTTCCCGAGTCAAACGCGCTCCGTCACAGTCTTTGTCATGCCTCATGAACAGCATCCGGATAACCTCGACCACCAATCTCACCGTAGCCGTGCCCCACTCAGGTGTCACTCCCTGGGTGCACCGCCGGGACATGCCAGTCCCGCCTGCGCGGCTCCGTAATGTTTCGGCGTCACTTGGGTTTTTGTGGGGCAGATGGCGATTGGGTCTTGTGGGCATCGCATGACCCCAATGGCTGCGGGCTCGGACAGCCCACTTTCTAACCGCCAAGCGGTGCAGGGGCGGAGCAGGGAACCGGATGAAGACCGGCTTTGCCGGGCACGCCGGGCTCGATGTCCACCGACTGACAGAGGGCGCTTGTGTCTGGGTCCGCCGGGGCCGCGATGCCTCCGGGCCGCCAAAGCGACGTGTTGGACGCCGAGGGGGTCGCGGATCTCCTGCCACTCGGGGCCTGAGACTCCGCTTCATCCCGGAATCGGGCCCAAAGGATGTGCGCCCACCACGGCGTCCAAGAGGCCGTGGTGGGCGCCAACAGGGGCGCCACAAGCCAGCAGGTTGTCTGCAGCCAGATCTCTTGGTCAATGCAATGAAACATCGGCGAAACCGTCACAGGGTGCGGGTCCTTCATCTTGCCGGAACGGACGGGTGCCCTATGGAAACACCCCCCGCCCTGCGACAAAGGCCGTCAGCGCAGTGGGAATGCGAAACCCCCCGCCCGGCGTTTGGTGGTTCTCCATAATCGCCGCCATGGTGCGACCCACCGCCAGCGCACTGCCGTTCAGCGTCACCGGAAATTCCGTCGTGTGCTGGCCGCGCTCGCGGAACCGCATCTTGGCGCGCCGCGCTTGAAAGTCCCCCATGAGGCTCACCGAGCTGATTTCTACATACCGGCCGTAGCTCGGCATCCATACCTCGTGATCGTACGACTTGGCATGCCCAAACCCCAGGTCACCGCCGCAGTGCTCCACCGTGCGGTATGGGAGTTCCAGCTGCTCCAACAGTCGCGCCGACTGCCTCCGCATCGTCTCAAGCTCGGCGAGCCCGTCGTCCGGCCGTGCCACAGCCACCAGCTCCACCTTGTCAAATTGGTGGCGGCGAATGAGGCCCCGGGTATCCCGGCCGGCCGCGCCCGCCTCGGAGCGAAAGCATGCGGTGTACGCCGCATAGTGCAGTGGGAGCTGGTCCGCGTCCAAGATTTCGTCGCGGCGGAGATTCACCAGGGGAACTTCGGCCGTGGGAATCAAATACAGGTCGTGCGGGCTCACACGAAAGACATCTTCCACGAACTTTGGAAACTGGCCGCTCCCGTACAACGGATCGGCAAGGGCCAAGAGCGGCGGCGCCACCTCTTCGTAGCCCGCCCGCTGGGCCTCTGTCAGCATGAAGTTAATCAAACCCCGCGACAGCTGGGCGCCAAACCCCTTCAGGACCACGAAGCGTGGGCCCGCCAACTTCTGCGCCCGCTCAAAATCCAAGATGCCCAGCGCCACGCCCTGGTCCCAGTGGGGGGTGACATCCTTCGAATCCCCCCGCGGCGCGCCCCAGATCGCCACTTCGGGGTTTTGCGACTCGTCGGCGCCCTCGGGCACGCTCGGGTCAGGCAAGTTGGGAAGCTCCCATACCAGCCGATCCAGTTCCTCGGCCACCGGTCGATGCTGCTCTTCCAAGGTGCGAATGTCTTCCCCCAAGCGGCGCATGTCTCCGATAATCGCGTCGGCGGTGGGATCCTTCGCCCGGCGCAGCCGGGCCACCTCCTCGGTCGTGCGATTGCGCTCCGCCTTCTTGGCCTCCAGCGCCTGCAGCAACTCCCTGTGCTGCCGGTCCAGCTCCACGACCCTCTCCCATGGGGGATCCACCCGCTTCACGCGATACCCGGCCCGCACCCTCGCGGGGTCGTGGCGCAGGATGTGCATGTCCAGCATATGCGCTCCTTTCACTTCTCCGGCCACCGGGGTCTCGGCTCGCAAGCTTCCTCACGGGCGTGAGATCAAAAAAAGCCCGTCCCCGAGGGACGAGCTCACGCCCGTGGTGCCACCCTGCTTCTGCTCTGCCAGCGCTATCGGGCTGACCCGCCGCCATTGCGCGGAACTCCAGGCTGGAATGCGGATCTCCGTACCGGCTTGCACCGACCGCCGGCTCGCTGTCAATCGGATGACCGCTTAGGCCCTTCATCGCAAATTTGTCGCCAGCGCGGCGCCGTGCGCACGCGGTGGCGATATAGTACGCACCGCTGGCCGTGGTGTCAAGTCGCATGGCGCCATTCGCCGCCCTCGGGCGCGAAGCGCAGGATTGAAGCGGTCCGTGGCCAGGATTATCTTAGAGGAGAGGCGCAGCCTCCCCGGGAGCCTCGATGGAGCTGAGGCGGCCGGTGCATGAGCCGGACTCGAGAACGCTGGAGCGGCCCTAAGGGCCCGCCCTGTAATAACTGAGTCGGGTCAAACTTTCTCGGATTAGTTGATGTCCAAGCAAAGGAATTGGGCGCCCGGGTCGCGAAGGAGCCTCCAGGCGGATGGCAAAGGAGGCTCCTGGGGGGCACGA
>JAKARZ010000011.1 GCA_021828405.1 Bacillota bacterium
ACCGCAAAATTTTCCGCCGACTGATCAAACTCCAGCATTCCGGCGTCCTCCCTCGCTCGACTTAGCCCCACGTTCGGAACCAGGCCTGTGTCAACCGTGACCACAATGTTTCGCGTCCGAAGCCCAAGCCATCCTGCAAGCCCACGCGGGCCAGTCCCACCACCACCGCGTACCCGGGGCTTCTGGCCAGGTCCGACAGGCCCGCCAGGCCGGTGGGCGCTCCGAGGCGCACCGGCCAACCCCATGCCCGCTCGATGCGGTGCGGCAAGCCGCGCAGCAGCGAGCTGCCTCCTACCATCACCACGCCGCCCGGCGGCCCCTTCGACCAGGAAATCTCGGCCAAGCGCCGCTCCACCAGTCCCATCCACTCGTCCATCCGCGCCGACACGATTTCCCCGATCTCTGTCTCCTGCACCAGCTTGACGGCTTGTCCGTTGACCGATTTCAACTCCACCATGCCATTGCTGTCTTCGCCCAGGCGCGCCCGCTCCACCTTCAGCCGCTCGGCCTGAGCCGCCACGATGCCAAGCCCCTGGGCCAGATCTGAGGTCACCAGTTCCCCCCCCACCGGGATGACCGCCAAGTGGCGGGGAACCCCTTGGCGCCAAACCACCACCTGCGTGGTGCCGCCCCCCACATCCAGCAGAACGACTCCCAACTGCTGCTCGTCCTCTGACAGCGCAGCCAGCGAGGCGGCCAAGCCGGCCGGCACCCAGCGGATATGGGACACCCCGGCCATCTGCAAGGTTCGCCGGAGATTGCGCAAAACCTGGACTTGGGCCGTTACCACCAGCGCGTCCACCGACAGCTCCTGGACCGACAGCCCGACGGGGCTCCCGCGCGACATCAGCCCATCGAGCTGATACGCGCCGCGGATCAGGCGAACCACCTCTTGCCCCGAGGCTTGGGAGGCCCGCACCAGCCGCGCCGTCAGCGCATCCAGATCACTTTCGTGCACCGACCGGCCTCGCACCTCCACGGCTGCACGGCTCTCCATTCCCTGAAGGTGGTCGCCGTTGACCGACGCCACCACGTCCACCGGCTCCACTCCCGCCATCGACACGGCCCGGTTCACCGCGTCGCGGACCGATTGGGCGGCCCGCTCGGCATCAACCACCAGTCCCCGCCGCACCCCCATGATGGGCGTGGCCGATATGCCCAGCACCGACAGATCCGCGTCAGGACGAGCCTCGGCTACGAGCGCGGCGGCCTTGGTGGACCCTACGTCCACGGCCAACACAATTTGGCGCCTCGGCATATTGGCCTCCTCCCGTTTCTCGGCGTGCTTCGCGGCCCCCAGTGAAATTCCCTGCCAACGCCCCCATGGGAAAATCGGTCCCGACGGACTCCGACTCTAGGCACGCGGCGCCGCCCGCTCGCGTACCCCGCGCCGTGTCCGCCAACGGTCCTGAAGCAGGTGGCGGATCGCCCCTAGATTCTGAAAGATCCGAAAGCCCAACGCAAACAGCGCCGCGTAATACAGCGGCACTCCTAATTTGTCGCCCACATACGTGAGGCCCGCCGCCAAAATGGCGTTGGAGACCAGCCCCGTAATGAACATCGTGGAATCAAAGCGATTCTCCAAGCTGCCGCGGACCCCACCAAACACCGAATCCAGCGCTGCGAGCAGCGCGATGGACAGGTAGTGAGCAAACGCCCCCGGCAGCACCACCGGGAACGCCAGCCCCACGAGCATGCCCAGCGCGAGTCCCAGCAGCACAATCCAGACCACGGGCCCGACCCTCCTTGTCCGCCTACTTCAGCCGCCCTGCCCGGCCGGGGTCAGCCAGGGCAGCGATGGCGCCACTGACAGCGCCGGCACGCGCACCGCCGGGCTGGCGTGAAACTGGATGCTCACCAATTGGCTCCAGCCCTGCACATCGGGGTCGTTCGCCAGCGCCGCCAACAGCGCGCTGGGCTGCCCCACCGCCTGGATGACAAAGGGTGAGCCCGACTCGACGCCGTTGACGCTGATGGTGGGCCCCGCACAATAAATGGCTGTCGTGCTCACGTAGCGCTGACCCGCGATCGCGATGGCCTGCGCGCCCGCGGAGGACAGCAGGCCCACGATGTGGAGCACATACTGGTCGTGCACGAGCTGGAGCTCGGCTGGCTCCCCCGGGAAGGAGGGTCCGGCCGCGTCATGCAAAATCACCGTGACGCCGACGCCCGACATCGCTCCCAGCCCCGCCTCCCCTCGCGCGGCCCCCACTTGTTGTGCAAGCCGGGCAACCGGGGTGGACGGGGCGCTGGCGGCATCTTGCCGGAGCGTCGCCAGCCGGGCCGCCATGACCGCGTTTCGGGCCAGGCTGGATTGCACCAACTGCGTCAGCGTGCGAGTTTCCCGCGCTGTGACTGTCTGTTGCAGCAGCGCCTGGAGCCGCCACTGCTGCACCACCCAAAACCCCATCAGGCCTGCCACCAGCACGATAGCCCACACCCACCCCCCGGGCGCCGCCGGCCTGCGGCCCCACGGCGTGGCCGGTGCGTGGGCCCTCGGGCGGGACCGGTCCGGGATTGGCGGGTGAGCCACGAGATTGCATCTCCTAGCAGTTAGGCTGGAAGCAGTATAGCATGCGGCATCGGGCGCGCATTAGGACTCCAGCGCGACGGACGCGCCCAGGCGAGACAGTCGCGGAGCCCAGTCCTGGTAGCCGCGCGCCACCATTTCCGCGCCGAGCACCGCGGTGGTGCCGCGGGCGCCGAGCCCGGCCACCATCAGGGCGGCGCCCGCTCTGAGGTCGGTCGCCTCCACCACGGCGCCTGCCAGGGGAGTGGGCCCGTAGATCACCGCCATGCGGCCGTCCGTCAGGACGTTCGCACCCATCCGCCGCAGTTCCAGCGCGTGGCGGAGGCGATTTTCAAAAACGGTTTCCACGAGGGTGCTGCAGCCGTGCGCCTGCGTCATCAGCGCAAGCATGAGCGGCTGGAGGTCCGTGGGAAAGCCCGGATGCGGCCCCGTGCGGAGCGACGCGGCGCTAAGCGCGCCTGGGGCGGATACCCGCACCGTTTGGTCGGCCGACTCCACGGCGACGCCCATTTCCGACAGCTTGTGCCACAGGGGCGTGAGATGCTCCGGAATCACGCGCGACAGCGTGACATCGCCACCCGTCATGGCAGCCGCCACGGCCACCGTGCCCGCCTCGATGCGGTCGGGAATGAGTTCGTAGGTGCCCCCTGAGAGCGCCCGGCCCCCCTGGATCCAGATCCGATCGGTTCCGGCACCGTGCACGGCCGCTCCCATCGCGTTCAGAAACTGGGCCAGGTCTACCACCTCGGGTTCGCGAGCCGCGTTCTCGATCACGGTGTCGCCCACCGCCGCGACTGACGCCATCATGACGTTTTCCGTCGCCCCCACGCTGGGGAGATCCAGGTAGATGGCCGCCCCGCGCAGTTGGGGGCCCTCCCCCACGATGTGGCCGCCCGGTCCGTCCCCGAATCGCACCGACAGGGCGGCCAGCCCTTTTAGGTGCAGGTCGATGGGGCGCGCCCCAATGTTGCACCCACCGGGGCGCGACACGGTCACACGGCCCAGCCTCCCGAGAATCGGGCCCATCAGGAACACGGACGCACGCATCGTGCGGGTGAACACGTCCGGGAGGTCCGGGGACAAGGGCCCTCGCGCGTCCACCGTGACCGCATCGGGCCCGGCCACCACCACGCGGACGCCAAGTTCCCGCAGCATGGCCAGCATGTGGCGCACGTCCAGGAGCCCCAGCGGCACACCCGTCAGCGTCACGGGCGCGGCCACCAGCGTGGTGGCCGCCAGAATCGGAAGCGCCGCATTCTTTGAGCCGGACACCACAAACGTGCCCGCTAAGCGCCGCCCGCCGGTAACCACAAATTGTCCCACGTTGTGCCGTCCTCTCCCTCGGGGAGGCCCACCCAGCGGACTTCCGGAGTCAGCGCCGTGTGAAACCGCTCCTGGACCGCCGCCGAAATCCGCCGCATCAGGGTCAGAACATCGCGCGCGGTGGCGGTCCCGTCATTCGCAATAAAGTTCGCGTGGAGCTGGGAGACGCTGGCGCCTCCCTCTCGCCACCCCTTCGCGCCCACCGCCTCGATCAGGCGGGCGGCGAAGTCGCCGGGCGGGTTTTTGAACATGCTGCCGGCATTTTTTTCTCCCACCGGCTGCGTGGTCCGTCGATGCTCCATGTAGCCCCGCATCGTCCGGCGAATCACCTCGGGGGGGGTGGGCGCGAGATCGAACCACACTTCCAGCACCACCCACGGCTCGCGTTGGGCCCGGCTCATCCGATACGCGTACTGCAGGTCATCCCGCGGCACCACCACCACCCCGCGGCCCGGATCCCATAGGCGAACGGCGCTCACCACATCTTGGGCGCTCCTCCCGTGCGCCCCCGCGTTCATGACCGCCGCGCCCCCCACCGTGCCGGGAATACTCACCGCAAACTCCACACCCGACAGTTCATGACTCGCGGCCATATGCGCCACTTTTGCCAAGGACACGCCGGCCCCGGCGGTCAGGCGGGCACCGTCCCGCCGCACGTCGCGGCATGCACGCGCCAGCGATAGCACGATGCCGTCAAAGCCACGGTCCGACACCAATAAGTTCGACCCCAAGCCCACCACCAACAACGGAATCCCGTGGTCACGGGCGGCCCTGGCGATCCCCAGGGCCTCGGCCTCGTCTGCCGGCTCGATGAACGCCGCCGCCGGGCCGCCGAGCTTAAACGACGTATGGCGAGCTAGCCGCTCACCTGGCCGCCAACTTACCCCCAGGGTACTCAGGATGGCCCCGATCGGTGCGTGGAGACCTCCTGGGTCCCGCCCGCTCACGACGGCCTCGCCCGGCGCAACCGGGCCGCGTCTGCCACGGCCGCCACGATGCCATCGAGCGCGCGTGCGTGGTAAAGGCCATGGGCCGCCGCCCCCATGGTGTGGCGGCGCTCCGCGTCGTCCATGAGCGCCGCCACCGCGGGCAGACCCGCTTGGCCCACCACCGATTCCTCCACGACCAACGCGGCGCCCCGCTCCGCCCACACGGCCGCGTTCTTTTCCTGATGGTGCTCCGAGACGTGGGGCGACGGCACCAACACCAGGGGCAGGGCGCGCGCGGCCGCCTCGGCCAGTGTACCCGCGCCCGCCCGGCCCACCACCACGTCCGCGGCAGCCAGCACCACGTCCAAGTCATATAGATATGGGACCACGCGGAGCCGCTCCGGGTCCCCGGTGCGGTCGAGGCTGGCCGTGGCCGCTTCAAAGCGCTGCGGGCCGGTGGCCCACACCACCGCCCAGTGCGGTCGGCCGACCGCGGCCGCCCACACCGCCGCCATCAGGGCATTCACGGCCGGGGCTCCCTGGCTGCCGCCGGTCGCCACCACCACGACCCAGTCGGGCGCCAGACCCAGGTGCCGCCGGGCCACCTCGCGATCCGTGTCCACCACCGACGCCCTGACGGGATAACCGGTTACCCGCACCGCGGTGCCGCTGGCCAGGTGCCGGGCGGTCTCCGCGTACGTGGTTAGTACCACCTGGGCGCGGCGCGCGAGGAGGCGATTGGTCAGCCCGGGCCACACGTTCTGCTCATGCACGATCAAGGGGATGTGAAGCCAGGACGCCGCCAGCCCCACGGGGCCGGTCACGTAGCCGCCGGTGGTCAGCAACACATCCGGGCGCGTGCGGGCCAAAAGCCGCCACGCATCCCACGTTCCCCGCGCCGTATGCCACGCGCCGCGGAGCTTGGCCGCGAGGCCCGGCTTCAGCCACGCGGCGGCGTGAATGCTGTGGAACGGCAAGCCACTGCGGGGCACCAAGTCTGCCTCTAGGCCCGTCGCGGTGCCCACGTACAGAAGTTCCACTGGCTCCAGCTCCGCCTCAAGCCGCCGGGCCACCGCCAAAGCCGGGTAAACATGGCCGCCGCTCCCTCCGCCGGACAGGGCGACGCGGAGTCCGGGTGCGCGGCCGGTTGCTGTGGACATCGTGTGCTCCCCTCCGCCCGGCTTACGTGCTGCTGCGGCTAATGTTGAGCAGGATCCCCACGTCCACCAGACTGAGCAACAGAGACGACCCGCCATAGCTGATGAACGGAAGCGTGATGCCCGTCACCGGCAGGGTGGCGGTCACCACGCCGATGTTGATCGCCGCCTGCCCCACAATGAGAGTGGTCAACCCCAGCGCCAGCAGCGCCGAAAACGTGTCGGGCGCCCTGAGCGCGATCCGATAGCCCCGCCACGCGATCACGGCAAACAGCGCGATGACCAGGCACGCCCCGACCAGGCCCAACTCCTCGCCCAGGATGGCAAAGATGAAGTCGGTGTAGTCCTCCGGCAGGTAGCCGAACGCCTGCAGCGAATGGCCGAGTCCCACCCCCAGGATCCCCCCTGATCCTAGGGCCAGGAGACCTTGGATGGTATGAAATCCGGTGGTCAAGGGGTGCTTCCACGGGTCCAAGAATGCCAGCACGCGCTGCCGCCGGTAGGTTTTTCCGAGGGCCGCCCAAGCCAGCGTCGGCAGCGTGACGGCCGCGAGACCCACCATGTGCCGGCCCCGGATGCCCGCCGTGAACAGCATGACCGCAAATGTCGCACCCACCACGATGGTCGTGCCCAGATCCGGCTCCGCCAGAATGAGCACCAGTACCACGGCCGCCAGCGCGACGTGCGGCACAACGCCGTGCCAGAAACTGTGCAGGCGGTCCTGGTTCTTGGACAGGAGCCAGGCAAACAGCACCACCATCGCGAGCTTCGCCAGCTCCGACGGCTGCGCGACCAGGGGCCCCACCTTTATCCAGCGGCGCGCCCCGTTGATGTCGAGCCCCACGTGTGGCACCAGCACGGCCAGGAGCGCCACCACGCTGGCCCCGTACAGCCAGACCCCCCAGCGCGGCCACTTCCAATACGGAATGCGGGCGGCGATAATCAGGGCAACCAATCCCAGGACGGTCCACAGCATCTGGTGCTCAAAAAAGTAGTATGGACTTTGATGCTGGGCCAGCGCCTCGGAGGCGCTGGCCGACAGCACCATGACGCCCCCAATGGCCAGCAGGACGAGCACCGCGCCCAAGAGGATGTAGTCCGGCTCACCCCGCACCGCCGTGCCAGCGGCGGGCCGGCTCACGAGGGGAGCCGTTGGTGCCGACGGTCGCGTACTCATACCCTGATCATACCCATGCCAGCAACGCAAAGACCAGCGCCGCCACCCAAAACGTTCCCGCCACCCGCTCCTCCGACCACCCGCTCAACTCGAAGTGATGGTGCAGCGGCGACATGCGGAACACCCGCCGCCCGGTGAGACGAAACGTCAGAACCTGAATGATGACCGACAGCGTTTCGAGGGCGAAAACGCCCCCCACCAGCGGCAGCAGCAGCGGGGCATGGGTCACCACCGCCAGCGCACCCAGCGCGGCGCCCAGCGCGAGTGACCCGGTGTCCCCCATTATGACGCGGGCGGGATGGAGATTGTAGCGCAGGAACCCCACCACCGCGGCCGCCAGCACCAGCGCATAGGACGAGGACGCTACGCGCCCGCGCGAGGCGGCATACAGCGCAAAAAACCCCAGCGCCACGACGGCCGTGCCGCCAGCCAGACCATCCACCCCATCCGTCTCGTTCACCGCGTTGGCGGTGCCCACCAGCGCCAAGAGCCCGAGGGGGTAGTACCAGGCCCCCGGCGTGAGGGTGCCTCCCCAGGGCAGCGCCCACGGCGCGGATGCCCCCAGGTACTGCGCGGAAAACCAAAGAAAGACGGCGGACCACGCCAACTGCACCACAAGTTTCTCGCGGGCCCGCAATCCCAGCGTGCGCCGCCGCATCACCTTCACGTAGTCATCCCAGAAGCCGAGCACGGCAAACCCCAGCGTGAACACCACCAGCGCCCAGACGGCCGACGATGCCCGCAATGCGACGAGGCTCACGAGGGCGGCGGGCACGAGAAAAATCGCGCCTCCCATGGTGGGAGTCCCCTGCTTCGCCAAATGCGACGCCGGCCCCGTGCTGCGCACGGTCTGCCCGGCGCCCACGCGCTTGAGCGCCGGCACCAGCACCGCCCCCAGCAGGAGAGCCAGCACCAGGGCCGCGCCGGCCGCCGCCGCGCTCACGCCTCCGGCCCCATCAGTCGGCGCACGACCCGATCGAGCCCCACGGCGCGGCCCGCCTTCAGGTAGACGACATCCCCGCCATGCAGCTCCCGCGACAGCGCCGCTCCCAATGCGTCGAGCCCGGAGAACATCTGGGTGGCCGCCCCGGCCGCGCGGGCGGCCTCGGCGACCCACCGGGCGCGCTCCCCCACGGTCCACACCAGATCCGCGCACTGCGCCGCCGCGACGCCCACCTCCCGGTGCAGTGCCTCCTCCGATGGCCCCAGCTCCAGCATATCGCCCACGACCGCTAAGCGCCGCCCCGGCTCCTGCGCCAGCACCGCCAATCCCGCCAGCGCAGATGCCGGACTCGCATTGTAGGTGTCGTCCAAAATCGTGAACCCCGCCCCACGGAGGCGGCGAAAGTGGCTGTCGGCGGCGCTGGCCTGCCCCAGCCGCGCGGCCACCTCCGCCAGCGGCAATCCCACGGCTAAGCCCACCGCGGCGGCGGCCGCCGCGTTGTCAGCCTGATGCGCGCCGTCCCACGGCAGCCGCACGGGAGCCGTCTCGGCGCCCATGCGCAGTTCGAACGCCACGGCACCCGGCTCGGCCCGCACGGCTTGGGCTTCCACATCCGCCTCCGGGGTGCCGAACCAGACCACGCGGCCCCCAACCCTGGGGGCCAGCCGCGCGACCCGCGGATCCGCACGGTTCAGCACCGCCACGCCCGGCGCAGTGAGCCCGGCCAAAATTTCTGCCTTGGCCTCGGCCACGGCTTCAATGCTTCCCAATTGGCTCACATGGGCATAGCCGATGTTCGTGAGCACCGCCACAGACGGCGGCGCGATCGTGGTGAGGTGGGCGATCTCTCCCGCGGCGCGCATCCCCATCTCCGCGACGAACCAGTCCAGCGGCACGGGCTGCGCCGCCAGCGCCATCGGCAGGCCAATGGCGGTGTTGAGGTTCCCGGGCGTCCCCCCCACCCGAAAGGAGCCCCCCAGCACCGCTTGCACCAGCGCCCGGGTCGACGACTTCCCGACACTTCCCGTGATGCCCACCACCCGGGCCCCGGTGCACTCCAGCGCCCAGCGCCCCACCAGACTCAGGGCGGCGAGCGGATCGTCGTGCTGCCACACCCGGTCGCCGTCCACGTCCGCCGCCAGCGGCCCGGCCATGAGCACGGTCGCCCCCGCCCGCTGGGCCGCGCCGGCAAAATGCGCCCCGTGGGTCCGTGAACCCGCCAGCGCGACAAACAGACTGTCCGGCCCCGCCTGCCGGCTATCCACCACCACCCGACTGAAGTGCGCGGCGGCGGCCGCGGCACCTGCGCGCCCGCCCGCCCGAGCGGCCGCCGCCGCCACCGAGAGCCTCACGGCGACCAACCCAGGGCAACAAGCGCCTCGCGCGCCACCTGGCGGTCGTCAAACGGCACCACGTGGTCGGCAAACACCTGATAGCCCTCGTGCCCCTTGCCGAGAATCATGACCACGTCGCCGGGCTGGGCCGCTTGGCACGCGTCATAAATGGCCTGGCGCCGGTCCACCACCAGGGTGGGGCGGCCCCCTACCTGGGACACGCCCGCGGCCACATCATTCAGGATGGCGCGGGGATCTTCGCTCCGGGGATTGTCCGACGTAATAATCGCCCAGTCGGCCAGTCGGCCCACCACCTCCCCCATGAGGGGGCGCTTGGCGCGGTCGCGGTCGCCGCCGGCGCCAAACACCGCCACCAGCCGGCCTGCGGTTAGCTCCCGCGCCGTGCTCAAGACGTTCATCAGGCCGTCGGGGCTGTGGGCGTAGTCCACCACCACCGAGAAGGGCTGACCCAGGTCCACCCGCTCAAATCGCCCCGGGACGCCGGGCACCGTGGCCAGGGCCTCCACCATACGAGACAGGGGCACCCCCGCGAGATGGCCGACCGCGAGAGCCCCCAGAGCGTTGGAGACGTTGAAGCGCCCCCCCAGCGGCAACTGCACCCGCACGGGATTTTCGTCGGGCAGCCACAGCATGAACCGGCTGCCCCATGTCCCAATCTCGACGGACTCTGCCCGCACGTCGGCCGACGGAGCAAATCCATAGCTCAGAATGGGCACGGTGGTCAAGCCGACCAGTCGTCCTGCCCAGGGGTCGTCCGCGTTGAGAACGGCGCGACGTGGCCCCTTGGGGTCGCCGTGACCCAGCCCCTCGAACAGAAGCGCCTTGGCGGCGAAATAGTCTTCCATGTCCTGGTGAAAATCCAGGTGGTCCTGCGTGAGGTTGGTGAACACCCCCACGTCGTACTGGACCCCCTCAACCCGATGGAGCGCCAGCGAGTGGGACGACACCTCCATCGCCACGGCCGATTCGCCCGCCAGCACCATGTAGCGCAACGTGGCCTGGAGGTCGGGGGCTTCCGGCGTGGTGCGCTCCGATGGCAGCGTTTCACTTCCCACCATCGTATGCACGGTCCCGATCACGCCGCATCGCATGCCCCCAGCCATCAAGAGGCGCCGGATCAGATGGGTGGTCGTGGTTTTCCCGTTGGTGCCGGTCACGCCAACCATCCACAATTGGCGGCTGGGGTCGGCAAAAAGGACCCGAGCCGCCTGCGCGATGCCGATCCGCGAGTGCTGCACCACCAGAGCGGCGCAGTCGCGCGGCACCACCTCCGCCCGCTCCACCAAGAGCGCGGCGGCGCCACGCGCCCGCGCTTCGGCAATGTAGCGGTGGCCGTCGGTCCGAAATCCGGGAATCGCGCAAAATAGGTCGCCCGGCTCCACCAGCCGGCTGTCGTAGGTTATCCCCCGGACGATGGCCGTGCCGGTCGCGCGCGCACCAATCGCCTCGCCCAGTTTCGCGAGCTCCATCGGGGCGGGGCGCGTCAGGCGTCCCTCATGGTTGGGTGTCATTCGCGAACATGCCTCATTTCTCCAGCCGTCCGGGACAAGACGCTTCATCACCCTGCCACCACAGACATGGTAACGCCCGCGCGCACCTCCCGGTTCGCGGGCCATTGCTGCCACTGTACACGACCATCCAGGTTCCCTTCTACATGAAGATTGATCCCAATGTCAAAAGCCACGTTCCGGGCTTTGGCCACGGGCAGGCCGACCACCGCCGGCACCGCGACCCAATCCAAGTAAATCCGCGGGCGGCTTCCCAGGGTTAGCGTGAGCGGTGATCCCGCCGGCCGGTATCCCCCGTACTCCACCGACTGATCCACCACGGTGGGGCCACGGCCGCGAAACTCCGCGTGAAAGCCAAACCACTCCGCATCGTGGCGGGCCTCGTCCGGTGGCAAGTTGACCAGGTTGGGCACGAACACCGCTTGGCCCAATTTCGGCCGCGGCGCCGGCGCGGTGGCCGGAACTTTCCAATACGCCAATATCTGCCTCATAAGACGGCCAACCACCGGGGCGGCCACCTGCCCTCCATAGTACGCTCCCTGGGGCTCGTCGACCGAGCACAGGATGACGGCCCTCGGCGAGGGCACCGGGGCAAATCCGACAAAGGACGAGATGTACACGCCTTCCACCAAGCGCCCGTCTACGACTTTCTGGGCCGTGCCGGTCTTGCCGGCCACATGGTATCCCGGCACCTGCGCATTCTTGCCCGTCCCCTCCGCCACCACCCGCACCATCATCTGCTGGACCAGGCGGGCCACCTCGGGGCTCACCACACGCCGCACCACATCGCGCGGCCATTGGCGCACCGTCCGCCCATCTGGCGCCACCAGCCGGCTTGCCACGTGCGGGCGCAGCAGTTCGCCCCCGTTCGCCAGCGCCGCCACGGCATTGGCCAGCGCAACGGGGGTGGTGGTAAGGGTTTGGCCGAACGCCATCACCGCCAGATCTAGAGCCGTGGAGCGCCGCTTGGCGGGCGCAATCCCCCGCCCTTCCCCCGGCAGGTCGATCCCCGAGGGGCCGAGTACCTGGAATTGGCTCAAATAACGGTAAAACCGGTCCTTTCCGATGGACAGCCCCATCTCCATGAACCCGACGTTGCACGAGTTCTTCACCACATCCGCCAGCGACTCGGCCCCGTGCCCGGCGCGCCGCCAGCAGTTCACGCGGCGGCCCAGCACCAGTTTGTACCCGGGGCAAAAGTATCCGCTCGAGGGATGCGCGGCGCCTGACTGCAGCGCCGAAGCCAGCGTCACCGGCTTGAAGATGGACCCGGGCGGGATGGCGTCCGACACCGCATAGTCCCGATCCTGCTTGGGTGCCTGGGGCAGGCGGTTGGGATTGTAACCAGGACGGGTCGCCAGGGCCATCACGCCCCCGGTGTTGGGGTCGAGGACCACCACCATGACCCGTTTGGCCCCATGCTCAATGAGGGCCGCGTCCGCCGCGTGCTCCGCCATCCACTGAATCGTTTCGTCCAGGGTGGTCCACAGCGCGTCGCCGCGCGTCGGCGGATCGATGCGGGTGGCGCCAGCGGGGATGGGCTGCCCGGCCGCCCCATACTCGCGGAGAATCCAGCCGCGCTTGCCCTCCAGCTCTCGGTTGTAGGTCCACTCCAGCCCCGCCAACCCCTGATTGTCGATGCCGGTAAACCCGAGCACCTGGCCGGCAAACTCACCCTCGGGGTAGTAGCGTGTGGACTCGGGTACCAGGTGCACGCCGGGCAACGCGGCCCCCTCGGCTCGGATCGCGCCGACCTCGGCCGAGGACAGCCGGCGGTGGACCCATACGAATCCGAGCCGCCGCGTGAGGCGCCGGCGCACCGCTTCCGCTGGCTGCTGCAGCACGCGGGCCAGCAATTGGGTCTCCTCCTCCAGATGGGCCACCTGCCCCGGCACCGCATACGCCGAGTACACGTTCTCGCTGCCGGCCAAAAGCCGCCCGTGCTGGTCCAGAATGTCCCCGCGGAGCGGTGCCAGCGGCACTCCTCGGAGATGCGCCTCCTCGGCCAGCTGGCGCAGTCGCGGCGACCACACACCCTGCAGCATCACCATCCGAGTAACCAGCCAGAGATCAAAAAGGCCCACACCGCCCAGCAACAACAAGGTGCGGCGGGTCATGGAGTAGCTGGGACGCTGCTGCATCGGGGGTACTTCCTTCGGCGCTCCACGCGTGGTGCGGGTGGCCGCCGGCGGCCACCCGCACCGACGGGTGCCAAGCGCGCACGTACTTCCCCTTACGCTATGTCCGAGACTGGTGGACAGAACGGCCGAGGGCGGGCTGTCTCCCCCCCTGCACCCCGCGGATGCGCGCAATCCAGTTGGAGACCGCCGCCTGCACTCTCTCCCACACGCTGGGGCGCGGGGCGGGCGTCGGCGCCGTTGCCGCACCCGGGACCGTGGGCCGTGCAAGCACCAGCGGCGACACGGGCACGCCCAGGCGATGCGCTTCGGCCACCAGCCGAGCTGCCCCCGTCAAACTCACGACCTCGTCCTGCAGCGTCTGGCGCGCACGCTGCGCACTCGTGAGCTGCGCCTGCATCTGGTCAACTTCGAATCCCATGCGGGCCATCATGGCGCCACTCCACGCCGCCCCCAGCGCCATCACAAATGCGGCCGACACGCCTAGCCCGATCGACACCCAGGGTTTGAGGCGCCGCCGGTGCGTGCGAGGCTGCGGTTGCGGGGGAGATGCGGGAGTTCCCCAGCCATGGGGGCGCTTTGCTTCAGAGGCCATAGCCATGTTGATAGTTCACTCCTCGATAGTCGGGCGCGGGCCCGGGATGGGCTGCCTCGTGAGCTTGGGCCGTGATCTCGAAGGCGCGCAGCTTGGCGCTGTGGCTCCGGGGGTTTTGCTCCACCTCGTCACGAGTGGCCACAATGGGCCGCCGCGTCAGGACCGTGCCCCGCTCGGCGTCCGCCCACGCCCGAAACCGCCGCTTGACCATGCGATCTTCCAGCGACTGAAAGCTCAGCACCACCACGCGGCCCCCCGGCCCCACGAGGCGCCCCGCCGCTTCCAGACCCTCGTCGAGGGCATCCAGTTCCTCGTTGACCCAAATGCGCAGCGCCTGGAATGTTCTGCGGGCCGGATGCCCCCCCGTGCGGCGCGCCGCCGCCGGAATGGCATCCTTGATGACGTCCACGAGTTGGCCGGTGGTCCGAATCGGCTGGCGGCGGCGGGCATCGGCGATAAACCGGGCGATGCGACTGGCCCACCGCTCCTCCCCGTATTCCCGCAGCACCCGGGTCAATTCCGCCACATCGCCCATGTTCACCAGCCGAAAGGCCGTGCGGTCCGAATCGGGATCCATGCGCATGTCCAGCACCGCGTCGCGCTGATAGCTGAATCCGCGGTCGTCCTCGTCCAGTTGGGGCGATGACACACCAAGGTCCAGCAGCACACCGGCGCAGGGGCGCCAGGCCGGGGGCAGATAGGCGTCTAGGCGCCGGAAGTTGCCGTGCACCAAGCGAACGCGGTCGCCGAAGGGTGCGAGACGGGCGCGGGCCGCGTCCAGCGCCGCCGGGTCGCGGTCAATGCCCACCAGGCGCGCGTTGGGCAGCATCGTGAGCAGTTGGCTGGCGTGTCCCCCACTGCCGACCGTGCCATCCACATAGGAGATGCCCGACGCGGCCGCTAGCAGCGACACGGCCGTGTCCCGCAGGACGGAGACATGCTCAAAACTGGTCATAGGCTGAAGTCCACCAACTTTTCCGCCGTTTCCTCAAACGACTCTTGCGCCGACTCCCGATAAGTCTTCCACCGGTCTCGAGCCCAAATCTCCATCCGCGACCCGACGCCCACCAAAACCGCTTCGGCGGCAATGCCCGCCTCTTCCCGAAGCCGCGGGGGAATGAGAATGCGCCCCTGCTTGTCCAGTTCTACTTCCGTAGCACCGGCCAAAAGCATCCGGATGAAATCCCGCACAGCCCGGTTGGTCATGGGCAGGGTCTTCAGGCGTTCGGTGAGCCGCTCCCACTCGGCGGGCGCGTACCCCGACAGGCAGCCATCGAGTCCGACGGTCACGACAAACCGGCTGCCCAGAGCCTCGCGAAAGCGGGCAGGCACCGTGAGACGGCCTTTGTCGTCCATCGCGTGGTCGTACTCACCCATCAGCACGGTGCCGTGACCCCCTTTCCCCCACTTCTCCCCACTCTAACCCACCTGGTTCGCCGCAGACGCCCACTTCCCTGCTTTCGTGGAGAAATTTTTTCGGCGGCAACGCAACGGCGCCGCCCGCGTTGTCCATTGACGCGGGCGGCGCCGTTGCGTAAGATGAGCAGGTCTCCCGGGCGGCGCGCAAGCATTGGCGCCCGGTGTCGTTTGGGGATGTAGCTCAGCTGGTAGAGCGCCGCGTTCGCAACGCGGAGGTCACGGGTTCGAATCCCGTCGTCTCCACCATTTTTGTGTTTGCGGCGTTTTGAGGTTCGACGGGTCGCCGAGCCGCCACAAGACGGAGGCACCGCGCCGGGCGGCGCCCTGCCCCTTTAAGTTTTGCCGAGTTCCATCGCGTCGGGGACGTGCCCCGCGGCCCGGCAGTCGCTGGGAGCGGTTAGTGGCTGCCGATGTTGGCGGGCGTCCGCCGCGCCACCCCGGTCGCTTCGGCCGCATGCACCACCGCTTCAGCCACGGCGTCCACCACCCGCCGGTTGAACACACTCGGAATAATGTAATCCAGGGACAGTTCCTCCGGCGAGACCACCGCCGCCAGGGCGCTTGCCGCCGCGAGCTTCATCTCCGCGTTGACCAGACGGGCGCGGCAGTCCAGCACACCGCGGAACAAGCCGGGAAAGCACAGCACATTGTTGACCTGATTGGGATAGTCTGAGCGACCCGTGGCCACGACGGCGGCGTACTGGAGCGCACCGGCGGGATCGACCTCGGGCGTCGGATTCGCCATCGCAAACACGATCGGATCTTTGGCCATGATTTGGAGCTGCGCCGGCTGAAGCACGTTGCCGGTGGACACGCCGATAAACACGTCCGCCCCTGCAAGCACGTCGACCAAGCTCCCCCCGCGGTCTTCGGGATTCGTCCGCTGCGCGTACCGGGTCCATGACGGGCGCTCCGGGTAAACCTGGTTGCGGCGAATAGCTCCGTCGCGATCCACCCCGACGATGTCCCGGATGCCGGCGGCCAGCAGCAATTCGGTCGTGGCGGTCCCCGCGGCCCCGACGCCCGACACCACCACCCTCAGGTGGGCCAGCTCTTTGCCGACCACACGCGCCGCATTCATCAGACCGGCCAAGATCACGACCGCCGTCCCGTGCTGATCGTCGTGAAAGACGGGAATGTCGAGGCGCTCCGACAGCCGCGCCTCGACTTCAAAGCAGCGTGGGGCCGCAATGTCTTCCAGGTTGATGCCGCCAAACGACGGCGCCAGACGCTCGATGGTGTCCACCAGCTCGTCGACGTCCTGCGTGTCCAGGCAAATGGGGAACGCGTCCACTCCAGCCAGGATTTTGAACAGCACCGCCTTGCCTTCCATCACGGGCAGGGCGGCCAGCGGCCCAAGGTTCCCAAGTCCCAGAATGGCGGTCCCATCGGTCACGATGGCCACGGTGTTGCGCTTTAAGGTCAGCTGAAACGCTTTTTGGGGGTCGTCAGCGATGGCCTGCACCACGCGTGCCACGCCCGGCGTGTACACGTGCGAGAGGTCCTCGCGATTCTTGACCTGGACCCGCGGCTGGATCTCGATTTTTCCTCCGAGGTGCATGAGAAAGGTGCGGTCCGACACGTTGTCGATATGCACGCCTGGAAGCCCCCCCAGCGTTTCGCGCAGTGGCCCCAGCGCCTCGGTCGCCGGCAGCACCACTGTCAGGTCGCGCACCGTGCTTTGCTCATCGCTCCTCACCAGATCCAGCGCCACAACGTCCCCGCCCTGCTCTTCCACGGCCCGCAGCAGCTGCCCAAACCCGACGACGTCGCGCTGCAGGGACAGCCGAAACACAAACTGAATGCCTGAAGTTGGTATGCCCACCGAACGACCTCCCTTGCTATGCCTTCAAAATATATCACATGGTCCTAAATATGGCCGGCCCCCGGACAAAATCTTCTCCCCCCTCTTTACAAGCAAGGGTCGCTCGCGTACAGTATAGAACACACGTTCCCTATGGCGGTGCCGATTCTGTTCGCTCTCGGCAAGAGCCGCGAAGAACTATAGGTAAAGGGAGTGCCCACACCATGGTGATTCTGCCGCCCCACCCCGCGACCCCGTGCCGCGATGCGCCCCCGCCGGCGGCCCGCGTCCGGCCGCGGGTGATTGCCCTCGCCGACGTCCGGCGGCGGCGGGGCGCCCCCGTCCTCCACGTGGGGCTTCACCGGTTCCGGGTGGTGAATCCCCGCCTGCAGCACGTGGCCCGCTGGATGGCCCGTGCTGGCTGGCAGGATTGGATGGACTGGCTTTACGAATCCGACGGGTAGGGCCCGGTGGCCAGGCATGCGCTTGCTCTGGCTGGCTGCGCGGTCAGGGTGGGTCGCTCACCTGAAGCACCACCTTGCCAAATTGGCCCCCCTCCCAGAGATAGGCCTGGGCGGCGCGAACCTCGGCCAGCGGAAACACGCGGTCCACGATCGGCCGAATCTTGTGCTCCAGAGAGAAATCCAGCATGCGGGCAAAGTCCCGCGGGCTCCCCATGGAGGTTCCGCGAAGGTCCAGGTGCTTTAGAAAGACACGGGGCAGCACCAGCGAGGGCACCGGGCCCGCCGTGGCCCCCACCAGCACCACCCGCCCACCCGGGCGGGCCAGGGCCACCAAGTCCTCGAACCCGGGTCCGCCCAGGGTATCCACAATGAGGTCGAATCCCGCCGAGGCCACCTGGCGGAGTTCCTTCACGTAATCTGGCTGCCGGTAGTTGGCGCCCGCCACCGCCCCCATCCCCCGAGCGCGCGCAAGCTTCCCATCCTGGGACGACGTTACCGCCACCCGCGCGCCGGCCGCCGTGGCCATCAGTAGCAGCATGGTGGCCAGCCCTCCGCCGATACCGGGGATGAGCACGCTCTCTCCGGCCTGCAGCCCCCCTCGGGTGAAAAGGCATCGGTAGGCCGTGAGGCCCACCAGCGGCAAAGCCGCCGCCTCGGGGCCCGTCAAATATCCGGGCTTTGGAAAGATGTTGGCGGCGGGAACCACGATCTGCTGCGCATAGGTGCCGTTCGTGGGAATGCCCAGAATTTCAAACGCGCGGCCGGGCGCCTGCTCGTCGTCCCCCCAGTGAAGGGCAGGGTAGATGATCACGGGGTCCCCCGGCGCCAAGGCGTCCACCCCCGCGCCCACGGCATCCACCACCCCCACCCCGTCCGATCCCGGGATGGCAGGAAACCGCACCCGGGGGTACTGACCCATGCGGGCATAGAGGTCCCGCCGGTTGATCCCGGCGTACTGAATCAGGACCCGCACGTCACCGGCTCCCGGGACCGGGTCGGCCACCTCCTCATGAGATAGCTGCTCCAGTCCACCCGGCTCCCGCACCATGATCGCCTTCATGGTCCCTCCTTCCCGCCGCGGGTCGCCCCGGCGGCCGCTGCTGCCAATGCCTCGCACCCATGCACTTTGCCGGTGCGCCACGCCTGACGGCCCGGGGCCGGCAAAGCCCACACCCCGCATCCTTCGGCAGGCGGGTGGCTCACCATTCAGCCGCGCGGCGCTACGCGCGCGAGGGTCCCCTGCTCAAAGGCAAATGCCAAGCCTAACAGGGCGCCCTCCGTCCACGCGGTCCCCGTAAACGTCAGCCCCACCGGCTTGCCCCCGGCCGTGTAGCCGACCGGGACGGTCACCGACGGATATCCCGCCTTGGCTGCGATGCCTGCCCCCATGTTCCCCTCAAACACCAGCGCGGAGAGGCCGTGCTCCCCCAGCGCCCGGTCGATGCCCTCCTCGCGGGAGCAGCGCAGGTCATCCCGCCGAGCCGACCAGTAGGCCGCCTCGGTCAGATCGCCGCGCGTGCCCTCCGACGCCAGCAGCACGGCTTGCCCGTACGCCAGTGCCCGCGCCTCGTGGGTCTTGTTGAAGCGGATGAGTTCGGTGAGCGTGCGCACGGCGGCTCCGTGCCGACGCGCCAGGTACGCATTGATGGCGGGTTTGAACTCGTAGCGCAGCACGTCGCGCCCCGGCATCTCTCCCCACGTGGGCAGGGCGACATCCACCAGCGTCGCGCCTAGGCGCTCCAAAGCCACGAGCGCGCGGTCGGCCGCAACCCGGCGCTCGCCGCGGAGCCGATCCCAGTAGCCGCGGCGGGGCACCCCGAGGCGGACGCCCTCCAGCGCGTCCGCTGTCAGAGCCGACGTGTAGGCCGGGATGGCCGGCTGCGTCCACGTGGCCCGATCTCCTCGATCGCGGCCAGCCAGCACCTGCAGCAGAAGCGCCGCATCGGCCACCGTCCGGGCCATGGGTCCGGGCGTATCCTGGCTCCACGAAATGGGGGCGATGCCCCTCCGGCTGATGAGCCCCACCGTGGGTTTGATTCCCACGATGCCGTTGCTGCTAGCCGGGCTCAAGATGGACCCGGAGGTTTCCGTCCCAACCGCCAGCGTGGCGACACCCACGGCCACCCCCGCCCCGCTGCCCGAGCTTGATCCCCCTACCGTCCACCGACCGGGCCCATAGGGATTCAGCACCTGCCCGCCGAGGCTGGAATAGCCGGGGGGCATGTGGTCAGCCATCCAGTTGGCCCACTCGGTCAGGTTGGCCTTGCCCACCAGCACCGCTCCGCTGCGCCGGAGCCGGCGCACCAAGAACGCGTCGGCCTGAGCCCGGGATCCCTCGAGCGCTACGGACCCGGCGGTGGTCGGCATCTGGTCTCCCGTATCGATGTTATCTTTGACCAGCACGGGAATGCCATCCAAGGGACCGAGCAGGACCCCATGGCGCTGTCGGTCGTCGGACGCTTCCGCCATGGCCCAGGCATCCGGGTTGACCGCGCGCACCGCATTCACGCCACTGGACTCGATCCGCGCCATCGATGCGGCCAGCAGGTCGCGCGCCGTGAGCTGCCCCGCCCCTCGGAGGCCCTGCAGCCTACCGCTGTCCATCTGGGTCACATCCGCCCCGTTGTCCGGCTGCCTTTCCATCAACACCGCTCCCCTGCCGTCCATTTTCCTGTTCGCGTGCTCCTGCCGACCTGGCCCCGACACGCCGAGGACCCGATGGCGCCCCAACCGCGGGTGGATGCCGCGCGCGCCCACCCGGCTCGAAGCACCGCCCCCCTGTCAACATAGTGGTTTACCAGGGTTTCGTCATCCGCCCCGGGGTCGAGCCCGGACCCGCCGCCACCCCACTATCCTTTCCCCCGGGCCGTCCTAGCCCTGTCACCCCGGGTCCGCTATAGTGGCTCCAGGCCTGCCCGACCCTTGGTCCAACCAAGCGCCGACGTGAGCCCAAGGGGGTCACACAATGTCTGATAGCCGTCCGCCCGCCGGTCCCGGCGCCCTCGCCGGCGGGATTCACGAAACCCTGGGCATTGTCTTTGTGGAGGTCAGCCCGGACCGAGTGGTGGCTACCATGCCCATCTCCCCCCGCGTCCACCAGCCCTTCGGTCTGCTGCACGGCGGCGCGTCGGTGGTGCTGGCCGAATCGGCCGCCTCGGTGGGCACGTGGCTCAACTGCGACCCGGACACCGAACGCGCGGTGGGCATTGAGATCAACGCCAATCATGTGCGCGCGAAGCGCACCGGCACGCTCACCGCCGAGGCGCTGCCCCTGCACCGCGGCCGCACCACGATGGTGTGGGACGTCCGCATCCGGGATGAGGCGGGGCGCCTCGTATGTGTGTCCCGCTGCACGGTGGCCCGCGTCGCGCGGCCTCAATCCGACAGTTCGCGCCCGGAGAGCCGGGACACCGCGCCGTAGAAGGCGGCGTGATCCTCCAGCGACGGTAACACCGCGTCCGCGCCGGCCGCCTCAAGGTCCGGCTGGCCGTAGTGGCCCGTCGCCACCGCGATGCACCGCAGGCCGAGCGCATGCGCCGCCGTCACGTCGAGCGGCGTGTCGCCCACCGTGACGAGCGGCGCGTCCTCCGCGTGGTAAAAGTGGCGGGCGCGGGCAACGGCCACTTGCAGCATCGCCTCCCGCGACTCTCCGTCGCTGCCGTAGCCCCCTACCAAAAACACATCGGCCAGCCCTGCCGCCTTCAGTTTGATAGCGGCCCCGGCCTCCACATTGCCCGTCCCCACCGCAAGCCCCACACGGGGGTTGCGCGCCAGCCGCCGCAACAGCGTGGGTACCCCCGGCAGCGCCCGCGTGGCGCCGGCAGTCTCGCTGAGCGCCGTCACAAACGCATCCAGCAGTCGCGGCCACTGTTCCGCGGTGATGGTGATGCCCGCCCGCTGGGCCGCCAGATGCAGCATGGCCGGGTCCGTCCGGCCAGCGAAGTCCAAGTGGTTGAACTCGCCGGGGTGGCCCATTACGTGAAGAAACGCCCGCGCCATGGCCTCATGGCCGGCGCCATGCCCATCCAATACCGTGCCGTCCAAGTCAAATACCAGCAGGTGCTGCAACGCGCCGCCCCCTCCCGTCTGCGGTGCGGCACGTCGGCCGCAAGCTGTCTCCATGATACCAGCCGCGCATCGCAGGTCGGTGCGCTTGCCTTTCGTTGACACCTGCTTTAATATTGTCGATGTGATAAATACTAGGGAGGGGTGTGGCATGACCGGCGAGGAATCGCCGCCCACGGCGGCGGACACGACGCGCCTGGTGTTGGCCATCGTGGTTCAGGCGGAGCCGCTCTTGTTTGAGTTGTGGCAGGCCCACTCGCTTACCCTCACGCAGCTGCATTGCTTGAAGAAGTTGCAGCACGAATCGGTTACCGCCGGCGAGCTGGCGCGCCGCTTGGGCATCCAGGCGGCTTCCCTCACTCGTGTCCTGGGCCGCTTGGAGTCTCAGGGCCTGGTGGTCCGCTCCACCGGGCCGGAGGACCGCCGGACGGTCGTGGTTTCGCTGACCCCGAGCGGTCGCGAGACGCTCGGTGCCCTCACGTTGGGGCTCGACAACCCGCTGTTTCAGGGCATCCGGCAACTCGACCCGGAGCATCTGCGCCACCTGCACGATGGCCTGCGGGCGCTGTTGGCCGAGGTGCGTCAGCTCGCTGACGCAGAGCCGTTGGCACTGCCCTAGACATCTCAGGTCGGCCGGGGTCACACCCAGAAAGGAGTCCGCTTTTGTCCTCTCAATCCATGGCGCCCGCCCGGGTTGCCCGGGGCCGGGGTTCCTGGCACCACCGCATCGACTACAAGTGGATCGCGCTGTCTAACACGACGCTCGGCATTTTGATGGCGGCCATTAACGGCACCATCCTCATCATCTCGCTGCCGGCCATCTTTCGAGGATTGCACGTCAACCCCCTGGCGTCCAACCAAACCAGCCTGCTGCTGTGGATTTTGCTGGGATTCAACGTAGCGACCACGATTTTTTTGGTGTCGTTCGGGCGGTTGTCGGATGCCCACGGCCGCGTCAAGCTGTACAATTTGGGTTTTGCGGTATTTACGTTCGGGTCCATCCTGTTATTTCTGACGCCGGGTGTCGGGATCGCGGGTGAGTGGGAGCTCACAATTTTTCGGTTTGTCCAAGGCATCGGGGGCGCGTTTCTGTTCGCCAACAGCGCCGCCATCCTGACCGACGCCTTTCCTGTGGAAGAGCGCGGGTTTGCCCTGGGCTTGAACCAGATTGCCGCCATCGGCGGCGGGATCATCGGGCTGGTGGTGGGCGGCCTCCTGTCGGTCGTCGACTGGCGCCTGATATTTTTGGTCAGTGTGCCCGTGGGCCTAGCAGGCACCATCTGGGCGTACGTCGCGCTGCGCGAGACGGCCATCACGCGGGAGTCCAAACGCATTGACTGGCTGGGCAACATAACGTTTGGCCTGGGGCTCTTGGGTGTCCTCCTGGGGCTCACCTACAGCATCCTGCCCTATGGCGCGCACGTGACCGGATGGTCCAATCCGTTTGTCATTTGGTCGCTCATCATTGGGGTGGCGTTGCTGGTCGCGTTTACGGTGATCGAATCGTTTGTGCCCGACCCGATGTTCCACCTCAATCTCTTTCGCAACCGGGCGTTTGCAGCCGGCAACGTGAGCGGCCTGCTGGCGGCCGTGGCCCGAGGGGGCCTGCAATTCATGATGATCATCTGGCTGCAGGGCATCTGGCTGCCGCTACACGGGGTGTCTTTTGCCCACACCCCGCTCGACGCTGGGCTGGATACGATCCCCATGATGGTGGGGTTCTTCGTGGCGGGTCCAGTTTCGGGCCGGCTGTCCGACCGCTATGGGTCTCGCTGGTTTGCCACCATTGGGATGCTGGTCAGTGGGGCCGGGTTCCTGGCGCTCAACACCCTGCAAGCCGACTTCAGCTACTGGGTGTTTGCGTCCTACATCTTCATGATCGGCATTGGGATGGGCCTCTTTTCCTCTCCCAACACGTCGTCGATCATGAGCTCGGTGCCCGCCCGCTATCGCGGCGTCGCCTCCGGCATGCGCGCCACCTTCATGAACGCGGGGATGATGCTGTCGATGGGCGTGTTTTTCACCATCGTCATCACCAACATGGCCATCCACCTGCCCACGGCACTCGCCTCGGGCCTCGCGCACGCCGGGCTGCCCGCCGCGTTTGCCGACAAGCTCTCGCACCTGCCGCCGATGGCGGTCCTGTTTTCGGCGCTCCTGGGATTCAACCCCCTGGCCAAGTTGGTCCCTCACGCCGTCCTGGCGTCGCTGCCGGCCGCTTCGCGCGCGACGCTGCTGTCGGTGCACTTCTTCCCCACGCTGATCTCCGGCGCCTTTATGGCCTCGCTGCGCGTCGTCTTTCTGTTTGCCGCGGCAATGAGTTTGGTCGCGGCGGTCGCCTCCGTCCTGCGGGGCAAGCAGTATATTTACGATGACGCCGTCGATGTGGCGGCCTCCGGCCCCGGACTCGCGGGCGGCGACCGCAGACAGGGAGCCGCCGACACGGCGGAATCCTATTCGGGGCACGAGGACACGGGCACCGAACGGACCGACTGACGGAGATCGGGGCCCCTGTCACAAGAAGTTACCGCGATGGAACGGAGGGAATCACGGTGAGACGTGGCATCGCGGGCCTCGTGGGCGCGGTCCTGGCTGGCTGGGCCGCGCTCGCGCTGATGGCCGCCCCGTTTTTCCTGCGCTTTCAGTCGCCCGGGGCCGCCTGGGCCCCCCCCACCCTGGCGAGCGAATGGATGGGGGCGGCTGCGGCGCTCTGGGCCCTGGCCACCGGCGCTGCGGCCCTAGCGATCCGACGTCCCACCGTAGCTCCCCAGCGGCCGTGGCGTCCACGTCCGGCGCCGCCCCAGACTGCCACGCCCTCCGAGCAGCTTCTCGGGCTCGCCCGGATGACACTCGACGACGTTGGGGCGCGCGACGCCTCCCACGGGGACAAGCGATGAGAGGGGCGGCGGCATTGGCACAGGGATTGGCGCTCGTCGGGGTGCTGGGTGGCATGGCCATCAGCCTGTCGCCCATGCTCGGCGGCTGGGTACCCGCGGCGGGAAACCCCTGGACGGCGCCCGTGCTCGTGCCGGTGCTGGCCGGCGCCGCCGTGAGCCTCGCCGGGCTGTTGGCGTGGATGGGCTGCCTGCCCGCCGAACCCGCGCCGCCACGAGACTGACCTCGCCGCGGATCTGCGGGGTATCCCATCTCATGCCACACCCCCGCGGCCGTGCCGCGGGGGTGTGGGCCGTCGGCGCGGCGAATCAGCGGTCAGCGGCCAGCACGCGCTCGGGCGTGATGGGCAGCGTGGTCACCCGTCGGCCGGTTGCGGCCGCCACCGCATTCGCGATCGCGGCCGCCCCGGGAATGGCGGGCGGCTCGCCCACGCCCTTGGCCCCGTAAGGTCCGTCTTCGGCAGGCACCTCCACGAGCACCACATCCACCCGCGGGACGTCGTGAAACGTGGGCATCTGATAATCGAGAAAGCTGGTGGACACCGGCTGCCCGTCGTGGTCGTAAGCCAGATCTTCATACAGGGCCCGCCCAATTCCCTGGGCCACCCCCCCCAAAATCTGCCCTTCCACTTCCTTCGGATTCAGGGCCCGGCCCACGTCCTGAATGGCCAGGTACCCCTTGAGCCGCACTTCCCCCGTGTCCGGGTCCACGAACACCCGCGCCGCATGCACGGCAAAACCTGGGGCATTCTTCGTGACGGCGCTGCGCCCCTCCGCGATGAGCGGGGCGGTGCGGCCACCGAACCGGGCGGTGTCTCGGGCAATTTCGGCCAAGGTGACGGACCGGCCGGGAACGCCTTTGACCTGCACCGCACCGTCACGCAGGTCGAGATCCTCCACCGCCGCCTCTAGGCGGTTGGCGGCAATCTCCAGCACCTGGCGGCGCACGGCTTTGGCGGCCTCAGCCACGGCCAGTCCCACCGTATAGGTGGTTTTGCTGCCACCGGCCATGCCGGCGTAGGGCGCGTGCGCCGTATCGCTAAACGCCACGTGCACTTCGTCCGGGGACAGCCCAAGCTCCTCTGCTGCGATGAGGGCAAACGTGGTGTTGGTCCCCGTGATGTCGATGGATCCCACCTGCACCACCAGTCTTCCCTCGGAAGTCACCTGGCAGGCGGCCGCCGCCGGCTCCAAGCCCCCGCCCCAGCCGCCGGCCGCCACGCCGATTCCTTCGTGAGGGCCCAGCGGCTCGTGCAAGAACGGGTGGCTCTGCGCCGCCTCCAAGCACTCGCGAAGCCCAATCCGCGGCCACATGCGGCCATCCGGCCTCTCGTCGCCTTCCTGGACGGCATTCTTGAGCCGCAGTTCAATGGGGTCCATCTTGAGCGCGCGGGCCAGCTCGTCGAGGGCGGACTCCAGCGCAAAGTACGCCTGCGGGGCACTTGGCGCCCGATAGGCGCCCACCGGCACCTTATGGGTCATGACGTCGTATCCCGCCACCTCCAGGTGGGGACACCGGTACGTGCCCGCCAGCAGCATGCAGCCGATGCCCGCCGCGCCGCCGCGCTCGGCCCCGTTGTCAAACACCAGCCGCGCCTCGAGTGAGGACAGGGTGCCGTCCTCGGACGCCCCGAGCGTCACCTCGATGTCGGCCGCCGGGCCCGGGCTGTTGACCAGAATGTCCTGCTGACGGTCCAGAAGCATGGCCACGGGCCGGCCCAGGCGCTGCGAGAGGGTGGCCACCAGGGGCTCCAACAGGACGCCCTTGCCCCCAAAGCCCCCGCCGACCGTGGCGCCCACGACCCGCACTCGGTAGTCCGGCAGCTTCAGCAGCCGCTTCACCGAGTTGCGCACCATGAACTGTCCCTGGGTGGTGGTCCAGATGGTGGTTTCCCCCGTGCGCGCCGCATGCGCGCTGGACCCATGTGTCTCAAGAAATCCCTGGTACAGGGGCGGCAGATGATAGCGGCCGGTCACGACCACGGCCGCCCGTTCCCGCGCGGCAACCGCGTCGCCGCGGCGATAGCGGACGACGGCCGAGACATTGTTTGGCCACCGTTCGGTTGCGCCCCCGCCCCCGCCCGCATCGCCGTGAGCGCCGGCATCGGCCCGCCCGGCCGTATCCTCCAGTTGGCGCACCAGCGGTGCGTCGGGCTGCATCGCGGCGGTGGGGTCGACCACCGCCGGCAGGACTTCATAATCCACCTCCACCAGCTCGGCGGCGTCCTCGGCCACGGCCGGGTCGTCGGCCACCACCACCGCCACCGGCTCACCCGCGAAAAACACCTCGCTCTGGGCCAGCAGGTCGGCCTCGGGGAGCGCGTTGCCCAGGTACACAGCTTTCACGCCGGGCACGGCGGCCGCCGCGCGCGTGTCAATGCCCCGAATGCGGGCATGCGGATGGGGACTCAGCACCAAATGCGCATACCAGGCGCCCGCGGGGTCCAGGTCGGCCACGTAGCCGCCGGCGCCAACCAGCTTGGCGGGGGCGTCTTCCCGCCGCCGCGGTTTTCCTATGTACGTGTATGGCGAATCGGAACGGTCTGTGGTCGCTCGCTCACTCGTCCTGGCCATGCTGCGGCCCCCTCTTTTTGTGTTCCCCGCTGGTGCCGCTACCCCCCGGCTGCGGCCACCGCTGCCTCCATGGTACCGTACTCCGCGCCTGGCTGACGTCGGCTTACGGGGGCAACCAGCCACGGAGACCCCAAAACCGCTGCTGGCCCACGACAGCGCGCCCGGCCACCACCGCGTCCGGCCCTGAGCGGCTCGGTACGCTCCCACGGTCAGTCGACACCGGCCCGCCGCCATACGGTCCCCCGCCAAGCTCAGGTGGCCACGGGTACCCAGCCTGCCCGCGTTGCCGTGGGGGAGCACGGTCTGCAGGCATTCGCGCGGAACCCGGCTGATCGGGGCGGCCACCGTTCCTTGGCCCGTCCCCCCTGGTCCATCCAGCGTCGACCGCAACGCTATCCCGGTGAGGCTTCGCCGCGGCCGACCCCCCTCTTCGGCGCATGGGGCTGGTACAATGGCCTCGCAGCCAAGCCGAGCCGGGACAGGAGGCGGGGATGTGAGCCGAGACGCACGGGGCCTCTACATCAACGGATGCTGGGAAGAGGGCACCAGGAAGGTTGCCGTCGTCGACAAGTACACCGGGGCGAACCTGGCAACTTTGGTCGGCGCCACCGTGGCGGACGTGGAGCGGGCGGTCGCCGCCGCCCGGGCGGCGGCGACTCATCCTCTGCCGCCCCGCCAGCGCGCCGCGATCCTTGAGGCGGCGGCGGCCGCTCTTCGCGACCAGGCCGACAACTGGGCCCGCCTACTGGTGCAGGAGGCAGGCAAACCGTGGAAGGACGCCCGGGCGGAGGTGGACCGCGCCGTGGAGACCATCGCCCTGTCTGCCCGGGTCGCGCTCACGCTTCACGGCGAGACAGTGCCGCTCGACGCCTCGCCAGGAGGCGTCGAGCGTGCAGGCTTCTACGTGCGGGTGCCGGTGGGCGTCGTTGTCGCCATCACGCCTTTTAATTTTCCGCTGAATCTGGTCTGCCACAAAGTGGCCCCGGCGATCGCGGCCGGCAATGCCGTCGTCCTCAAGCCAGCGACCGCCACCCCGCTGTCCTCCGTGCGACTGGTGGAGTTGCTGGCCGCCTCGGGCCTGCCGGCCGGCTTCCTGAATCTCGTGGTGGGAACAGGCGCCGAGGTCGGTGACGCGCTTGTGCGGCACCCCGGGGTGAACTTCATCACATTCACGGGGAGCCCGCCGGTGGGATTCGCTATCAAGGCGGCTTCGGGGCGCGCCCGCGTCACCCTGGAGCTGGGCAACAACTCCGGCAACATTGTGCACAGCGACGCCGACCTCCCGACGGCGGCGAACCTGCTGGCCCAGCGCGCGTTTTCCCAGGCGGGCCAGTCGTGCATCTCCGTACAGCGGATTTATGTGCAAGCCTCGGTCTTTGACGCGTTTCGGGAACTCATCACTACGGCCAGCGCGCGTCTGGTGGTGGGCAACCCCCTCGACCCTGAGACCGATGTGGGGCCGCTCATTAGCGTGGCAGAAGCCGAGCGGGTTGAGGCGTGGGTCGCAGAGGCGGCTCAGGGCGGGGCCGACGTGATCCTGGGCGGCCATCGCACCGGATCGCTGATGGCCCCCACCCTCCTGACCCGCGTCACGCCCACCATGCGGGTGGTGTCCGACGAAGTTTTCGGGCCGGTGGCGGTGCTTGTGCCTTACGATCGCTTTGAAGAGGCGGTCGATTTGGTCAACCAGTCTCTGTACGGCCTGCAGGCGGGGGTATTCACGCGCGATGTGAATCGGGCGTGGTACGCCGTGCGGCACCTCCGGGTGGGCGGCGTCATCATCAACGATACGTCCAGCTACCGGGCTGACCTCATGCCGTACGGCGGTGTGGGGCAAAGTGGTCAGGGACGCGAGGGCCCACGCTTTGCGGTCGAGGAGATGACGGAAATTCGGATGGCGGTGTTCAACCTGGAATCCCCGACGTAAGGGATTGGCATCCCAAGCGCGGCGAGGACCTGACTTAATGAGGAGGGTGCCGTGAAACCCCCGGTGGACTTGAATCAGATCCGCGCGATCGATGCGCATGTGCACCTCGCGACCCACGAATGGCTAACCGATTCCATGGGGCCGTACCAAGCGTCCGTGGAGCGGTACTTTCGCACCACCATGGCGGTCGGTCCCTTGGAGGCCATGGTAGACACGTACCGGGGGGCCGCGGTGCATGGGCTGCTGCTGGCCTGGGATGCCGAGCGATTCACTGGCCGCCCGCCGCTGACCAACGAGCGCGTGGCGGAGATTGCGGCGCACTATCCCGATGTGTTCACGGGATTCGGCAGTGTCGACCCCGCGCGGCCGGATGCCGTGGCGAGGCTTCACCACATGGCGCGACTCGGCTTGACGGGGCTGAAGTTGCACCCCACGATGCAGGGCTTTCTGCCTGACGAGGAGCGGTGGGAGCCTTTCTTCGGCACGGCCGCAGAGCTGGGCTTCCCCATCGTGGTGCACACCGGCACCAGCGGGGTGGGGGCGGGGATGCCCGGGGGCCAGGGATTGCCGCTGGACGCGGCGCGGCCCATGCGCCTCGATGGCTGGGCCGCGCGCTTCCCGACGCTGCGGTTCATCCTCGCCCACGTGGGCTGGCCGTGGCACCTCGAAGCCATTGCCATGGCCCTGCACAAAAGCAATGTTTACATCGACATCTCGGGGTGGCGCTACAAATACCTGCCCGACGATGTGTTGCGCGAAATGCGCGGCCGCCTCTCGCAACAGTTTCTGTTCGGCACGGATTTTCCCATGTTTGACCTTGGCCGCCAATTGCGGGACTTCGACGCCCTCGGACTGCCCGACGCCGTCCATAGCCAGGTCTTGGTGGCCAATGCGGCCGCACTGCTCTGGGGCAGCGGCGCGTAGTCTCAGGGAACTCCCAGAGGGCCGGCGGTTGCTCACGGCAGATCGGTGGTATATTTAACGCGAGAACGTGACCGATTTGGGGAGGCGATTGGGCATGGCATGGAGGACACCGGGCCGCACGCGGTCCATGAGCCCCAGTCAGGCGCGGGGCTATTACTTCGCGCAGAATGGGTCGTCATGGACGCTCACGGGTAGCTTGATGGGTTCCACCCTGCTGTACATGGGCCTTTATCTGCTGCTGGCGGCGGTTGGCGCGTTTGCCACGGTGGCAACCGGTTTCGACGCCGTGATGGCCCGCTCCGGGTCGATTGCCTGGCTGCCCATGCTGCTGCTCGTGTTCGTGCTGTCGGCGGCGCTGAACCGCGCCATTGGCAACGTCAAGAAAGAGCTGGTGCTGGGCGGCCTCATGATGTTGCTCATCAGTCCATTCTTGGGACTTGCGCTGGCCTATGGGCTCACCATCTCGCCACCGGCGGTGGAGTCGGCCGTTGTGGCGGTGGCCGGATCCCTGGTGGTGACCGCCGCCATCGCGTACGTGAGCCCGTGGGATCTGAGCAAATTGTCCGGCCTTGCCTTTGTGGCGCTGATGGGTCTCCTGATCACACAGGTGCTGGCGATGTTCATCGGGTCCGCCACCGGCCTCGTCACGTCGCCGCTGTGGTCCATGATTGGCATTGCCGTCTTTGAACTGTACCTGGTTGTGGATCTCTCCCGCATGCGCCAAGCGATGGCATACGGGCCCAACGACGGCCTCGCGGCATACCTGGGCTTGGGTTTGGCGCTGGACGTGGTCAACCTGTTCATGTACTTCCTGATGCTGTTTCTCGGGGGTGCTCGGCGCCGTTAAAAGCACCTCCCTGCGCAAGAACGCCCGTGCCGCAGGGTACGGGCGTTCGTTGTTGGCTACAGCACGTTTGCCAGGGTGATGGCCACCGCCGCGGCCACGCCCGCCACAGCCATCGCGCGCCCGACCTCGGCGGCCGCCGCCTGAAGGCGCAAACGGGTCCACGCGCCCCGTCGCCGTGCCCAGGCCAAGGTAACCCCCACGGGAAGCAGCAGCCACCATGGGGAAAACAGGACGACGGCGGCCCATCCCGCGATAATCCAGCCTCCATACCCCACGAGGGAGCGGTCGGCGGATCTAAGCGCCCTGTGTCCCCGCCGGGGGACCACTCGGCGTTTCGCCCGCGGCCCGGGTGCGAACGACGCGGGCGGAGGGGGCGGTGTCGCCGCGGCCGCCCGGAGCGTCCGGCGCGCCTCAAGCAGCCGACGAAAACGCTCCTGGGCATCATGGCGCGTCAGTGCGTCCGGCTGCACGTCGGGATGCTGACGCTTGGCCGAGCACCGGAATGCCCTGTCGATGTCGGCGGCGGTGCTGTGAGAATTCGGCAGGCCCAGCACCTGCCGGGCCTCCTCGGGGGTCATTGCGTCTCCCTCCCTCCGCGGTTCCCCTCTCCCCATCTCCTTGGGAGATTCGCCGAGGCGATGGGGCTCGCGCCTCATTCGTCGGACGGCAGGTACACGCTCATGCTTTGGATGCCCACGCGACCCGGACCAGTAAAGCGATTGAGCAGCAGGTGGTGGCTTGAGAGCAGCCCGGCCGCCACGTTGATGGGCACGGTCTGCATCCGGACCCCCGCATCCTTGTAGCACCAGGCACCGGGCTCGACATCAAAGGCTTCGCCCGCCTCAAGCTCAACCTCCACCAGATTGCCGTAGGCATGAAGCCACAGCGTGCCAGGCTCGCGCGTGGCGCTGAAGCGGTCCACGAAAAAGCCGGTCCCTCCAAACAGCAGGTTGGCCACCCCGCGCACCCGCGAGAATCCATAGCCAAGCCCCCCCGACGCGGCCAGAAATTGATGCTCGCGCACCTCCAGTGCTCCCCCAGCAGGAATGTGCACCCCGAAAACCTGTCCCGGCCCGTCGCGGCTCACCGCCAGCAGGCCCTCCCCCTCCGCCCGGGCCAAAAACACCGGCATCTTGCCTAGGAGCCGCTTCAAGGCGCCGCGCGGCATGGCGGCGGCCAGTCGCACCGACGGCGACTTGTACAGAAGGATGTAGTGCTCGAAGTAAACGCTCCCGGTGCCATTCAGCTCAAATTCCAGCACGGGCACCAGTTCACCGCTGATCCGGTGCGGAACCTCAGCGGCTTGGTCATCGGTGCGCGTGGGGACGTGTCGCATCTCCAACAGTGTCACTCCCTATCTGTTTCCAAGACCGTTGGCCGCGAGATCAAGTCCATCAGGTGCTCCAGCACATAGCGCGTGGGCAAGGGAATGCCGCCGCCAGGGAGGACGTCGCCAGGATTCCGCCAGGTGAGGCGGTCCACCTCACCGGGAGCGGCCCGAGCGGCTGGCCACGGGGCCGGCGAACAATCCAACCCATAGAACCGGCAGTCAAACCGCCGGGGCTCATGGGGAGGGGTGGCCAGTCGCCCCCAGTAGCGGAGCCCTGAAAAGTTTCCCGCGTTCCGCCCAGGTGTTGGCCCCTCGCGTGCGTGGCGCGGCACCGTGGGCACCTCCACCGAGTCCCCAAGCCAGAGGCCGGCTTCTTCCCACAACTCACGAGCCGCGGCGGCACGGGCGGCACGGTTGGCGAGCGGGTCCCGGTCCGAGGCCGGCCACTCGTCGTCGGGCACATACCCGAGATGCGTGAGAAACCAAGGGCGGGCCCAGTTCATGAAGTCATCCTGGTTTATCGGGCCGGGGTCGAGATCCGAGGGCCCCCCCCCAGGATGAGCCGCCGCCCAGCGGCGGTCGGCCTCGGCGACGCCACCGCCCGGAAACACCCACTGGCCGGGCCATCCGGGTTGCGTGGCCGGCCGCTGGATCATGAGGACCCGCACCTGGCCGCCCGGCCCCCGGACCCACGGCACCACCGTGGCAGCGTCACGCCACCTGGCCGGTTTCCCGGCTGGCCCTTGTGTCATTGCCATCACCTCCCCGCCTCTGTCATCCTGCTTCCTATCTTGCCGCGCTCGCGCACGGAGGTCCAGCGCTGGCGTCTATTCCCGCGAGCTCCCTGGGCCATCGCGGCCTCGGGCGGCGCCAGCGCGGCCTGGGGGCCCGGTGCCGGTGGCTCGGCCTCGGGTCGACCGGCATTCACCGTGGGGCCCCCGGGGGACGCCGGCCATGGGCGCCACCATGCTGCCGGCAATGTCCCAGCGGCGCCCGCTTTCTGCGCTCCCGTCCGCCACGGCCCAATCTCCGTGGAGCGCCGGGCCATCTCACAGGCTCTGCGATACGCAAACCCCTCCTGGCCCGGCGCACGGTTCAAGCACCGAGGCTCTTTGGCCGACAGCAGGTCAGGGTCTCGGGGAGTGCACATAGACAGGGTTTCCGCATAAATGTCGAAGGTTTGTCGGGCCGTGGACGCGATCCTCTTCGGCCAATTGCCGGGGTATTTTTCCGCGGAAGACCGGAGCAGGATCCGTGTCGGGCGTGTAGCATGGGTTGTGTAAACTCCATGGTCCCATATCCTGGCGTTTGCCGTGAGGTGGCTTCCCATGAGCCTCTTGACGCACGAGCCCAGGCGCGTCGTCCAGTCCCCCGCAGACGTCCAGCGGGCTCTGAGGGGTCTGTTTGCCGAGACGTTTGCAGGCGAGGTTGGACAACGAGCGGGAGACTGTTGGGCGATCCCAAGCACCAGGCGGGCCCGAAGCGACCCCGAACCACCGCAACAGTCGGTATCCCAAGCAGCTCCCGACAGAATACGGGGAGGGGGCTCGGGAGAATCCCCCGCGACCGCAACGGGAGCTTTACGCCCGTCGTGGTGCCACCGCACCAGACCCCGAGGGTCGGGGTCGAGGACAAAGTCATCGCCCTATAGGCGCGGGGGACCGACCCGGGACATCCACGCCCAGCTGGCCCATCGGCACAGGGTGGCGATCGCCCCCCCTGGTGTCCCACCGCACGGACAAGCGGTTGCCCCGCATCACGGAGTGGAAACAGCGACCGCTGGCCGCCGGCTACCCCGTAGTGTGTCTGGACGCCCTCCCCTACAAGGTCCGGGACGACGGCCGGGTGGTCAACCCAGTCCAGTGACCTTGAGGGCTACTAAGGATGTCCTGGGGATGTGGATCGGGGCCCATGAATCGGCGCAAGGCTGGCTCACGGGACTGAGTGAGCTCAAGAGCCGGGGCGACCAGGACGTCCTGGTCGTGGCGGTGGACCAGCTCACCGGCTTCAGCGCGGTGATGGCCACGGTGGTCCCCCAGGCAGACGTGCCGCCAGTACGTGGTCCACCAGATCCACCCCTCGCTCACGTAGGCCGCCCGCAAGGACGACACGGCCCTCACGACGGCAGAGTGGACGACCCGGTATCCCACGGTGGCGGTTGTGGCAAGCCAACTGGCGACCTCTTATCGGTATCCCGAGGGGTTGCGGCGGACGATCGACACGACCAACCTCATTGAGGGGTTCCACCGGCAGCTGCGCAAAGCGACCAAGAGCAAGCGCCTGAACGACGGCTGCCACGCTGACAACAATGCTGTTCCTCGCGGGCCAGGAGGCTAGCGGAACCGGACGACGCGACTGCCGAACTGGGGCGTGATCCTGGGGCAGTTGGTCATCTATTTTGAGGACCGCCTGACTCCTTACCTGAAATAACCGCCGGGGAGTTTACACAAGACCCTTGACATCCCCTCCGCAACCTTTGGGGTACTCGGCTCACGGATGGCCGCGCCCCGGCTCGCGTCCCCATCGCGTGTGTTATTATTCTACACGCTACCAGGCTTGCTGACTCCTCCGACGCGCCATCCATTCGGTCCGACAGGAAAGATTCTCTGGAAAGGGGCGACTCTGTGCGGGAAGAAATGGTGTCTTTTACAGGCGGCCAACGGGCGCTGGAGGGGTATCTGGCCACGCCCGACGAACGCGGACCACACCCGGCGGTTATCGTGATTCATGAAATTTGGGGATTGGACGATCACATTAAAGACGTGGCTCGTCGCTTCGCCGGCGAAGGATACGTGGCTCTGGCCCCCGATCTGTACACCGGCGACTGGCGGCAGGTGATGCAGCCGGAGAACATCCGAGCCGGCATGATGTTCCTCCGCCAAGCGCCACCCGAGGTGCAGCGGGATCCCAGCAAGATGGCGCAGACCCTCGCGAGCCGCTCCCCCGAGGAGCAGCGCGCGCTGCGGACCCTAATGCAGGTGATGTCGCCCGGACAGCGTGCGGTGTTTGCCGAGGAGCTGGCCGGCGCTGTGACTTACCTGGCCAGCCGACCCGAAGTGGACGCAACGCGGATTGCGGACCTTGGATTCTGCATGGGAGGTGGGCTTGCCATCCACATGGCCACGCATCGGCCAGACCTCTGGAAGGTGGTCATCTTTTACGGAGAGAACCCGCCTTTGGACAAAGTGCCGGCGATCCAAGCTCGCGTGTTGGGCCTCTACGGAGGCAAAGATCGCCGCATTACCGATCTGGTACCGGACTTCCAGCGGGCGATGGAGGCGGCCGACAAGTCCTTCACGTATAAGCTGTACGGTGGCGCCCAGCATGCCTTCTTCAACGACACCCGGCCCATGTACGATGCGAAGGCGGCCATCGATGCCTGGCACGAGGTGATTGGGTTCCTGGCGGACTGATGCAGCGTTGCCCCGTAGTTCAGCGGCTCGCCCGGAATAAAGAAAGCGCCCCACGATTTTCGCGCCGCTGGCCTGGTGTTCGGGCAGGCTCCGAGAAGGTGCCTTGGCGGCCGTTACCTCGGTGGCTTTCCCCCCGCGGGACGAGACGGCGCAACCTGGGGGCTCGCCCCACCGGCCGTCTCTCCCTGCGCCCGCCGCCATCAAGACCGCGCAGCATCCCCCGAAGGGCGATGCTGAGCTACCCGCATCCCAGCCGGGCGCCGCACGTCACCACCACCGCCAGCCGCTCCGGGCCGGGCCCCGTTGCGGAAGCGTGAGGGGGAGCCGCACTATAATGGCGGCAATCTTTGACGAGGGTTTTTCAATCTTCGCCGGCGGCGGGACGAACGTCGGCCGCGAGCGTGGCGTTTAAGGATGGGGGGCACGGCATGATAGAAGGGGAACAGAAGCGGACGGCCCGGCGGGCCTGGGTGATGGCCGGGGTACTCCTGGTCGCGCTGGGGGCCATCGCCGCACGGTTGGAAAACATTCAGGTGGCGCACGCGGCCTACTATCAGTCGCTCGGCCAGCAGGACTACCTGCGCACCATTCCAATTTCTGCGCCCCGCGGTGAGATCGTCACCAGCGACGGCATGGTGCTGGCCAACAACCAGCCCGCCTGGGAAATCGAGTGGATGAACCCGTCCCAGGGTTCGCTGCCGCACCAAGAGGCGACGCGGATCGCCAATCTGCTGGGGGAAAGCATCTCGCAGGTGAACGCCACGGTGCATTACCAGGAAACCCACAACCCGCCATTTTGGCCGGTTATTCTGGACCCGAGCCAAGGACTCTCCCCCACCGCCATCACCCATTATCAAGAAAATCGCACGCAGTACCCGGATATCCACCTCTTGGTCACTGCCAAGCGCTCTTATCCCCAGGGCAGCCTTTTTGGCAACTTCGTGGGCTTCGTGACACAGATCAATGGGCTGGAGTTGAAGGCACACCCTAACCAGGGGTACACCGCGTCCTCGCTGTTTGGCCAGCAGGGCCTGGAGGCCGAGTATCAGAGCCTCCTGCGCGGCCAGTCCGGCCAGCAGTTGGTGCAGGTCAACTCCCAAGGCCAGTTCTTAAAGATTTATGGCTCAAAAGCCCCGGTCCCGGGCAACACGATTCACCTGACCATCAACGGGCAGATGGAGTTGGTGGCGACGCAGGCGCTGCAGTTTGTCATGCATGCCATGCAGACCAGCCCCTCCAGTCCGCACTCCCCCAAAGCGACCAAGGGCGCGGTCATCGTGCTCAACCCCGAAAACGGCGCGATCCTGGCGGCGGTGAGCCTGCCCACCTACAACCCGAACCTGCTTGACCCCGCCACGACTCAGTACGTGAACCAACTCAACCAAACCGGGGCCTGGGTAAATCGGGTGTACCAGGGCCAGTACGCGCCGGGCTCCGTGTTCAAGCCCATCATCGCGGGCGGCGCGCTGGCGTCGGGCGTCATCACCCCGAGCACGGTGGTCGTGGATCACGGATACTTCCCCTTGGACCCGGCGTTCAAAAACTGGTACGGACCCGGCTTTGGCCCGGTCAACCTGGAGCGGGCCCTCGAGGTGTCGGACGATACGTATTTCTACTGGGTGGGCTACTGGATGGGGATCCAACGCATGGACCACTACTTGTCGCTGTACGGTTTGAACTCGACCACCGGACTCGACATTCCCGGCGAAGTGCCCAGCCAGATGCCCACGCCCCAGCGCTACCAGACACTCGAGGGCCAGCCCTGGACGTGGGGTCAGAACCTCAACACCGCGATTGGGCAGGGCATCTCGGCGTACACCCTCATCGGCCTGGCCCGTGCCGAAGCGGCCGTGGTGAACGGCGGCACCTTGTACCAGCCTCACTTTCTGTCGTACGTCACGTCGCCGAGCGGCAAGGTGATCGAGCGGTTCAAGCCCGTGGTGCAACAAAAGCTCCCCATCAGTCGAGCCGACTACCATGTGATCCACGTCGGCATGGAGCGCTCGGCCCAGCGCCCCCTGGGCACCGGCTACGGGGCCATGAACGGTATTCCCATGTACGTCGGCACGAAAACGGGCACGGCGCAGCGGGTCAACAGCCCCATCAACAACGCGTTCTTTGAGTCGTTCGCGCCGGCGGCATCTTACAGCGCGAGCGGCCCGCTCCCGACCCCCCAGCTTGAGGTCCTGGTGTATATCCACGACGGCGTGTTTGGTGCGTACTCCGGGTTCGTGGCGCGGGCCATCTACGATCAGTACTTCCACCTGAAGGATCCGTATGCCAAAACCTGGTTCGACACGGTTTACGGCGGTAACTATCCCTGGCCCTTCAGTTGGACCGGCAAGCCGATGAACTGACGCGTCGGCCGCTTGGAGGTGCTATGCTGGACGGAGGCGTTCTACCAGGCGGCCGCTACACGACCAGCAAAGGAGCACCGGACATGAATGGGCTTATCGTGGTCCTTATCATCCTAGTCCTCTGGGGACTCCTGTCGCTCAAGATCATCAAGCAGTGGGATGAGATGCTGGTGTTCACCCTGGGCCGATACGTGGGCAACCGCGGCCCAGGCATCCGGTTTGTGCTGTTCGGATTTCAGCGCGCCATGATCATCGACAAGCGCATCACCACCACCGAATTTCGCACCGAGGGCACCCTGTCGAAGGATAAGGTGCCGGTGACCCTCCTGGCGGTCCTGTTCTGGCGCGTCGCCGACGTCACGCGCGCGGCGCTGGAGGTCAAGAACTACCAGGCCACCATCGACCTCGCGGCCCAAACGACTCTCCGCGACATCGTGAGCCGCAGCGACCTGGAGCAGCTGCTGTCGGATCAGCGGCAGCTCGATGAGCGCATCGCGGAGCAGATTCGGGAGCGCGCGGAGTCATGGGGCATTGCGGTGCAAAACGTGGAGATCCGGGACCTGGAGATTCCCCCCTCCTTGCAGGACGTGCTGTCGCGCAAGGCGCAGGCGCAGGCCGAGAAGGAGGCGCGACGCATTTACGGGGAAGCGGAGGTGATTGCCGCTGAGGAATTCCTCAAAGCGGCACGACTGTACGAGCACTCGACCACGGCCTTTCGCCTGAGGGGGCTGAACGTGCTGCTGGAAGCCGTCAAATCCGAGCAAAACACGCTCCTGTTTCTGCCGACCGAGCTAACCGACATGCTGCGTGGCATCGCCCCCACCGACGCGCCCGGAGTCACACCGAAACCCCCAACCGAGCCTGACCCCCCCGTCAGCGCATGATGGGGTCGCGCGTGGGCGGCCCTCCCGCCGCCCCCTCCGGGTCCGGGGGCAACTCCGCCAGCGCATTCACCTCCGCACCCACCAGGAGGAGAAAGCCAAACAGGTACAGATAGAGCAGCAGGAAAATCATCGCGCCCAGCGTGCCATACACCCCGAAGGTGCTGACTCGGGTGGTGTACTGGCGGAAGGCGATGGACAGCATCCCCCACGCCAGGACCGCCACCAGCGTGCCGGGCGTGTAGAGGCGAAAGCCGTGCGGCCGATCCGGCGCCGCTGAGTACAAAATCGAGAGCCCGAGCCAGAGCATGGCGGCCAATACGCCCCAGTGCAGCACTGCCAGCGCCACTCGCGCCGGCGGATGGCCGACCACCGCCGTGGCCAGCCCGCCGATAGCGCTCGGCCCGAGCACCGAGAACGCGAGCCCCGCGACCATCAGCGATCCCACGGTCATCCCCAACAGCACAGACAGTCCGTACAATTCCCAGGACCGGCGCCGGAACGGAAACCGAAATTCGTAGGCATGGTTCATCGCATCGATGATTTGGCGAAACGCCCCCGACATCCCCCACACGAACCCCAAGAACCCCAGCGACAGCACCGTGGGGCTCCTGTGGTGCACGACGCCCGCGAGCGCCTGGGACATCAGCGCCAGCACGTTCTTGGGCACCACCCCCGCAAGCGGAGCGGTAAGGATATGGACCGGGTCCCGGAAACGCAGAAACGCAAGCAGCGCCGTGGCAAACAGCAGGAGCGGCAGAAGGGCAAACGAGAAATTATAGGAGAGCGCGGCCGCGTAGGCCCCGATGTCGTCTCGCGCAACCCGGCGCGCCAGCCGCTTCAAATAGCCCCACGGTGCCCTCACGAGACCGGCACCCAGGTGCGGCCTCCGTTGGACGTGGTGTAGACGCCCGTGCTCGCCACGATCACGGCTCTCGTGGGGCTGTCAAACGCCAGCGACCGAATCACCACGCCGGAGGGCATGGAGCGCGCAACCCAGCTCTGTCCGCCGTCTCGCGTGAGCCAGTAGCCATTGGCGGACCACATCCACGCCAGCTGCCGTCCCAAGAACCGAATCGTGGTGGGCGCCGCCATATTCAGCACCGGCGGCAGCCGGAAAGGCAGCCAGGTGGCTCCACCGTCTGCCGTCCGCCACAGGTACACCGTGCCCGGGGTCACATGCACCCGCTTTCCGCCCGGTTCCTTCACCGCGGCGGAGAGCGACCGCCCCAGGGCGAAACCCACGCTCGGGCTTTGACACGCGACGCTGGTGGCATCAAACGGCAGCGCCCGCGCCCGACCCACGCTCTTCCCGCCGTTGGTCGTCACGCGGATCGCCCGCTGACCCATCAGAAAAAAGCCATAGCTGCCGCACGCCGACGCATCGGTGGCGGGCGTCGTCCCCAGCAGCGACGGCGCCTGCCACGTCTTGCCTCCATCGCGGCTCACATACCAGCGCGGGTTCACCGCCCAAAGCGTCTTCGGCGACACGGACACCAGGGTGCTGGCGGGTCCGGGGAGATATCCCACGGTGGCCCAGCCTCCCGGCCCGGGCGCGCCGGCCATCACTGCGGTCGGCGCCCCCACCTCCCCCACACCGTAGCTTCGTCGTGCGCTGGGCCACACCACGGCGGTATGCGGCTTCGGTAGCGGATAAACGGAGGACCAAGCGCCGCCGGCGCCCACGACCCAGGCGCGGCCCGCAGCGAGCAGGTACACCTCATGGTCCATCCGCCCCAGGGAGGCCACTCCGTGGTCAGCCACAATCTGCGGCCGTTGGGCCCAAAACCAGCGGTGCCCTCCATCGTGCGTGGCCAGCAAGCCCGCGCGCGTCCCCAGATACCCCAGGGTGCTGCTCTCAAAGGTGAGGCCGGTAACGTCTCCGGGGGGCGCCGCGCCCGCCTCGGTCCACGCCTCTCCCCCGTTTCGCGTCACCCACACGGTGGTCCCGGCGACGCTCGCCGACGATGGCGCCCCGCAAGCCACGTAGCCGAGCTCCCGGGTCACGAAGCTCACCGCAACGGACCCGGTCTGCCGCGGACAGGGAAACGAGCGCGGACCCCAAGTGGCCCCGCCATCCGCGCTGAAGGCCAGCGCCCACGCCGCGGATCCGCCCTTGGTCACCCGGTAGCCCCACTCTGGGGACACAAACGACAGGCTCGCCAGCTCCCAGCGGTGGGTGGCGTACGTGGTTGACCACCGAAGCCCGCCATCCTGCGTGCGCAACAACGCCGACGTCAGGCACTGGCCGACGCCGCACCCGTTTTCCACGGCATAGCCCTGCCGCGCGCTGACAAATTGCAGATCGGTCACCGGCAGTCCGGTCCGGTAATGCTCCTGCCATCCCCGACCGCCGTTCACGGTCTTCAGGAGACCGCTGCCCGCCTCCGGGCCGCCGGTGACGGCCCACAGCGTTTGCCGATTCATCACCACGACGCGCCGCAACAGGAGCGGCCCCGGCGCCGGCCCCGGCCAGATCGTCGGCAGCTGTTCGCCGTGCAGGATCCCTGGGTGGGTGGGGAACCGCGGAGCCGCAGGGGCCGAGCCAAAGGCGGGCCATCGGCAACCGGCAAGACCGACCACCAAGACGGCCAGCACCGCGCCCCGAACCGACCAACGCGCCCTGGCTCCCACCGCTGTCCCCCTCCGCCTGCCACTCGCTCTGCCTCGATAACGCTCCAGACTCGGTGCGGGGTTCACCGCGCCGATAATACGTCCGCCAACGAGCCCCAGCGGATGCCGCACTTGGCCAGGGTCTCCTTCACCAATCCCGCCAAACCGGCCGCGCCGAGCGTGTCCCCGTGCACAACGAGCGTATCCGGCGCCACGGACAGCCACGCGCCGCCCGCCGCCTGGACGCGGCCCTCGCAGGCGAGGCTCTGCGCTTGAGCCACCACCGCGGCCGGATCGGTCAGGACCGCCCCGGGCTGCCCTCGGGGCACCAGGGTGCCGTCTGGCGCATAGCGCCGGTCCACATACGCTTCGACGGCCACCGGCAGCCCGGCCGCTCGCGCGGCGTCCGCCAGCGCGCCCCCGGCCGCCACGACCGGTACGCCCGCGCCCCATCCCGCCACGCCCGCCACCACCGCGCGCGCCACCGCCTCATCGATGAGGGCCCGATTGTAAAGTTGGCCGTGGGGCTTGACGTGCTCCAGCGAGATGCCCGCCGCCCGGCAAAATCCCGCCAGCGCGCCCACCTGATAAAGCACGGCGGTGCGAATCTCGTCTTGGGACATCACGAGATCGCGGCGCCCGAACCCCTCCAGGTCGCGGTAGCCAGGGTGGGCACCCACGCCCACGCCGCGCGCGCTGGCCAGCCGCACCGTGCGGTCCATCACCATCGGGTCGCCGGCATGGAACCCGCATGCCACGCTGGCCGACGTCACCACCTCCAAGAGGGCGTCGTCATCCCCCATGCGCCACCGGCCAAAGCTTTCCCCCAAGTCCGCCGTGAGGCTCATCCACATCGTGTACCCTCTCCCTTCCCAGCCGCCTAGCGTCCTTCGCGCCCGCTCCGAGCCCAGGGCGCCGACGCCTTGAGGGCCGCCCACGCCGCCCGAGCCTCCGCACGAGACACCACCACCAGACGCAGTGGTGCCCCCGGCACGGCCTGCGCCAGCACCGGCAGGTCCGCAGCCACCACTACGGCCGGGACGGGATAGCCCCCAAGGACGCCGCGGCCGGCCATGAGCACCAGACACGTCCCGTCCGGCGTCACCTGCACGGCTCCCGTGACCATGGGAATGGACAGGCGGCGGGCCCAGTGCGTCGGCCATATCCCGGCCAGGCTTCCGCGGGCCGCGTCGTCGGGGTCAAGCCGCACCCCCACGCGATCCGACCGCACGGATACGTGGAATCGGCCATCCGTGAGCCAATCCAGCAGGCCGCCGCTGGCGGCGGGCCCCACCGTGACCCGCACCACGTCTCTCACCAAGCAGGTGTTCACGCCGGTGGCCCCGGTGGGGGGCTCGGCCGCCAGGGGCGGGCCGAGCGGCAGCCGGTCGCGGGCTCGCAGGGGGCGCCCGAAGCCAGCCGCCTGATCCACAGAGCGGCTGCCCAGCCACGACTCGCTGACAATCCCCCCGTCCACGGCCAAATACAATCGCACACCGGAGCGAGCGGGCCCCGCGGTCAGCTCCCCGCCGGGCCGAACCCGCACCGCCTGCCCCACGGACACCGCGAAGCCGTCAACCTGCACCCCCATGTTGGCACCGGCCAGCCCCACCGTCGCCCCTTCGGGAAACCTGAGGGAGGGCCCCAGCAGCGTCGCCTCCAACAAGGCGGCCGTGGGCGGATTGCCCACTAGCACATTCGCCCAGCCCGCCGCCCAAGCGTCCAGGGCTCCACCCGGCGCCACCCCCCGCGCTGGGCCGGCCGGGCGGCCCCGGTCCTGGATCGTGGTGGCCAAACCCCCATCGAGCACGTCGATGACGCGTCCCACCTAACGGTCCCCGGCTTGGGCCAGTGCGGCGAATTCCTCAGGCGACACGGCTCGAAACCAAAGCTCATCGCCCGGTCGATACGGCGTCGGCGGGTCGGCGGCTGGATCAAACAGGTTCAGGGGGGTGGTGCCCACCACGTACCAGCCGCCTGGGCTCGGCCGTGTGTACACCCCGGTCTGCCGGCCGGCGATGGCCACCGATCCCGCCTTCACCCGGGCCACCGGACGGTCGCGGCGCGGGAGCACCAGGACGTCGGGCAGCGGGCCCGAGTACGGAAACCCGGCCTGAAAGCCAAGACAGTAAACGAAGTAGGGCCGGTGGGCATGCAGGCGCACCACGGTGTCCGGCGTTAGCCCCGCGTGGCGGGCCACCGCCTCCAGATCCGGCCCCCACGCACCGCCGTAGCACACCGGTACCTCCACGCGGCGGGGGGCCGCTTGGGATGCCGTCGCCCACGCCGCCCACCGAATCCGCACCATCATCTCGTCCGGCGTGGCCCGGTCGGGATCGAATTCCACTAGCAGGCTGTCAAACCCGGGCACCGCCGCCACGAGGGCGGCCTCCGCGTCTGCGTCCGCCAAGAGGGCACCGGCCAACCGATGAATCCGCCGGTTCTGCGCTCGGTCGAGGCCACTGTCCCACTGCAGCAACAGGGAGCCCTCCCCCATCGGCTCCGCAGTACGCCAGCCCCCCGCGGGAACCGGCGGCCAGAATCCGCGCAGACCGCTCGATGCCGCCCCGCGGCCCGCCTCGCTGTCCGCCATCCGACGCCGCCTCCCCCCCCCCCCGAGTCCGCCTCGCGTCGGCGGACATCCTCCCCCGCCGGCCCGCGAGTCGGTCGCATTGCGCCACGCAAGGCGAAAGCGCGCCAATTCCTCTGCGGCCGCCACCCGCTCCACAACTTCATGGTAACATGTCATCTGGTAGGACCACGTACCAAGACGGGGAAAGGTGCGCGGTCAGACACAGTGGATGGGTGGCAATACCCCAAAACGTCGTGATTGCGCGAATCAGTGTGAGGACGGACCTCGACAGCAAAGTTCGTGACCGTGCGACAAGAAGCGAGCGTTGATGCCAAGTCCGACGCCGGGGATCCGGCAAGTGAGCGATTAATTGGAGGGGGACAACACGATGGCTGTGCTGGAGGCATTCCGGCAACTGACCGATGCCGTGTGGCGCGGGGTGCCCGATAACTACGATCTGCGGCCGTTTATGGAGGAACTGGCCTCGACACTAGGCTGCGCGGTGGAAGTGACGGCCCCCCTGGGCGAGAGCCCTCTCAGTGCCGGAGGCTCAGGGGCGGGGACCGGGCGCGCCGCGACGCCGAATACTAAGATGGTGCTGCAGGGACCCTCGGGGCCGGCGGGCATTTTGACCCTCTATCGCCCCGAGGCCGGACTCACGGCAGACGATTGGCTGCTGGCGGAATACGGCGCCACGATCATCTCGCTGGTGATGGGCCGGGCGCGCGAGGTGCGGTCCGCGACACGGGACCGCGAGCGCAGCCAGGTGACCGCCGCCATCGAGGCACTGTCGTACTCGGAGCTCATGGCGGCTCAGCGCCTGTTTTCGGAGATCGACGACAATCAGGGGCTCGTCGTCACGTCCCACGTCGCGGATGAAATGGGCATCACCCGGTCGGTCATCGTGAACGCGCTGCGCAAGCTGGAGAGCGCGGGGGTTATCCAAACAAGATCGCTGGGCATGAAAGGGACCCACATCCGCGTGCTGAACGACCAATTGCGGAACGCGTTCGAACACCTGACCCTGTAGCGCGGCCGCGACCACGGGGCGGGCCATCTGATGGGCCGCCCCGTCTTTATGCTGGGGCCCGGATCGATGAGCCGCGCCCCGAACGTGGACGGCAAGCGATCCCACGATCTCTGCCCTTCAGCCGATGTACCGGCACAGTCGTTAGAGCAAGCACCAGCTCATGGTCCAATAGGCTGTTCACGCCAGGGGTCCGTGGCCGTCCCTTTCGGGTGACCGTGCATCACTTATTCCGCGGTGCCCGGTTTCCAGCATCCCGTGCTCGACCCAGGCGGGCGGTTCTCCCGCACCCGGCTCTCCGACATCCGTCACCGGCGGTGTGCGGCCACCAACGGGCGTCACCGCCGGTTCGGCCGCGGGTGTAAATCGTAGGCTCGAAAATATCGGACATCAGCGTGGGACGTTCCCCGGTTTCGGCATCAGGAATTCCCCGGTTTCAGCACGGTCCTGGGTATTTCCGATCTTCTGTTCGAGGGTAGGACGCAGAGCCCGGGTCGGGCTCCGAAAGGAGACCCCCATGGCCGTGGCAGGCCGTAACAGGAATGAAAAATGGCCTCCGAGAGCGGAACGATGCGGCGTCAAGCACCGTCTGCCAGTTGTGGTCGCAAGACGTTGCGAACACTACCAGTAGTCGGTTGAGCATATTTGTCAAAGGAGACGGAATCCGACCCCGTCGCGCCGTGACGAGTGGTGCCAGCGCCCTCGGGCGCTGAGCCCGCAAGGGAGAGTTCTGGAATGCTCCGGGGTTGTCGAAGGGAACCGCGAAGGAGGAGGCGATCGCGATGGAGACGGGGGTAACCCATGCGCGGGGCTGGACATCCACAAGGCCTTCATCGTGGCGACGGTGTTCACGCCCGCCACGACCGAGACGCGCTCGTTTGGCACGGGCACCGACGACCTGCGGGCGCTGGCGGACGGGCTGACCGCGGCGGGCGTGACCCCCGTGGCCATGGAAGCCACGGGGGTGTACGGGAAGCCCATTTACAACGTGCTGGAGCAATTCGCGTTCGCGGCCGTGCTGGTGGTCAACCCCCAGCAGATCCGCGGGATGCCGGGGCGGAAGACCGATGTCCAGGACAGCCCGGGGATCGCGTCGCTCTTGAAGGTGGGGGTCCTGAAGGGGAGCTACATCCCGGCCCGCCCGCAGCGGGAGCTGCGGGAACTGGGCCGGTATCGCAAGCGCCTCATTCAGGCCCACACGAGCGAGGTCCACCGCATCCCGAAGGGGCGGGAAGGTGCCAACATCAAGCTGAGCCCCCTGGTGAGCGATGTGCTGGGCCAGTCCGGGACGCGGATCCTGCAAGCCCTGGCCGACGGGGAAACCGACCCCGAGCGGTTGGTGACGTGGGTGGACCGCCGAGGGCGGGCCGACCGAGCCGCCTGGACGCGGGCGCTCCGCGGCCTCGGGGGCGCCCACCAACCGTGTCTGCTGGGCTGGCAGCGCCAGCATCTGACGGTTCTCGAGACCGAAGTCGTGGCACTCAGCCGGGACATGGCCCAGCGCCTCGCCAATGTTGAAGACGCCCTCACCCGCCTGGCAACCATTCCGGGGGGGTGGGGCGTCGGGTCGCCGAGACCATGGTCGCCGCATGGGGGACCGACAGGCAACGGTTCCCGTCGGCGGCGCCGTTGGTCTCGTGGGCGGGGTTGAGTCCCGGCCAGCGCCAGAGCGGCGGCCACGCGCACGCCGCGCCCGTGCGCAAGGGGAGTAAGACGCTCCG
>JAKARZ010000012.1 GCA_021828405.1 Bacillota bacterium
GAGTGGAGGGGGCCCCCGGTTCCCTGCGACAGGATGAACGACTGGTCAAACATCTGCAGCGTGCCGATGACCCCCATGACCACAATGAAAAACGTGGTGGGGCGCAAGAGCGGCACCGTCACGGCGCGGAAGGTTTGCCAGGCGCCCGCGCCGTCGATGGCGGCAGCCTCATAAAGCTCGCGGGGAATGGACTGAAGCCCAGCCAAAAACACCACCATGAAGTACCCAGAGGTTGTCCAGATATTCATGATCATGATGGCCTTCAGCGCATAAAGTGGATTCGCTAGCCAGTTCGGCCCGTAGAGGTGCAGAGACGTCAGCAGGCTATTGAGTATGCCAAACTTATTATATATCCACATGAATATGATAGAAATCGCGGCCGACGAGCTGATGGCGGGAAAGAAGAAGGCCAGTCGAAAAAATCCCCGCGCCGGCAGGTTTTGGTTCATGAGAGCGGCAACGCCAAGCGCGATGAGCGTCTGGGTGGGCACCACGATCACGGCAAACAGCACCGTGTTCCCGACAGCCGTCCAAAACAGCGGCAGGTCCCACAGCCCGGAGAAGTTCGAGAGCCCCACAAAATGCATGTGGTTGAGCAGGTTCCACGAGAAGAGGCTCAGGTAAAACGCATAGAGCGCCGGCCCAGCCACAAACACAAACAGGAGAACCACACTGGGAAGCAGGAACAGGTAACCGGCCCGGGCTTCCCGCGCGCGCCCGCTGCTGGGAAGGCGCGGCCGGCGCGCGGGGATTGCCCCCCGCGCCCCCGCGCCGGTGCGCACACGCTCAACCGCCATCTCAGCCGTTGCTCTGCAGAATGGCCTGGCCGGCTTTCTGCATGTTCGCAAGGGCCTGGGCCGCCGACTCCTTGTTCTCAATCGCCAGCGTCGTCTGGTCGGTCATGGTGGTGGACGAGTACTCCACGAACCCCGGCGGGAACGTCCATGCCAGGGAATGCGGCAGTTGCTGGAGCAGTCCCTGCAGCACCGGATGCGCGTGGTAGTACGGCAGGCTCAGCAAGGCGGGCCGCGTAGGCAGCGCCAGCCCCAGGTTCATCCACTTGGTCATGCCCGACACACTGGTCAGGTACTGAATCAGCGTCCACGCGGCCTGGGGGTGCTGCGAGTCTTTGGTGATGCCGTACCCCACCGGAAAGGTCAACGATACGTTGCTCTTGGGCCCGGACGGCAGCGTGGCAATCCCGTAGGACGTGTGCGGATACGTTTGATTCAAGAACGGCACCAGCCAGTTGCCCGAGAGCACCATGCCCGCGTCGCCCATGCCAAACGCCTGGCCCCCCCACGTGGCGCCCACCGTGGTTGGCACGGCGGCAGACCCATCGCGGTAGAGGTTCACGAAAAACTGGTACCCGCGCAGGGAGGCCGCCGAGGTCAGCGTAAACCGCGTCATGGAGGAGTTCATCACTCCACCCCCGGCCTGATATAGAAATTCGGCCCACCTGGGCTCCTGCACCGAGTTGATGAGCCCGTACTGGTGCTTGGACGCGTGGGTCAGCAGTTGAGCATCACGCTGAAACTGGGTCCAGGTGGTCGGGGGCGCCGAGATGCCGGCCTGCCTGAACAGCGTCTTGTTGTAGAACAGCGCCAGCGGTGACTGGTCCTTGGGAATGGCGTAGGTTTTGCCGCCCGACTGAAACAGCGCCAGCGCACTCGGATAGAACTGCGACAGTTGGAACCCGGAGGCCTTGATGTACGGATTCAGCGGGATGATGTCTCCGTTCTTCATGAAGGTGCTGGACTCACCGCCGTTGTTGACGTAAATCACGTCCGGGGCATCCCCCGCCACGAACCGAGTCTTCAGCACGGCCTCATAGTTGCCCGAGATCGGCCGATAATTCACATGGATGGACGGATGGGCCTTGGTAAAGCCCTGCAGTTCCTTCTGCATCAGCTTGGCCTCGACGGGAGAAGAAGTCCATCCCGACAGCGTGATGGTGACAGTCTTGCTGCTTGCGGTGGATGAACCGCAGGCGGCTAGCGCCGCCAGCAGCACGCCGCCTATCAAGAGAGCCCCGCCGCGGCGGAGTGGGCCGCGACCAGTCGTCTGATTCATCGAAGATCCTCCTTTGGTAGCTCTTTTGGACAGCCTGACGGCCGATACGTTCGTTAGTTTTCTGGTCGATTCTCTCTCCTGGTGGCACCGCGCATCCTGCTGAGGCGCGGACGCCATCGTCGCCGAGCAGGGCCCCGCTCAGCGCGTGAGCTCACCCAATGCAGTGAGCCCCAAATGCAGGTCACAAACTTTGCGCCCCGCTTCGGGCGTTCATGGCCCGTGCTGGCCGGCAGACGCTCCGCCAGCCCGGCGGCAGGCCATGGATGGCCACCCGGGATGGCGTGCACACCAAATCCACCGAGTGGCCGCCGATGTCCACGCCCCGCGCGACCAGCTCCGGCACCAGCGGCGTGAGCAACGGCGCCAGATGCACGACACGCCGCGGCGTGTCGACATGGAGCCCGCTCAGTGCCGTCATTAGGAGGAACGGGGCGGCGCTCGCCCAGGCCTGCGGCGCGCACGCCGTCGGGTAGGGAAACGGCCCGCCCGCTTCGCGCGGTTCGCCGCTGAACAGTTCGGGCAAGCGATGGTGCGGGAGGCGCGTGGCCGCCTCCAGCAACGCGTCCGCCACGCATGCCGCGGGCTCGGGAAACCCCGCCTGCCGCATGCCCGCGGCAATCAGGCTGGTGTCGTGGGGCCACACGCTTCCGCGGTGATAGCTGTATGGGTCATAGGCCACTTCGTCCGTCCCCAGGGTGCGGATTCCCCACCCGGACCAGAGCTCCCGATCGGTTAAGCGTTTAACCACCCATGGCGAAGCCTGGCTGGGGACCACACCCGTCCACAGGCACTGTCCGGGGTCGGACGACAGGCCGTCGATCGCGGCCCCCTCCCCATCCACCGCCAGCGCATAATACTGGCGGTCCGGCAGCCAGAAGCGGTCGTGAAACGCCCGGCGAATGGCTTCGGCCCGCGCGCGCAGGTCCCTGGCCCGCTCCGCGTCACGGTGATCCGCAAAAAAGCGAGACATCAGCACCAGCGCTCGGTAGGCATATCCCTGCACCTCCGCCACCGCAAAGGGTGGCCGGCCATGTTCCCCGTTGGCAAACACCATAGAGTCGGCGGAATCTTTCCAGGACTGAATCGCCAAGCCGCGGACGGACTGGGGCTGAAACCGGCACAAGCCATCGGGGTCGATGTGCGCCAACAGCCATGCCAGGGCCGCGTCAACTGCCGGTCCGAGAGCCTCGGTCCACGCCCCTTCGCCGCGCCGCACCCAGGTGGCGCCATAAAGCCCCACGAACAGCAGCGTCGCGTCGACCGACCCATAGTAGCGCCCAAACGGCACTTCGCCGTGGCGAGCCATCTCACCCCAGCGCATTTCGTGCACAATCCGACCCGGCTCTTCCTCCGTGTCGGGATTGTGCTCCCGGCCCTGGTACAGCGCGAGCGTGGACAGCACGCGCTCGGCCAGATCCGGAATCCACTCCAATGTCTGCCAAGCCACCGTCAGCGAATCTCGCCCAAAAAGCGCACCGAACCAGGGAAGCCCAGCCATGGGTACGCCGCCGGCGCCGAAGTCGGCCGCCAGGGTGTCCAGATCGCTCTGCGCACGCTGCAGGACTCGGTCAGTTTCGCGGTGACCCGTGTGGATATCCGGCCATGCAGTTTGCGACGCCCCGCCCTGCGCGGCGCACAGACCGGGCTGCTCCCACGCGACCCGGATGGTGATCGCGCCCGCCGACCTCGCATCATCCAAGGTCCATTCGCAGGATTCGTCTCTCCATTCGCGCGTCACCGGCCCCGCATCGATGGAGACTGCCCGGACCAATCCGTCCAACCCCTCATATTCGATCCGCTGCGATCCTGCTTGGCTGCTCACCCGCCGCCGCCCGCGCCGCGGCCGCGGCGTCCCGCGCACCTCGAAAAGGTCGGCAAAATCACTGGACACCTGCAGCCTGAGTGTGATGGGCCTGGCGTCCCCCCAACGCGCCCAGCGCCATTCATCCTCCAGCCCCCCTTCGCTGAAGGCAACCCGCCGCTCCAGGCGGAAGGTGGTGGCTGGCTCCTGCCACACATAAACGGCATCCAGCGTGCGCCCCTCGTCGCCCACCGTGAGGGTCAGGGGTACCACGCGCTCGCCCTGGATCCACAGCCGGTAGGACGACACGAGGCGCGTGTCCGCCAGGTACACACCCTGGCGGCCCGAGGCGGGCTCAAACGACCCGTGGGGGGACCACACCGCAAACGCGGCGCCGGCCTTCAGAATGGGTTCGGCAGGGTCCGTGGCGGGCGTCCCCACGAATCCGGTCGGCCCCGCGCTGGCCCGGGCCACCAGCCGGGGCGCCACCACGAGCGGCGCCACCGCTTGGTGATCGATCAAATCCAGCAGGCGGTCGGCGGCCGCTTGGCCCAGCGTCTCCACGTCGTAAGCCACGGAGGTAAGCGGCGGCTCGGCGTGCCTCCCCGCTAGTGTGTCGTCAAACCCAACCACTGACAGCTGCCGCGGCACCTCCACGCCAAGTTCGCCTGCGCGCTTGATGACGCCGAGCGCCAGCTGATCAGTGGCCGCAAACACGGCGGTGCATCGGGTGGGCTGCGCCATGAGGCTCGTCGTCAGATGATAACCGGCGCCAAAGGTTCCGTCGGTCACCAGCACCTGCGGTTCCAGTCCCGTTTCGGCCTGCCGCAGCGCCTTCTCGTATCCGCGCCGCCTGAGCCGGCCAACCGCAGTGTCTTCGGGCAGGCCCAAATGGACAATCCGCTGATGGCCGAAGTCCAGCAGGTGACGTGTGGCCAGCTCTGCGCCCGCCTCCTGATCGATGTCCACCCACGGTCCCTGATCCGACCGGCCATAGATCACACAGGGCATCTCCGCCGCCGCGAAAGCCTCGATGGTGGACGCGGCCGCCGCCGATTCCATCAGGATGACCCCATCCACCAGGCCGGACCGCGCCACCGCCGTGAGACCGGCCTCGTCGCCCGACCCCGAGAGAGGCGCAATTAGCATCACATGATAGCCCCGCTGTCGGCACGCGTCGGCCACGCCCGCCAAGAACAGCGAAAACGAGGGGTCGGACCTCAGGGTGTGCTGTGGTTCGGCCAGTCCCACGGTGCGGCTGCGCCGCAGCACCAGCGACTGCGCCCGGGCCGACGGGTGGTATCCGAGGGCCTCCACCGCTTCCATCACGCGGTCGCGCGTGGCGGGGGAGATCCGCCCGCTGTCGCTCAACACGTAGGAAACAGTGGCAATCGATACGCCTGCATAGCGGGCGACATCGGTGATGCGCGCAGCCTTCTTCATGGCCGGCCTCCTGGTGAAACGCTTAATCAAGTACATTCGACGTCCGACGTGAGATTCCTGCAGAGTGGATGGAGCCGGTCGCAATTTTTTCTCGGCGCTGCCGCTACGCCGAGGCTCGGGCTCCCGTTTCCGGATGAAACCAGTGCAATTCCTTCGGGTCGAGCCCAACGGTCAGCGACTGGCCGGGGTCAGCGCGAAAGGTGCTGTCGGCCCTGGCGATGAGGGACTGATCCGCGATGTCCACGTAGACCAGGGTTTCATGTCCGGCCGGCTCCACCAGTCGGACCCGCCCGGCCAGCCGAACATCCTCGTCGTGGGGCATCACGTGAACATGTTCCGGGCGTACCCCCATGACGATGCGAGCGCTGTGAAACGCTTGAAGGCCGGGGCGGTCGTTCGAGGGCACCTCGACCGTCTCACTTCCCAGGCGGATGGCCAGGGTCGCCGCGTGGGTTTCCAGCGGGCCCTTCAACACGTTCATCGGCGGCGTTCCGACAAATGTCGCCACGAATTGGTTCGCGGGGCGGTGGTAAAGCCCGTCCGGGGTACCCGCCTGCTGAACCACACCATCTTTCATTACCACGATGTGCGTACCCAAGGTGAGTGCCTCCACCTGGTCGTGCGTCACGTACATCACCGTGGCTCCGAGGCGCTGGTGCAGGCTCTTCAACTCCGCCCGCGTCTGGGCGCGGAGCTGCGCATCCAGGTTGGACAGCGGCTCGTCCATCAAGAACACCCGGGGCTCACGCACAATTGCGCGGCCCAGCGCCACCCGCTGCCGCTGACCCCCAGACAATTCGCGGGGACGCCGCTGCAGCAACGGCCCCAGGCCAAGGATCTCTGCGGCGCTCTCTACACGCCGCCGAATTTCGTCAGCGCGGTACCGTCGCATGCGCAAGCCAAACGCCATATTCTCAAACACGCTCATGTGAGGGTACAGGGCGTAGTTTTGAAACACCATTGCGATGTCCCGATCCTTGGGCTCCAGTTGCGTGACATCGCGCCCGCCGATGGAGATGGTGCCGCGCGTGGGCTCCTCCAGGCCGGCCACCATCCGCAACGTGGTGGTCTTGCCGCATCCCGACGGCCCCAGCAAGACGAGAAACTCCTGATCCTCCACCGTGAACGTAAAGTCACGCACGGCCATCACCTGGCCGAACTGTTTGTCCAAGTGGTCCAACATCACCTGCGCCATGATTGCGCCTCCTCGCGTGCGGTGCGGCCGCGTCGGCGGTCCGCGCGGACTGGTATCCCACCGTCCCACGTTAGATTCGCCTCTGTCGTCCAAGTTCCTGCCATCATCTCATGAGGGGGCCTGCGCGGTGCACCGCGGCCCGACGCATCATCCCCTCCCCACGTCGCCCGAGCCGCCACCGCGTCCGCTTGAGCCGCAAGGCACGAGGGGAGTCACAGGAATTGCAGCCCAATGGCCTCGCACGCTTGGTGATTCGCCGGGCGCGCGCTATGCTCACCACACTGAAGCGACCCGGGCCCGTGGCGGAGGCACATCCGCCGGAAGGAGCTTGTCATCAGTGGAAGCGTTTGGCTGGCCGGGCACCCCGGGGCGGTGGACCTCGGCCCAAAAAAGCGGCGTGGGCACGGCCCTGGACCAGAGCGCCATCTGGTTCACCCTGTCCCACGGCATCTTGAACGAAGTGTATGCACCCCGGATGGATCTGGCGGCCATCCGCGACCTGGGGCTCCTGGTGGTAGGTCCCGCCGGCTACTTCTCGGAAGAAAAGCGGGATGCGAGCCACACCACGGCGATGCCGCTCACGGGCGTCCCCTGGTACCACATCATCGGAACGACGGCGGACGGCCGGTACCGGATTGAGAAGGACATCCTGACCGACCCCCTGCGCCCGGTGGTGCTCCAACGCGTGGTGTTTGAAAGCCAGGTGTCCGACGACCGCCTGGCAGTGCTGCTCGCGTCGCATCTGGAGAACCATGGGGCCGGCAACACGGCTTGGGTGGGCGACTACAAGGGGGTGCCGGCGCTCTTTGCCGCCCGCGGGGGTCATGCGCTGGCGCTGATGAGCAGCGTAGGATTTCAAGAAACCTCCGTCGGGTTTGTCGGGGCATCGGATGGGTGGCAGGATCTGCGCCAGCACGGCCAGCTCACCTGGCACTTCGACCGGGCCACGGATGGCAACGTCGCGCTCACCGGCCTGCTACCTCCGGCGGTCGGGGAGCCCCTGCTGCTGGCGCTGGCCGTGGCCCGCTCGCCCGAGGAAGCGGGCCATCAGGCGCGTGCGGCCTTGGCCACCGGCTTCGAGCCCACTAAGGCGGCCTATTGTGAGCCGTGGCAGCGGTGGCAGGCGATGCTCACCCCCTCGCCCCGCCGACTGTGGGCGCTGAGTGCCACCGTGGTCCGCGTCCACGAATCCAAGCAGGTGTCCGGGGCACTGCTGGCCAGCCTGTCAGTGCCCTGGGGCTTTGCCCAAGGCGACGGCGACCTGGGGGGCTACCACCTGGTGTGGTCGCGCGACATGGTGGAGGCCGCGGGAGGCCTCCTGGCCGCGGGGGACGGCGCGTCGGTCCGCCGCGCCCTCACCTACCTGGAGGCGACGCAGGAAGCGGATGGCCACTGGCTGCAAAACATGTGGGTGGAAGGCACACCGTACTGGTCCGGCCTCCAGATGGATGAAACCGCGCTGCCCATCTTGCTGGTGGACTTGGCCCGGCGTGAAGGCGCCCTGTCGTCCGCGGATGTGGCGCGGCTGTGGCCGATGGTGAGCCGCGCCGCCGCCTTCCTGGTCCAAAATGGGCCGGTTACCGCACAAGACCGGTGGGAGGAAGATGGGGGCTACACGCCCTTCACCCTCGCGACTGAGATTGCGGCGCTGTTGGCCGCCGCCGACCTGGCGGAGGCGGTGGGCCAGCCGGACCGCGCCCCGTATCTGCGGGAAACCGCCGACACCTGGAACGCGCAGGTGGAGCACTGGCTGTATGTGCGCGGCACCGACACCGCCCAGGCGGTGGGCGTAGATGGCTACTATGTGCGCATCACGCCCCCGGATGTCGATCTCGACCCGTCGGGCGCGCCGGCCGTGGCCATCAAGAACCGCCCCCCGGGATTCACAGACCGCCCGGCCGAGGCCATCGTGAGCACCGACGCGCTCGCGCTGGTGCGGTTCGGACTCCGCGCCCCCGACGACCCACGCGTGCTGAACACCATCCAAGTGATCGATGCCCTCTTGCGCGGGGAAACACCCACCGGTCCGGGATGGCGGCGGTACAACGAAGACGGTTACGGGGAGCACGAAGACGGGTCCCCGTTCGACGGCACCGGCATCGGCCGCCTGTGGCCGCTCTTGACCGGCGAGCGGGCGCACTATGCCCTTATCGCGGGAGACCTGCCAGAGGCGGAGCGGCTCCTCACCACCATGGAGTCGTTCGCCGGTGACGGGGGGCTCTTGCCAGAACAGGTGTGGGATCAAGAGGACATTCCCGAGCGGGAGCTTTACCGTGGACGGCCGTCCGGATCCGCGATGCCGCTCGTCTGGGCACACGCGGAGTACCTGAAGCTGGCGCGGTCGCTCGCCGACGGGCGCGCATTTGACCTCCCGCCCCAAACCGTGGCTCGCTACCTTGAGAGCCAGCCTGCCACACCGCCGGTGCCCTGGCGGTTCAACCACAAAATCCGGCACATGCCGGCCTCAAGGACCCTGCGCGTGGAAACCGGTGCCCCGGCCGTGGTGCATTGGACAACCGACGACTGGCAAACCGTCGCGGACACCCCCACCGTAGACCGCGGATGGGGGATGCACGTCGCCGATCTGCCTACGGCCAGGCTGGCGGCCGGCGCCACCATTCAGTTCACCTTTCGCTGGCCCGCGTCGGACCGATGGGAGGGAGAAAACTTCGCCGTGGCGGTGGACAGCGCCCTCGCGGCCAATGGCGGCCCGGGTTGACGGGCCGCGGCCCGCACCGCACACCCGCTGCTCCTCGGGAGGGCAGCCTATTTGCGATGCGCCTCCGCCGGTGCTACCGTCTATCCGTCATCTGACCCGCATTGGGCCAACATATCTCCATAATCGCCGGGGGAGTGGTGCGCGTGGCTTGGAGTGACCCCAACAGCATCCCAGAGCGTCTTCTCATGGGTCCGGGACCATCGCCGGTGGCCTCGTCGGTTCGACTGGCCATGGCCCGACCCGTCTTGGGCCACCTGGACCCGGCCTTCCTGGCCATCATGGACGAGGTGGCCGAGCATCTGCGGTGGGTGTTTGGGACGAACAACCGGGTCACGCTGCCGCTGTCGGGAACCGGCAGCGCCGGCATGGACGCGGCCGCCGCCAACTGGGTCGAGCCGGGCCAGCGCATCTTGGTCGTGGTGGCGGGCTTGTTTGGCCAGCGCCTGGCGGACGCCGCCGCCCGCCACGGCGGCGTGGTGGATGTGCTGGAGGTTCCCTGGGGTTCGGCGCTCGACCCCGGCCAGTTGGAGGCCCGCCTCGCCCACGCCTCCGCGCCGTATTCGGTGGTGGCGCTGGTCATGGCGGAAACGTCCACGGGCGTTCTGCAGCCGCTGGATGGCCTGTCCGCCGCGGTGCACCGGCACGGAGCCCTCTTCCTCGTCGACGCGGTGACCGCTATCGGTGGCATGCCGGTCGATGTCGACCGACGCGGGTTGGATGTCGTGTACGCGGGCACGCAGAAGTGCCTGGCTGTGCCGCCAGGGCTCGCCCCCTTCACCGCCGGGGAGGCGGCGCTCGACATCCTGCGCCGACGGCCGACGCCGGTTTCCAGCTGGTACCTGGACCTCTCCATGCTGGAGCGGTACTGGGGCGGCGAGCGGTTCTACCACCACACCGCCCCGGTGAGCATGATTTATGCGCTGGCCGAAGGGCTCCTGCGTATCCGAGCTGAGGGGCTGGAAGCCCGCTTCGCCCGCCACCGGCGCGCCAGCGCGGCTCTGTGGGCGGGGCTGGAGGCGATGGGCCTCTCGCTCGTGGTGGACGCCGCTGTCCGCCTGTTTTCGCTCACCACCGTTCACATCCCGGAGGGGGTCGACGACGGAGCCGTGCGCGGGCGGTTGCTGAATGAATTCGGCATTGAGATTGGCGGAGGGTTGGGCCCGTTCAAAGGCCGCGTGTGGAGGATCGGCACCATGGGCGAAGGGGCCAACCTGGAGCCGGTGACACGCGTGCTGTCGGCACTGGAAGCCATCCTGGCCCGCACCAGCGGCGTGGAGGCAGCCGTGGCGTCGTGGCAGGCGGCTGGCGACTAAAACGGCGGCGCGCTGGCCCAGGGGTGACGGGCTAGCGCGCGCAGCGCCTCTCGCCAGCGGTCCACCCGATCGGCCACGGAAAGTTCCGCCCAGCTATTTTGGCGCCAGTAGTCCTGGCCCGGCAGCCCGCTGCTCTGGCTGACCACGACGCCGGTCAGATCCGGCGTGTCGTGCCCGAGGCACCACTGCTCGATGACGTCCAACACCTGCGGCACCTGACGCAGAGGGTGCAGGCCGCTCAGTTCGGTGCCCAGCTGGCCATACGTAACGGTCTCTTCCGCCTGCGCACGCCGCACCAGGATGGGCCACGCCCGGCGGGCCAGCGCCGGGTAGTCCGCTCCACCAACGGTCGCGGGCATGTTGAACCAGAGGGACGCAACGGCGGCGGCGGGCACCCACACCCACTCTTCGCCGGCGCCCCGTCGCGGCGCCCTTCCGAGCCCTGCTCCTTCCACCGCCCGCCGCAGGGCGTCACCCGCCGGCCCGTCGGGTATCGCCAGCATCCACCCGGAGCTCACCGGCTGGACACGCGTCTCAATCGCTTGGGTGCCCTCTTTCAGGCACACCGTGGCGGTGAGCGCCTGGCGGCCTTCCAGGTACTGCTGCAGGGCTTCGGTCAAGATGGACGAGACGCTGTCGCCCTGCGCCAGCACCTCCGCGCGCTCCCAGAGCGGCAAGTCAGATTCGCGAACATACACGGTCTTCTTGGGCACGCAGTCCCTCCTGACATGTTTTTCGGCCTGCCGGTCATGATGCAGTGGCCCTAGTATAGTCGACGCGGCGCCGTGTCTCGCCGATCCCCTCGGCGACGCACGTCACTGTGCCGCCCAGCTGCACGGCCACCCACTCCCGGGCGCGCCGAAACACCTCCTCCGGGCGCTCGGAGGTGTCCAGCCTCAGGACGGGTCCCAGGCCCATCGGCTGATAGGGCACCGCCGCGCGGGCCGCATGCTCCGAAAGATTGTCGGCGTCCCGGTGGCCGGCGTGGCGCTCGCGCTCCTGGGTGCGGCGCCGAAAGCATGCCACCAGTTCGGAGGTCCGGGCCGCACAGCACACCTCCAGCATTCCGTCGTCCATGGCGTGCGCCAAGGTGCGAAGCAATTCGGCGGCTCGGGCGCTGAAGCCGGCCTCCGCGACCACCCCCGCGCCGGTCTCCATCAAGAAACCGAACGTGTGGCCCATCAGATCGTAGCGCACCCCGCCGAGCTTCTGGGACCACCCTCGGTCGGCGATTCCCAGGTTATCGAACAAAGTCGTCACGCGACACCACCGGCCAGCCCAGCACCATGGCCCGTTGCTGCGCTACCAAGGTTTTGCCACTCCCGGGATGGCCCGAGGCCATCAGGAGCTGGTGCGCGATTGGGCTCGGTCCTTGAGATCGCCGGCCCACCAGCGTCCCAGTCCGACTGCGGCAAGCCGAAGACTGGGACCTCGCGGGACTTTCCCAGCGCCAGAAAGCCCCGACCGGCCGGCACGGCGGCATCGCAGGGCTCAGGAACGGCTCTTACCATGCGCCCCGTGATACGGCGTAAGGCTCCCTCATAGCGCGTCCTTTTTGGGCCAGGCGAAGGGATGCCCGGAGCCGCATCGTCCGACACGCGCCGACGCGGGCGCTCTCGGCCGATTGGGACACCTCAGTCGTGGCAGCCCACCAGGAGGCCTCTTTTCGGCAAGACTCTGCTGTTTGCCGACCACACCGGCTGGGATAGGGGCGCCGCGGAGGCCAGCCCTGCGCGGGACGGCGCGCGGCCGCCAAAGTGCCCCGCTGCGAGCCCTCTGGGCCTGCGCCTCCTGCGGCCAGAACCCGATAGGTCCTACACAACCGGGACAGGAATCCCGCGCCGGGTGTGGTGTCCCCGCCTCGCACGGGCTCAACGGCGACAGTCCCGCTGGCACGGTCGTCGTCGCGGCCCGTCCAAGCCTCTCCCTCCGGCCGACATGCTGCGCGATGCTCCCCATCGGCACCAGCGATCCGTGGCACACCAGACGGTACGCGATGAGCGCCCTTCCCCGCGGAGACTCGGGTCCGGCCGTTATGGTGGCTCATCCGAACATTCACGAGAGGGGGGAGGTGCGGGGCTAAAACGTCATCAGCGAATTGAAGCCGGTGCCGGGCGCGGCGAGTGGACAGGGCAAAAACACCCGGAGTCGCGGCGCAGAGAGGTTGAGCGCCGGCTCAGCGGATCCTTCAGTATCCCACCGCGCGAAACAGCCAGGATAGATGCCTTCCCGGCCTAGTGCCCAGCGCGTGTCGGCAGGAAGCCCTCGAATTATGGCGAATCCCCCGCACCGGAGGTGTCCGGATGTCAACCGATGCGGCCAAGATGAAGAGCGAGATCGGGGCGCGGCTGTTAGGGCCGTATGGTGCGTTTGCCTTTACGCTAGGGTTTGGGTGGTTTGTGCTGGCACCCCTGGTGCCGACGGAAATCGCCCGCTTGGGGGCGCCCCTCGGGGCCATTCTTCTTTTGATATCGCTGTACGGCTACGCCATGGTGGCGGGGTCCCTGCCCGCGGGCTACTACGTGAGCCGCCGCGGCCCGGGCCCGGCCCTCGTGGTGGCTGTCGTGCTCACGTTCGTGGGCCTCACCATTCGGGCGCTGGCGTCATCCTACGACATGTTTCTCGCGGGCCAGATCATTGCCGCACTGGCGTACCCGTTTCTCATCGCACCCATCGGAGCGGTGCTCCGCATGTCAGGGGTGCGGGCCACCAAGACCGGCACCGGCCTGGTGATCGGCACGCTCTTTCTGGGCATGGCCTTCGGCGCGCTGGTAGGCGGCCACCTGGGCGCATCCAACGGACTCTGGCTGGCGGTGGTGCTCAACGTGATTGCCGGCGGATGGTTGGCCCGACTGGCGGTGCGTCAAGCCCCCCGCCCCGGCCCGGCGCTCGGCCCGCTCAACCTCGCCGTGCACCCCCGCTGGATCGTGGGCTTCGTCGTGGCATCGACCAGTGTCATGTTTGGGTCCGTCGCCACCGCCGCCCTCGTGCATCTGCACAGTCCGGTGGCCACCATCGTTGGCGGCAACCTCACGGCGCTGACATTCCTCGGGTCAGCCCTCGGCGCCGCGGCTTTTGGGTGGATTGGCCAGCAAATGCGTGAGGCCAGTGAAGGGCTCGAGCGGGTGCTGGGGGCAGCCGCCCTGGTGTTCACGTTCATTGCGGCCGCCTTTCTCACCGGTGTGATCCCCACCACGGCCGGGGGGATCGACCTCACGTTTTTCCTGCTGGGCATCAGCGGCAACGCCTGGTATACCCTCGCCTTGGAAGACAGCGCCCGGGCCGCTGTCGGTGCCGGCGCGGCCGGGCTGGCGACCGCGGGCTACAGCTTGGCCTCGAACGTGGGGGTGGCGGTGGTGCCGGTGCTGCTGGGGCCGCTCGCCATTTCGGCGGGTGGGACATGGCTTGGCTTGACCACGGCGCTGGTGATGCTGGGCGTGGCGGTCACGTTTTTCACCCGGGTCAAATCGAGGGAGCTGGCCACCCCCTGACCCCGTCCCGCGGGAGGCGCCCCGCTGGCGTTGGTGGGCCCAATGGGGCCGCGTTTCCTTTGAAGGCCACGGTGGCACCGCTCCCGCTGCATGCGCGGCCATAGGCTCGCCGCCAGTTGCAGAGCAAGCAGGTCTCTCGGATCGCGCCAGCTGCGCCCCAAGTCGCACGGAGACGTCTTCGCTCCGTGCGGCCTTGGGTGGCGGGCGTAGGGGCCCCGACCGCAGTGGGAGGCATCCCGCCGATCTACAGTGGTCTTTCCGCCGTGCGGAGTTAGCTATCCGACCCACTGCATTGACACCCCGCGCCGCCGCTTCTACGGTGAGGGTCGTAGACATGGGACCGAAAGAGACCGCTCCATAAAGAGACAAGGGAGAGATAGCAATGTCGGATGCTGTGCCGGCCGAGCTGACCCCGGAGATGACTCTGGATGTCTCGAGCCACCGCAGACGGTTGCTGGACGCGCTGCCTGATGATGGCCTCGTCATCCTGTTTGCCGGGCAGCCGCTCCTGCGAACTGCGGACGAGCACTATCGCTATGCGCCGAGCCACAACTACTACTACCTGACCGGCCTCGATCGGGAGAATCAGGTGCTCGTGCTGACCCGCCGGGGCAGCGAGCGGACCGAGGCAGTGTTCATCGAGGCGGTCGACTCCCATGCGGAGGCATGGACCGGTCAGATGATGACCGCCGACGAAGCCCGATTCCTCTCGAACATAGACGATGTGCAGACGGTGGATCGGTGGATCCCGTACGTCAACCGGCTCATTGAAAGCGGGCGCTTCCCATGCGTCTACCTCGACTTGGAGCGCCGCACATGGTCGGGCGCGCCGTCGGATGCGATTCGGTTTGCCCACCGGCTTGTGGAGAAGCACCCGGGCACGGCCGTCCGAAATGCCTTCCCGCTAATGGCGGAACTGCGCCGGATCAAATCGGCGGGCGAGATTGCGCGGGTCCGGGCGGCGGTCGCCCACACCAAGCAGGGCCTTGCGGCGCTGATAGCCCACGCCCGGCCTGGCCTGCGCGAATTCCAACTAAACGGGCACTTCACGGGCACGCTCATCGGGGGCGGCGCCCGACTGGCCTATCCCCCCATTATTGCGGCCGGGGCGAACGCGGCGGTGCTGCACTACACCACGTTGCGCGACACGGTTCAGTCGGGTGACCTCGTGCTGGTGGACGCCGCCGCGGAATTCGGCTACTACAAGGCGGACATCACGCGGACGTTTCCGATCGACGGCACTTTCACCGAGGAGCAACGCGCCATCCACGACTTGGTGGGCGAGGCCAGCCAGGCAGTGCTGGCGGCCATGCGCCCCGGGGTTCCCCACAAGGAATTGCAGCGCATTACGCGTCAGGTGCTGGGGCGGGGCATGAAGGCGCTCGGGTACCTACGCGACGAGAGCGACATCGGCTCGTACTACTTCCACGGCGTAAGCCACTATTTAGGCCTGGACACGCATGACGTGGGAGAGCACCGCGAGCTTGAGTCGGGCATGGTCCTGACGGTGGAGCCCGGCCTGTACCTGAAGGAGAAGGGGCTCGGCGTCCGCATCGAGGACGACGTCGTGATCACGGCCGACGGGATCGAGGTGCTCTCGGCCAACATTCCCAAGGATGCGCGCGCGATGGAGAGATGGATGGCCGAACTGCAAGCAACGCGAGACGGAGACCGATCCCGGACGACCGGCGGGGCAAGCGCGGATTCGACCCCGCAGCTCGCTCGCGGCGGCCGCGCAGACCCTCATTCCCTGCCCCTGTCCTAGCCCAGCACGTTCATCGCGGTCTGCGCATTGCTGTTCAGGCCCGTTAACGTGGCGCCGCCGCTCGTGATAGAGAACGGAAAGAGCGCGGGATTGCCGCTGACCAGTGACATCGCAGCCGAGGCGGCGGCGCTGGGTGACGTGGCCAGCGGAACGCTCCACGTCACCCCCACCTGGCCATTCGGCAGCGCCTGCTCGGTCACTGTCCCGACAAAGTCCGACCCCGACTCGTGGCTCGACTGTCCGGTGGCGGTCATAACATCCTGGAGGATGGGGCTGGTCGACGAGATGGGCTCAAACGAAAGCACATTTTGGGCCGGAGTGGGCCGGCTCGCGGTCTGGCTATTGCTGAAGGGGCCGGGAGGCGGACCACCGGGCACCGATACGGTCTTCGACGTATGCCACCCGCCGAGCGCCTTCACGCTCCACTGGACCAGTGCGCTGACCAGGAAGGGATTGCCCAGGGAGTTCGGCCCTAGGGATAGTGTGATAAACCCTGCCCAGAGTGGCGTCGCGCCGCGGGGTGCGGGATAATTGGATCAGCCTGGATCACCTTGCGGTGCCGGCTTTCCGCCACAAAGGGATGAGGCATTGGATTCCGCCTACCGCCGCCTCTTAGGCCACCCCGTGTTTCGCGAGTTTTGACTTGGCACCCTGATGGTCCGGCTGGTTGCACAGGTGGCGGTCCTGGGTCTCACGTAGCTGGTACTGGAAGCCCCCGGGTCAGCCGCCCGCATCGGACTGGTCCTGGCTGTGTACGCGATGAGCGATACCGTGGCGAGCCCGCTGGCGGGGGTCTTACTAGACCGCTGGCCATGGCGCCGGTTACGGCTGGTGTCCAACGCGCTGCAGGACGTGTTGTGGCTGGCGATCACGGCCTTTTCTGCGGCACGGTCTCCCTCTGCCCCTGCTGCTGGTCCTCGTGGCCACGAGCGGGGCTCTCCCCGCTCGTGTACCGGGGTCGCAGCGTCATTCTGCCCAGCCTGGTGGAGGCCGGGGAGCCAGCCAACGCGGTGCTGGACCCGAACCCGAATCTGGTCTCTCTCCTGGGCCCCGCCCTGGGCGGCATTTTGGTGGCGACGGTGGGGAACCCACCACCCTCCTCATCGCTGCCGGGTGCGACGCGGTCAACATGGCTGTGCCGGCGCGGCATCGAGGGGCTGGGGGCGCCGTCCTCCAGCTCGTGGCAGGACGACATCCGGCGTGGATTCCGGTATGCGATGACAACGCCGGTCCTAACCCTGCTGTTTTCCCTTACCTACGGCCCGTTGGAGCCCGTCCTCCCGCTGCTGGTGTCGACCGTCTCCCACGATGGCGCCCAAGCGCCAAGGCTTCTCTGGTCCCGCTTTGCGGCCGGGGCACTGGTGGCGGTGGGCACTTCACGTACGCCCCGTATAATATTGTGTGGACCACCTGCGCGGCCGGCTCTTTGGCCTCATCCACGGGGTGTCGGGGGTGGGACGGCCGCTGGGTCAGGCCCCAGGCCACCGTTTATGGTGAGCGGTTTGGCATGCACCCGGTTGGGAGCCGTGGTGTGGACCTTTGACGAAGCTTCGTGGCAAACCGGCGCCCCGGCTAGAGATGTCGGCAACCCCCCAGCGCCTAATACACCACGGTGATGCGCTTCGTCATGGCGTCCACCCGGACCCAGCCTCCGTGGGGCATCACATATTGGGGATCGGTGTGGCCCAGGTCCAGGTTCAACACCACGACCGCCTCCGGGAGGTACTCCTCTATCGCGGACAGGATGGCGGCCCGCTGGTCCTGGGCGTAGCGACGCTTGGCCTCAGCATCCCGCCGCTCCATGAGCGACCAGCACTTGGGCCGCCCCACCAGCACGGCCGCGAATCGCTGCAGCAGGCCGCGTTCCCCCATCCGCATCAACACGCGGTACACATGGGTTGCCGGCGGCATCTCCTCCGACGTTTCGAAAAACAGCACGGCCCCATCGTAGGCATCCAACGGGGCCAGGTAGCGGGAGGTGGCCAGCTGCCCGTCAATGCTTTCCAGGTTGCCGCCCCATAACCTCCCCTCCACGGTCCGCTCGACGCCGTGCCACTCCCACGGGTCGGCGGCTGCGAGGGGCGGTTCGCCGGTGAGCGCGTCGGGGTCGCTCCAGTCGCGCTCTTCATCGGTAAAGGCTGTGACGGCGGGCAGCACGTACTTGCCGTGCGTGAAGAGGGCGCGCCACAGGGAATCCACCGTCACGGGGTGCATGCGCCCCGGCCGGCCCCACTGCACCATCACCGAGCCACCGTGATACCCCACGATGCCGAGGCGCCACAGGACGTGCAGGAGATTGGTGTTGTCGCTGTACCCGAAAAAAGGCTTGGGATGCGTGCGCAAGAGCTCCGGATCCACATGTGCCAGGACCCGAAGTTCGTCCTCGCCGCCAATGGTGGCGATGACCGCCTTAATGGAAGGGTCCCCAAACGCGGCGTGGAGGTCCGCCGCGCGCGCCGCGGGCGAGGCGTGGGCCGCACGCGTCGTCGGGTATTCCACCGGCACCAACTGGAATGGGTCCACGAGACGCGCGAGGCCCAGCTCGTACGGTGCCGGGAAGTACGCCGGCAAGCCAGCCGAGGGAGACAGCACGGCCACGCGGTCGCCCGCCCGCGGTTTGGACGGATACACGACGGCCGGGGCAGCAGGTCGAACTTGGGTCATGGCAACCTCCCTCGTGCGTCAGCAACGTGGGCGAGCGGCCCGGGTCGCTGCACGGTCATCCCAGTTCCTGCACCGCCGCCCGTTCAGTTTGATACCAGGTGCGCTCGTGCCGCAGGCAGTCGATGAGCCCCAGCACCGCGGTCACGGACTCCACGGGCCCGCGCACCAGATAAACCGGGAGAAACAGGATGTCCTTATACGTGCGGCGGATGCACGCCGCCACCACCAGTTCCACCGGGTACGCCGCGGCCAGCCACAGCGCCAGCGTCGAGTGCCACGGACCCATCAAGACGGGCAGGTGGAACACCACCTGCATCCCCACGCCCAACGCGGCCACCAGCCCCAACACCGGCACGATGTAGATAAACATGTACAACAACACTTCAAACCGGGCGCGGCGGAATTCCCAAAAATCACCCAGCGCCGCACTGCGCATCCAGTAAAACAGCACGGTATTTTGGCCGCTGGCCCAGCGGCGTCGCTGGCGCACATACCCGCGCAGCGTGGCCGGGGCCAAGTCCTCGGACACGGCGGCTGGTTCATAGCGCACCTGCAGGCGCTCGCGCATGATCCGAAGGCTCATATCCGTGTCTTCGCCGGGCCGGTCTTCACAGAAGCCTCCAACCCGGGCCCACACGGCCCGCGTCATCGCCATGGTGGAACCGGTGATCGGACACGTGCCCAGCGCGGACCGGGCGGCCAGGTCCACCGCATAGCTGACCGTGTTATCAATTGCCACCAGGCGAGTGAGCAGATTCACGTGCGGGTTCCTCACCACACACCGCCCCTGGACCACCTGCGCGGCACCCGCGATCAAAGGTTCCGCCAACCGTGCCACCGCATCGGGCCGGAGCACATGGTCCGCGTCGATGAACACCAGGACGTCCCCCCGCGCCTGTCGCACACCTTCGTTCAAGGCCGAGGCCTTGCCCTGGGGTGCCTGGCGGTGGAAAACGCGCAAGCGACCGTGCGCGTCCTGCGCCAGGCGGTCCAGCACCGCGCCGGTCTCGTCGGTGGACCCGTCGTTGACGACCAGCACCTCGTAGCGGCTAATGAACGGCGGTAGCACCTGCGCCAAGGCCGCCTGTACCGTGGCAGACACCACCTGCGCCTCGTTGCGGCAGGGGACGATCACGGTCACCAGGTGTCGGCCCAAGGCGGGGGCCCTCGGGTCCGCGCGCGCGCCATCCGTGCGGAGCGCTAAGATGATGAAGGCGTACACGCGGACAGCGTACGGAATGCAAACTAGGAGGTACAGCATCGACACCCCAACCAGTGCACCCTGCACGCTATCCACACCTTTCACCCGGCGCATCCCTGAGCGATCCAGCAGTCGTCGACGCTCCGTTTGGAAGGCGCGCTTACCGTCCCCCGTGATTAACGCCACGAAGGTACGACAAGTCGCACAGGCGCCCTACCGGCATATCTCCCGCGATAGTATACTCGGCCGGGCTGAGACCGCCATAAGAATCCCTCTAGCGAACCCTTACGCCGACAGGACGCGAGCCGCTGGTGTCGAAGGCTAACCCCAGGAGGTGACCTGCTTGGCCGAGGAGGATCCGGTGCATGCGGACATCATCGGCCCGGAAGGAGCCAACCCGGTGGTGTTTCTCCCGGGAGCCGGATGGCCGGGTGCCGAGGGGTTGGCGCTGGCGGCCGCGGCCCGCGACAGACCGTGGCATCTCCTGGACCTGCCCGGCTACGGGCGCAGCGCAGGGATCGCGCCACCGTTGACGGAGCCGGCGCTCGCCGACTGGCTCTCGGCCTATGCGGACCGGCAGCACCTTGAACGCGTCTCCGTGGTGGGGCATTCGCTGGGGGGATACGTGGGGCTGGTCTGGGCTCGGTACTGCCCGAACCGCGTGGCGTCGCTGGTGTTGCTGGACATAGGACATCTCCGCCTGCCCCGGCTCACGAGCCAGCCGGGGCCCGTGGGGTATCTGGCACCACTGTTGTCGGGGATCGAACGGGTGGTGGGCATGCGCCGCCTGGCCGGCCGTCTGCCGACGCTCACCGACCCCGAGCCCACCGAGCCACTCGAGGACCGGGTCAGTGCCCATCGGGCGCAGGGCAGGTACACCTTGGCCGATGACCAGTACCTGCGGGCCGCGCTCGCCTATGAGCCCACCCTGACGGTCGACGGCCTCTCCCTCGCCCTACAGTTATACCGCGCCCAACCTCCACGGCTTCTAGCGCGCGTGTCCATGCCGACGCTGTTGGTGTACAGCACCCGCCCGGCCGCTCGCGAACACCAGCGGCGCCGCATCGCCAGGGCCGTGGCCCGCATTTGCCAGGCCAACCCGCAGGTGACCGCTGTCCCGGTGGACGGGGGCCACTACGTGCACTGGGTCGACCCCACCGTGCCCGACCAGGTGGCCGCCCACATCCGGCAGGCCACGAGCACTCGTGTCAGCAGAAATCTCGAGTTCTGAGCCGTGCTCCCGCAGCCCACGGCGGACAGCCGAGGTAGCGCTGACAGCGAAGGCACAGCATGCGTGCCTTTTGCTTGGGATGGTGATGGACCCTTCCTCGTGGGGCCGTCGCCACATTCTGCCGCCCACGTGGGGGGCGCCCTGAGAACGAACCAACGGAGTGTCTCGGCCTGCTTCTTCGCACGGGGATCGCCCTTCGGTGAGAGGCGACAGGCCGAGGCGCCGAGTAGACGCCTTCCACCCTGCCGCTGCGTGGTCGCTGGCCTCCGCGATGGCGGAGGAATCCATCCTAATCCACTTTGGATGCCCGCCCAGGATGGAGCTTCGGGTCCCAGGGCTTGGCTTCCAGCCACATGACCGCGTGGACCCCGTCAAAGGCGGACCAGCGGGTGGGCGCCCCAAACACTCCCGCCCCGCCAGACAGGCCCGGGTGCTCTGCGACGCCAGTGCCGCAGGGTTTAGCCTCGACGGGCCGGGCCCCACGACCGGCAGCTTCCCTGCCATTGATTCGGCCTAAGCCTTCCCCAGCGACAGCGGCGCATCGGCACCAACACCCACGAACCCGGCTGGCTACACCCGCAGCGTCGCAATGAGGCGCGTCGGATTGAGCAACAAATCGAGGGCCACCCGAATGTCCGGCACCACGATGGTCGCCGCCTGCAGCGCACTCGCGGCCGCACCCTCCGGCCCCAACACGACGATGGCCAGTGCTGCCTCATGCAGCATACCCGCATCGTTTAGTCCATTGCCCACAGCCACCGTACTATGGCTGCCCAGAGACCGGATGACCGCCACCTTCTCTGCGCCGCTGTCCACGCGATGAAAGCCAAAACCCAGCACTCGTGCCACCGACTCCCCGGTCCCAAACGTATCGGCGGTCAGCAGGAGGCACGATAGCTTCTCGCTCAGCGTTCGCGCACGCTGCCGTACACCCGGCAGCAGGACGCCGTCGAGTGACAGCGTGCCGTTGAGGTCAAACACCGCGTGGTCGAGGCTGAGCGCGGCGCGGCCCGGAATATCGATCTGCATCAGCGGGAGCCCTCCTTGCCCTGCCATTCTGCCATACCGTTCCCCTGTTCCTGGTCCTGTTTTGTTATCGGCCTCTGCAGCGGCCGGTTTCCGACTCAAAGGTTCGTGCTTCACAGCATCCGGTTTCATCGACCCGTGCTCTCGGTCAGCGCCTTCAGCTCCACAGGCGTTTTGCGTCTCCGGGGGACTCCCGGCAACGAGCGACGCGAGGCTCCGCGCGGCGTTCAGGTCCCAGTCGATCTTGAGCCCAGACGCTGCACACCAAAAGACCCGGTCGGACAACGGCAGGTTGTGCTTCACGGTACCGCGGGACGAACAGCTATTCCTGGAGGGATAAAAACGCGGCGTGATCACGCGCTGGGACCCGCGCCATTGGGTCTTGTACGCCAGCAGGCGCCAACTCACACCACCCGGCGTCCGCAATGGACCGGTCCAGGTGTCGGTTGCGGATCATCCCCCGCACGGACAGGTCATCGCCCATGATGACCGACTGGGTTTTCGCCAGGTCCGTGGTCGCTTTGGGCAGGCAGTCCGCGCAGCGGCGGTTCCGCGAGCCCCGTTGCTTGCGACTGTGTAGCTGTTGCCGAGGCCGCAGCCGCCGCAAGGCCTGGGTCAGCGGCTTTGGCCCCTCGATCGGTGTCCTGTCTGACCGCGCTCCGAAGCAGTGTTGGCCCGACCAAGGACACGCAGCTTGGCGCAGGTTTCGGGAGGGAACGCTCCCTGTTCCGGCCAAACAACCCGCGACCGGGACCATTCTGGTCCGGGATGCCCCGGAGATCGCGGGCCAGGTAGTGGTGCATGCCCAGGTCTCATCGGACGAACAACACAAAGGCGTGGAAGGTCACGTGGCTCGCGTGGTGGCGTTTGTCAACACGCAAGGTTTAGCCGTATCGCGTACGGTGACGGAAATCGGATTCGGGGTGAAACGGCCATCGATCCAAGCAGATGCGGTTGTTGGCCGATCCGCAGATTGCCATCATGGCGGTGGACCATCGGGATCGACGCATGCGGGTCGGTAGCAACTACGTGGAAGCCGCACGGGCGGCTCGGGGACGCTGGCTTCTCATCGCGGAGACGACGGAAATGACCGATGATCTGGTCCAAGACATGATCGAAGTCCTCACATCGTTCTGTGCGCGGCTTTATGGCCGGCGATCCGCTCAGTATCGGACGCCGAAAGCCCTAACCGCCGCAGCGGAAGGGGGTGTGGCATCATGATGGCCACCGACGAGGCCAAGATTTCGGATACTGGGCCGTATGCCCTCTTGGACGCCACAGCAGCACTCTATGCCCGGGCGGAACATCGGCTTTATGTGGAGCACGTGGTCCGCGGCCGGTCTTTAACGGACGGCAAACAAGCCTCTTTGCCAGCGTGGGGTCTGACCGCGTGCCCATTCAACGCCATCGCGTATACCCTGCGCGGACGCATCGAGGCCGTGCAGGAAGGGCAACAACAGCAGATGACCACCCTCAAAGACACGATTGCCGCGGCGGAAAAGGCCACTCAGAAAGCAGATCGTGAAATCCAAAATGATGCGGCGACGCTTAGCCTTTAAACGGCATCAGAACCGCCGCCGCTTGGCGCATCTCCGCGAACGGCTGGCGGCTTTAGCAGCCGATCGGAAAGCCAGCCGGGCCGCGGGGATGGATCACCGAGACACCGGTGCGCACGTCATTCTCCCCCGGCTCGCCCGAAAAGGAAGATGTCTAAGGCGCGGGGCTTGCCGGCCGGCGTGACCAGGTAGCGGTCGCTCATCACCCTCCGTTCCGGGCTCCACCACCGATGAGGCTGAGGGACTGCCGTTATCCCGCCACCCTCAGCACCTCCACGATGGTGCCCACCGCATCCAGGAGCTGCTGCTCATCAATCACCAGGGGAGGCTGGATGCGCAACACGTTGGCATCCGGCCCGCCCACGCCCACCAGGAGACCGCGGGCGCGCAGCGTGGCTCTCACGGATTGGGCCAACCTTGCCGCCGGCTCCTTGGTGTCGCGGCTCTCCACCAGTTCCACCCCGATCATGAGGCCCAAGCCCCGCGCCTCGCCGACACGCGGCAGCGCCGCGGTGCCTTGCCGCAGCTCCGCTAGGGCGGCGGCGCCCAGGCGCGCCGCGCGCCCTGGCAGGTCCTCATCCCGCATGACCTGCAGATTAGCCAGGGCGGCGGCGCACGCGACGGGGTTACCGCCAAACGTCGACAGGTGCTCGCCGGGCCGCAGCGCATCTGCCACCTCGGGCCGGGCGATGGTGGCGGACAGCGGGAAGCCATCCGCGATGCCCTTGGCGGCCACCAAGATGTCGGGTTCCACGCCGCTGTGCTCGATCGCAAACAGCGTCCCCGTGCGGCCAAACCCGCTCTGCACCTCATCGACAATGAGCAAGATGCCGTACTGGTCCAAGATCGCCTTCACGCGCTGCAGATAGCTTATCGGCGGCACAATGATGCCGCCCTCCCCCATCACCGGCTCCACGATGAAGGCCGCGACGTCACCCGAGGTGTGAAAGCGAATGACGTCCTCCAGCGCGTCCACCGAGCGCTGGGCGACTTCCTCGGGATCCGACCCGAAGCGGGACCGGTACGCATAGGGAGCCGGCGCAAAGGAAACCCCCGGCAGATAGGGTCCGCCCCGGGTTTTCCGTGCCATGTTGCCCGTCAAGCTCAGGGTCGCCACCGAGCGGCCGTGAAAGCTGCGTTCAAGCGCGATGAACTCGTGGCGGCCCGTAAAGGCTTTGGCCATGCGCATCGCGGTTTCAATACCCTCTGCCCCCGAGTTGCCGAAGAACGACTTTGTGAGCCGACCCGGGGCCACTGCCGCCAGTTGCTCCGCCAAATCCGCCACCGGCTTGACATAATACGTGTACGACTGTGCATGGATCAGGCGGTCCACCTGGGCTTTCACCGCTTCCCGGACGCGTGGGTGGCCATGTCCCGCATTGACCACCGCGATGCCAGAAAACAAATCCAAGTACTGGCGCCCATCTTCGTCGTAGATCACTGTGCCTTCGGCATGGTCCACCACAATAGGCTCCAGGCCCGCCGTGAAACTGGTGCAGACATAGGTGGCATACTTGTCCTTGGTATCCGTACCCATCCCCTCCCCGCGCCGAGTGTAGCGCAGACCCGCGGCGGCAAGCAGGGGCTCCCGCAAGAATTCACTCGGCCACCACGGCCGAGGCTAAAGACGGTGCACAACTGGCACCGCTGCATGGGCGTTGTCCACGGATCGACCGATCCGCAGGGCTTTCTGAGCATGAGTCACGAATGCGCCATGGGTTGGGAGACGAAGGCACGTGCGTAGGACGGGGGCGAACACTCGTAGGGCTCGGTCTCGCGCAGGTGACGTACGCGACACCCGACCGGGTGTAGGAGCAAGAACCGCTGCGAGAGTTTGAGTGTGGACCACGATCGTCTCGGATGTCAGGCCCAACAAGCCGGGGGCGGGCAGGGCGGCAGCGGCATACACCCAAACGCTGGCCGGCGGTCCCTTTGTCGTCAACGTCGCATATCCCTCCGGCCCAGCGGTCGTGGTGCGCCCTGAAACCCCTCGCACCGTATGGATCGCACCATCGGTCAGTTGGATATCCCATGCTTGATCGCAACCGGAGTGGAAGCTGGCGGTCATGAGATGCTCGTTGCGGGACGGTGCGCGATACTCCCGGTCCACACCCCGCCCCCTCATTCTCCATGGCCACCGACATCGGTGGGCAGTGCGCACGGCGGGTTAATCTGGATGGCGTGCTTTACCAGTACGTCGCGTACCAGGGTTCGGCTGCGCTGTGGCCCGTCAACAGAGACATGACACGCGGGTGGGGACTGCAGGCTATGTGGCGCCTACGCTTCGTGTGGTCCACGGACTACTCCCATGACATCGCGCGTGTGCCCAGTACCCGCTGGCCCCATGCTGATGGATGCGAGGATGGACAGAGCCCCGTCTCCCCCTGCGCATTGAGCCTCATTGCTGGCTTGGCACGGCGGACGGTCATCTGGCCAGGCCGTCGGCGGATCATCTTCGACCGTGCCGACAGTACGGACTGGAGCTAGTTTGGCCGCTACGGCTCCCATCCACCTAGTCATCCGCCCCTTCGGCTTGCACCACCTGAAGAGTGCGGGCGCTTGGCTCCGGCCGGATGCCCGGCACACCGACACGCCAACCTACGAGTCGGTGAGCGAGGTCACGGATCTCCATGCGTCCCCGGCATCCGTCGTCATCATCAAGGCGCCGGCTCCGCTGCGCGCTTCCCCCATGAAAAAGCCTGTTGCGTTCGAGGCAAAGGACAGCGTGGTTGGCGCCACAAAAGATCCCCTCGGCTGGGACGCCAACATCTGCGGAGTCGTGGCCGTGATCGGGATCGTGTACGTATGCCACGACCCCGGAGCGTTGGTCAGCACCACCCAGTGACTGGAGCCATTTGCGTCCCATCCAGCGAAATACACCGTCGCAACACCAACCGCAAACAGGGGGCCCGGCTGCATGATGGTTGAAGCCATCGTCGCTGCACCGAGGGATACCCGGTAGGCGCCCAATACGCTTCATCGGTCACGGCCGTCCAACGTGTGCCTTCCTCAGTCCCGTGCCACAGGATGAACCCGGTTTGGCTCATCCCATCGACGCCGCCCCACAGGAGCAACCACACGCTTTGAGCCGAGTTTGCGGCAAGTTGACTCGTCCAGCCTGACCCCACCACGGGGGCCGAAAATGTCCTGGCCCACGACTGGCCCCCAGAGGAGGTGCGCCACACCGCATGGTCCACCGCCGCGTAGCCGTCGCTCGACGACAGCCAGACCATCGCGCTCACGGCACCCAGTGTGCTGGACACATTCATCCAGTGTCCTGCAGCCACGCCCAGCGCATACCCATAAATGTGGCCAGCCATTCGCACATATGCCACGCCGGGACTCGGAACGCTGATCTGCTGTACCGGCCCAGCTTGAGGCCAAGCGATAGATCTCGCCACCTGCCCCGTGTCCCTGATTTCTCGCAGCGATGACCCAGCCACCACTGACAGGCTCGCGGTACCCGATCCCGCCACCGCGGCGAGGTGTACGCTGCGATACCAGGATGTCCACGCGGCGCCGCCGTTCGTCGTGCGACACAGCGCGCCTCCTGCGATCCGGTAGCCCGTCGTCGAGGACGCCCAGTACATTCCGCGGGGCTGTGGCAGCGTCGACGACGCCTCGGCAGGGGGTGTCTTCACATGCTTCACCTGCGGCGGGTGAGCGGCCACACTGGGCACGTGCCGCACCGCCACGCCGCTGTCGGACGTGATCAACGGGCCACAACCACCAAGCGCCCACAGGATGGCGAGAGAGGCGGCCAGCGCCCCAAGTCGCTGCGGGGCGGGAGCTTTAGCCTTCATTCGACCATCGTTCCTCAGCTGATTTGCGCCACTCACACTTGAATTCGCAAACGCTTGCCGTCGCATCCACCTCGGGGGTCGCGACTTCTGTACGGACGCTGCCTTATGCCCAGAGAATCACAGGAATCAATGGGCGCCAACATAGGCATTTCAGCCAGTTGCAACCCATAGCGCACGCCAAGACTTTACGGCGCCGTTATCGTGCTTGGTTATGCCCCCAGCGCACGCACGGCCAACCGCCGAGACGCTCCACCAAACGATCGAGTGCTTGGGATGCCGAGGCCCTGCTGCCCGACGGCATGTCACGATGGTAGCCCCAGTGGTCCTTCGCCCACTATGTCGTATTGCACAAGCTCACACGCTTAGCCGCTCCAACCACATTTGCCCCCACGACGCACGTGAGCAAGCGGGTCCCCATGCCGGCGTTCTCTCGTTTGGGCTTCTGCCGCGCTGGCCCACAGCGCCGCTATCGTCGCGATGCCCGGCAGCCGAACCCCCGCGCCTAGTCTGGGTAGGCGAACGTCGGTGAATTCCACCAGCGTGACACTCTTCGGGAGCCACCACCAAGTGCTCCACACAGGTGCCACCGGCCAGCAGCACGGCGTGCAACGAGACCCGCCACCGCTCCACCGCATCTTCTTTTACCGAACAACCCTTCAACTATTCATTTATTCATTGCCGTCAGGGCGCGAGGACAGCAAACGTTCGCCCGTGGCGGGGCTGCAATCTTAGCTGGTGCGCCCGGACGGAATCGAACCGCCGACACGAGGTTTAGGAAACCTCTGCTCTGTCCACTGAGCTACGGGCGCCCATTGCCTGACCAGTTTAGCGAGAGCGATCCCAAGCCGCAAATCGCCGAGCCCACGGCTTCGTCTGCCGGTCGCGGCGTCAGTCATGTCCACCTGCATTCGGAATCCCCCGCCGCGCCATTATATTGCATGTGGAAGTTGATGCCAAGGCCGTCCGCAGGATGCCGGTCGGTGCCCTTCCGTGCAACGAACACCGAGTCAAGCAAGGCGTTCGGGCTTTCCCGCGCTACCCTGAGAGCCCGGCCGCAGCGGTTAACCGCGATTGGGACCACGGGTGTTCTCACCCAGCCCGCGGAATGGGGCACACGTCGGGGAAACGAGCACCGCAGGCGATGCGAATCCTTCGCAGCGAAGCTAGTGCTCAGACAAGGCCAGGAGATCCAGCAGATCTCGCACGATGCGTCCCCGTTGAGCCGGGTGACGCATCGGCAGATCTCCATGCACTTCGTACCGGTTGGTGCGTCCCGCCCGACGTCGGCTGATATACCCCTCCACTTCCAAGTCATCGAGAATTCGCTGCACGGCACGCTCCGTGATCCCGGCTTGCGCCGCAATTTCTCGGGCAGTCAAGCGCTCGCCATCACGGCGGGCCAAGCACAGCAAAACTTGCGCGTGGTTGGTTAAGAACGTCCAGCCCGCCACACGCCACCCCTTTCGTGTTCGCGGCGGCCCGGCAATGCTGACTCGCCTGCCGCCGTCCACCTCGCACCCGGCACTCTCCCACCTTCAGACCCGCGAGAAGTCCCTCGTGAGCCATAGATGAACGGGAGGTCTCGCGGTTCTCACGCTGTACAACCCCTATCCGTGAACCGCCGAAAACCCCGGAACCTCATCAAACAGGTACAGGTTCTCGGTCTTGATGACGTCAAACCCGTCTTCCACCAGTTTCTGCAGCAGGGTAATCACGTCCTTTGGCCGCACTGCATCCTGATCCATCTGGAACCGGCACCGCCAGTGGTCGGTGCAGAAGGTTTCCGGAAAACCGTTGGGCCACACCTTCACCCCACGGTTAGTGATCACGCGCAAGGTCCATCCCGGAGCCGCCGCCGCAGAAAGCGCCGGCCCCAGCGTGTCCGGCCCCGGTCCCTCCCAATTGAGAAACACATCCACCCCGACGAGTCTGCGGTCGGCCCGCAACTCCTCTCGAAGCGCTGTTGCCGTGGGAATGCGCGGCGCGTTGCCATACTCCACGGGGGTCAGCACTTCTGGCCGGCGCCCGAGGCGGGCTACCACAGCCTCCGCGAACTCGTTGGTCCCCACGACCTGCCGACTCACCCCCTCCGTAAAGATGTCCCGCGTGTGGATGCCGTCTTCAATCGTGCGGAGCCACGCATTGTGAACTTTGGTGGCCACGTCACTTTGGTTGATGTGCACCAGCATCATCACCGCCGCCAGCAGAAGCCCCGAGGGATTCGCACGGTTTTGCCCGGCGAGACGCGGTGCAGAGCCGTGAATGGCCTCGAACATGGCGCACGTCTCACCGATGTTGGCGGACCCCGCCAATCCCACCGACCCCGAAATCTGCGCCGTGACATCCGAAAGAATGTCACCATACAAATTGGGCATCACGACAACATCGAACATTTCTGGTGTAGAAGCCAACTTCGCGGCACCAATATCCACAATCCAACTCTCGCTTTGGATCTCTGGATACTCTTTGGCAATAGCGTCGAAAATCTGATGAAACGTCCCGTCGGTCAGCTTCATGATGTTGTCCTTCATAAAACAGGTGACTTTCTTTCGATTGTAAGCCTTTGCGTATTCAAACGCGTACCGTATTACCTTCTCCGATCCGGGCCTGGTGATCAGCTTCAGACATTGATACACCTGTTGTGTCTGGCGGTGTTCTATCCCTCCGTACAAATCTTCTTCGTTTTCCCGGACAATCACCACGTCCATCTTTGGGTGCAACGTGTGGACAAACGGGGGATACGCAATGTTGGGCCGGACATTGGCATACAGGCCCAGCGCCTTGCGCATACTGACATTGAGACTCTTGTATCCACCCCCCTGTGGCGTCGTGATGGGTGCCTTGAGAAAAACCCTCGTGCGGCGCACTGACTCCCAGGCGCCGGGTTCAATCCCGTTTTCTACTCCGCGCAGGTACACCTTTTCTCCAATTTCGATCACCTCGGGAGCCACCCGTGCACCCGCCGCGCGGAGCACGTTCAGCGTCGCCTCCATGATGTCTGGTCCGATGCCATCTCCGTAGGCCACGGTAATCGGGGTGGGAACCACACTTGACAGATTCTGCATACATCCATCGCTCCTTATAAGGTTCGGCCGCCTTTCGGAGGCCAGCTGTTGACGCGCCGCCGCCCGTCCGGGCACGGTAGCGACCCCACTATCATACTCTCTGGCACCCGGACCCCCCGGCTGCCATTCCCCGCCGCCCGTCGAGGCGACGCGCGGTGCCAAGCGCCCAGCTTCCGCCTTCCCGGGCTGCGCGGCGGCTATCGACCCCGAATCACGGGTTGCACCACTCACAGTCGCCCGCTGGCGCGGCGGCGAGGCCGTGGGCCGGAGGATTCGACTCTTGGTGGGAACACCGGCCACACCCGAAAACCTCCGCCTTGACGAGGGGCGTAGCTGCACCGCAGGACTCACACGCCAGCCCACGCACTACGTCGATCAATCCCCATCCCGGTGCCCCACATGCCGGACAGGCGGCGGCCAACCGCTCGCCCAGCCGCGCGGCCAGGGTCGCCAGGACCTGTTGCCGGCTTGGATTCATGTGCGAGCGCATGTCGGTTTCCACGTAAGCCATGCCGTCTTGCGATGCGGCAGCTGCGCGGGCCACGGCGTCACGGAGAACCGCGGGATCGACGATGCCCTTCCATAGATAGCCTTCCCGCAACCCGGAGTGCGGCCGCACGATCAGGCCGTGGCCAGGAAATTTCACGCGGCCCAAGAATTCGGTCAACTCGTCCGCGTCATCGGGGTGTACAGCGACCGAGGCAAAATTGGTTTCGGGGCTGAGCCACTGCTCGACCACCTCTATGCCCAGGTCATCGTCCAAAAAGACGAGAATCTCATGATCGGCAGGAACCATGGGCCATGACGGGAAGGGGCCAAAACTGCCCTCGTTGGCCAGGCCCAAGCTCATGTGGGCGGCCTCCATCCCCATGCGCGCCTTCCGCACGGCCACCGATCGCGGGGGCCCCTCCCTCGGAATTTCACCGGTAAACGTCCCCAGCGCGTCCGTATCTAAGTTCGGCGGCACATAAAGCGCCAGTCCCAGTGCCGTGGACAGCGGAGGACCGATGACCACCTCCTTTTGGTGCTTCGTGGCCATCACGGCCGTGCGTCCCCGATACGGGGACGGATCAGATGGCGCTCCGCTCATGCCGTCATCCCCCTCTGCGGCCTCAACGCGCCGCTCGCCCACCAGCCTGCAGGGCTCCTGCAACCCCAATCCGCCTTCTTACGAACTTGGAGTCGCGGTTAGTATATCACGATATGAGCGTCAGGTAAACGCGGTGTCTAGCTAACATCGGCCGTACGCCGTCGGTGCGGGTCCGCGGCCTGGTGGCCGCGTTGAACACGCTGAAGGACGGAGGACGCGCCGCCTATATGACCGTCGGTCCGGCTCTCCGCGACCCGCCGCGCAAATTTATCCCTCGGAGCGCAGGATGTTTAAAGTGCCGGGGCGTACCATGAAGGCAGGCTCGGCCTGCGATGGACAGCTGATGGGAGAAGGAATGGGAGGAACGGTGCGTTGGCCTTGTCATTTTCGCTCATCGTCGCGACGTTTGCCCTCTGGCTGGCGGCCGTCGTGGGCGCCGTGTGGGTCAGCGTGCACATGGGCCGCAAGAAAGGCTTGGCGCTGTTGGGATGGGTTCTCGGGATCCTGCTGGGCTGGATTGGGGTCATCATCATGCTGGTAATTCCGTCATCCCCGGAATCCCAGCGCCGCGAGGCGCTTCTCAGTGGGTTTGCGTGCCCCCACTGCCAGGAGCCCGTTCGACACGGCGCCAGCGCCTGCCCACACTGCGGCCGCGACACAGAGGCGGGCGACCGGACCTGACCGGATCGCCGCCTCGGGTGCCGTCTCGGTCAGTCCCAGTCCCGATGGTGCTCGTGATGGTGTTCGGCGTACGGCCCTTCGTCCCGCATCACGTCCCGCCACTGCCGCGCAATGTCCCGCACCACCTCGCTGTGCCCAGAACGGTCGGCGCGCAGCACCTGCAGGTGGCCGTCGTGGATGTCCGCCCCTTCCAGCATGGTGTCGATGTCCATCTTCTGCATGATGCCCGGGCTCACCTGCTCTTGGATCGCACCGAGGGCATAGGCCAGCGCCGTCCACAGGTAGTTATCGAGCGACGTGAGCGTCCCGACCGACGCCGCTTGGTCGCGGAAGCCGTACAGTAAATGATTGGCGGACTCCCAATTGGTCGACGCCTCCGCAAAGTAAAGCTGCGCCTGCTTCAGCGCGGGCCCCGACTGGACCGCCACCTCGACCCACTCCATCACGCTCTTGACCGCCCCGCCGTACGCATGGAACACGCGCATATCCTCACGGCTGGCACCCAGAACGCGGCCCTTCAGCACCCAGGGCAGATCGACGTCGCGCCCGCCACCCGGATCAATCGCTTCCTGCTTGGCCGCCGTCACCAATTCGGGAATCGGTTGGTAAAGCGCCAGCGCCTGGCTGCGAATCCAGTTGGGCATGTGGCCCGCGGACGGATCCTGATAGGGCGCGATGAGTCCGTCCGCCGCGAGCTCCAGGCACCGTGCCACCTGGATGTACGCCAACGCGGCCCCCGGCGCACTCTCTTTAGTCAGGCGGTCCAGGACGTCCAACACTTGTCCGCCAATCTGCTGATAGCCCTTGACTTCTTCTTCTGTATGATTAGCCGGATCCACCAAATGATGCAGCGATTCCCATAGGCGCACGACGTCACCCCCCCATCCCTTGCCATCGGTCCCGCGAACCTCGCCACCCACTCTCCTCTACCTTACTCCAATCGCTACGGCCGTGGTGCCGCTACCCGGCACGGGCCACGGCCGCCGCCAGCGAGTCGGAATACGGTGGCCTAATGACCCCGACTTCCGTGATGATGCCGGCTACGAACGCCGCCGGGGTCACGTCAAACGCCGGGTTCAGCACGGCCACCCCGTCGGGTGCCATGCGGCGGCCTCCGACGACGGCAACCTCATCGCCTGCGCGTTCCTCGATCACCATGCTGTCGCCCGTGGGCATCGCGAGGTCGATGGTGCTGGTCGGAGCCGCCACGTAAAACGGCACGCCGTGCGCCTGGGCGGCCAGTGCCAGTTGGTAGGTGCCAATCTTGTTGGCCACATCACCGTTGGCCGCGATGCGGTCGGCCCCCACCAGGCAAAGGTCCACGCCGCGGGTCCGCATCTGATGGGCGGCCGCGCCATCCACCATCAGGGCGGCCGGAATGCCGAGCTGCTGCAGCTCCCACATCGTGAGCCGGGCGCCCTGCAGCAGCGGGCGCGTTTCATCCACCAGCACCCAGAGGCGCTGGCCCGCTTCGTGGGCGGCACGGATGACCCCCAGCGCCGTGCCGTAGTCCACAGTTGCCAGCGAGCCCGTGTTGCAGTGGTGGACGACCGTGACCGGCCCTTGTCGGTTTGGCACCACGGATCGCCCGTGCTCGGCCAGTGCCCGGTTGATGCGGCGGTCGTCGTCGGCCAGGGCCTGAGCTTCCGCCAGCACCCGCTGCGACAGCGCGGCCGCGGACGGTTCCCCCGCAACCGACCGGAGCACCCGGTCCAGGGCCCACGCCAGGTTGACCGCTGTGGGGCGCGTACTGCGCAACAGGACCGCGGCGCGCTCCAGCCGCTCGCGGACCGCTGGCGTGTCGTCCCCCGGCGCTGGCGCCGCCGCCAGCGCGAGCCCATAGGCCGCCGCCGCGCCAATCGCGGGAGCACCCCGAACGGCGAGCGTGCGGATGGCGTCCGCGACCACCTCAACCGCATCGGCTCGAATGTATTGGGTTTCGCTCGGCAGCAGCCGCTGGTCCAGCACCCAAAGCACGCCGTCGTCCCATGAGAGGCTTTGGTATCCAGGGGTAGGTGCCCCGCTTCCGTCCCCGCTCATCACGCGCCCCCCCTGCCGCGTCCACCGCCAACGTCCCCAAGAACCGCATCAAAGTCAGGGTCGCCCCCGCGGGTGTGCCAGCCACCTAACTGCAATCCGCCGAGCCCCTGGTTCACCCCCTCGGCACCATGGAGCCTGAGGGCTGCCGTGGAAAAGAGGGGCGGGAATGCCGCGTTGTCCAGCGTCGCCTGCTCTTCAGGCGCTACCACCCGACTGCTGAAGTCCATTGCGCGTTGCCTCCTTGCGTCGCAGTGTTCTCCCCGGCCCGACCCCTGTCAAGCTACGGAAAGCGGCGCCGCGTCGTGGGCTCCCTGGCACCGCGAAAAACTTTCGGAAATACCTATTGACGAATCCGCCCGGCGTCGTATATGATTCATTCTAATATCCCACAGCGATGACCGGAAGAAGCCGGATCGGCCTGGCATCAGAGAGATGGCGGTTGGTGCAAGCCATCCAGGGCGTTTGGCTATACCCCCGGGAGCGCAGACCGAACGTCCCGCAGGGGATCAGTAGGCGAGACGGTTGGCCGCCGTTATCTGGCGCACAAGAGTGGCGTGCCTTCTGCCAGGAGCAGGGCGCGCAATCAGGGTGGTACCGCGAAGGCAACTTCGTCCCGATGGGGCGAAGTTTTTTTGTGCCGCGTTGCAAGGTAGGTCAACAAGGAGGGTGCGCATGACCAGAACATTATCCCCCAGCTCCCCGCTCGCGCTCGATGTGCCGACGATGGAATCGGCGATCTATAGTGCGGAGGCACTGGCGGGGGCGCCCGCCCTCTTGGGTCGTCCTGACTGGCGGCTGGTGTCGCGGTCCCACCACCCCAACCCCACCGTGATTCCGCTGGGGGGCGGCATTGTGCTCGGGGGGCCCCAGGTGCTCCTGATGGCCGGCCCCTGCGCAGTGGAAAGTGAGGAGCAGCTCATGGCGGTGGCCCAGGCCGTGTCCGCCGCCGGCGCCACGGTGCTGCGCGGCGGCGCCTTCAAGCCTCGGACCTCCCCGTACAGCTTTCAGGGGCTCTTGACACAGGGGCTCAAGTTTCTGGATGCGGCCAGAAGCCGCTTTGGCCTGCGGATCGTCACGGAAGCCCTGGACGCCGAGAGCTTGGCGGCCGTGGCCGAGGTGGCCGACATGATTCAAATTGGGGCCCGCAACATGCAGAACTTCTCGCTGCTGTCGGCCGCGGGCGCCACCCACAAGCCGGTGCTCCTGAAGCGGGGCCTCGCGGCCACGATCGACGAGTGGCTGTACGCCGCGGAGTACATCATGGCCGCGGGCAGCCCCTTCGTGGCGCTCGCAGAACGTGGCATCCGCACGTTTGAGCCCCGGACGCGCAACACGCTGGACTTGGCTGCGGTGCCGTTGCTGCGGGCCCTGACCCACCTGCCGGTGGTAGTGGATCCGTCCCACGCCACCGGAGAACGCGCCTTGGTTCCGGCGCTCTCCCGCGCGGCGGTGGCTGTTGGAGCCGATGCGCTCATCGTCGAGGTGCACCCCAATCCCATGGAGGCTTTGTCGGATGGCCCGCAGAGCCTGACCCTGGGCGGTTTTGATGCCCTGGCGCGCTCGCTGGCTCCCGTGGCCGCCAGCGTCGATCGGACGCTATGAGATGGGCGGCCAGGTAGAAATCTGGGGGCTCGGCCTCATGGGCCTATCCCTCGCGGTTGGCCTGATGCAATCCGAGGGGGCATTCACGGTATACGGCATGGACTCGAGTGCGGACGCGTGCGAGCATGCGGCCCGCCAGGGGGTCCACATCGGGCCAGCCCCACGCCCCCGTTGGGTAGTGATGGCGGTGCCACCCCTGGCAGTCGCGTCGGCGCTGTCCGCCGCGACCCCGCGGCTCGAGCCGGGCACGGTCGTCACGGATCTCACCAGCGCCAAGTACCACGTGCTGCCGGCACTGGCGGCGCTGCCGCCCCAACTCCGCGTGGTTAGCTCCCACCCCATGACGGGCCGAGAGCGGGGTGGCGGCCGGAACTTCCAGGCGAATCTCTACGCCGACCGGACTTGGGCGCTCATCCCGGTCCCGGGGCGGCCCTGCCCCGAGGAAGAGATGCGCGCGCTGGTGGAGCCGCTGGGGGCCCGCGTGCTCACCGTGCCGGCTTCCCGGCACGACCGGCTGGCGGCCCGCACCAGCCATCTCCCGTACTTGAGCGCCCTGGCGCTTACCGCCGTCGCCAGCCGGGATCCCGATGCCGCGTCGCTGATGGGGCCCGGATTCCTGGGCGCCACCCGCACGGCGGCGGCGCCGCCCGACCTGTGGTCGGAGATCCTCGACGCCAACCGGGACGAGCTGTTGTCGGCCCTGCATGACTACCTGGCGGAGCTCGCCACCTGGGAGGAGGCGCTGTCATCCATGCCCCCCGATCACCTGAGAACCCGCATCCAAGCCATCCAGGAGATACGCACCCACTGGTCCTCGTCAGGTCGCCTGAAGTCAAATCCGCGTCAGAACTAGAATTCCGCACAGGGCACTGGTAGAATCCGTCCACCGGCGACGCATCGCCGGTGGAGGATGGGGATTACATCACGCGGAGAGTAGCCCGAGAACGTCGGGGCCAACACACTAGGCGGCGAGCCGTGAGCCAATGGCGAAGAATGACCGTCCGGCACGGTGGCGCACAGGTTGGGTGGGGATAGTCCCATGCACATGTTGTGGCTGGCCGCGATTTTTGGCATCCCCGTCTTCTTTCTGTTTCACTGGGGCTTGGACACGCTGCGCACCAACATGGAGCGCACCAGCGCTCGGCTTCTTGCCGCCCTGCATTTCGCCTTTGGGCTGATGCTGCTCACCGTGTATGCCATCCAAGTCTTGCCCTCCGCCTACGACTACGCACTGGCCCTGTACGGCATGGGAAGCCTCGGGGTCCTGGTGGCCGCCTTTGGGGTGCACCTATGTCTGCGCGTTCTGCGCCTGATGCCGAGGCTGCCCCGCGGGGTTGGACTCGCGATCGCATATCTCTGGACCCTCCCAGGTTTGTGGACGATTCTTACCGGACACAATATTTTTGATGCGGTGCGCTTTACGCACTCGGGTTTTTGGGTTGACCCTCTGTACAACCGGCCATTTCACCTGGCGATGGAGGTCGCTCTCGCCCTCTCTGTGCTGACGGCGGGCGCATTGGGCCGGGCACGCCGCCGTACATTCGACCCCAGCCGCCGGGGCCAAGTCAACGGCCTTCTCTGGGGCATTGCGCTCCTGGGCGTGGCTGAGTTCTTCCTCGGGGTCCTGCTTCCCGCGCGATCGCCGGGTTGGCTCCCGCCGTTCCCGTACTTGCTCGGGCTGCTGCTGTGGATTTGCACCATGCGCATTGCCATGCGCCACTATGCTGTCCCCTTTCGGATGCAACAGTACCAGCACTTGTCCTCGCTGACGCCCGCCCCCCTGCTGCTACTGGACGACACGGGACGGGTGGTGGACCGAAACCCGGCGGCGACTCACCTGCTTGGAGCGGGGGGCGAATGCCTGGATGACCTCGTGGCGGCGGACCAGGGGGCGGTGGCGGACCAGTTCCGGACAAACTTTGCCCGCCGCCAAGCCATACGGAAGCAAGAAGTCGCCTTCAGTGGGGCCGGTGGACTCCGATGGCTCTCGGCGGAAGGCGACTACATCACCGTAGACCGCACGACGTATTGCCTCTTGGTGCTGCACGACCTCACCGACGAGCGGGAGCGCCAGGCGCAGTTGGCACACATGGCGTACCATGACGATCTTACGAGGCTGCCCAACGCCACGCAGTTTTACGAACGATTGGTCGAGGCGCTCTCCGCGGGCCCCGGTCACCTGGACGCGTTCGCCCTAGCCATTCTCGACGTCGACAACTTCAAGCTCATCAATGACACCTGGGGTCACCAGGCCGGCAACCGCGTGCTGGTGGAGTTGGCGCAGCGCCTCGCGCGGCAGCGACGCGGCACCGATGTGGTGGGCCGGCTGGGCGGGGACGAGTTTGGCGTGCTGTTGGCCCAGGTGCCGAGCCGATTGGCGGCGGAATCCGCTGCGGAGCGCCTCCTGGCTGCGGTGCGCCCGCCCGTCCTTGTGGGACCTGACGTGTCGGTCGAACTCACGGTCAGCGTGGGCATCAGCCTGTACCCAAGCCAGCGTCAGGACCGGGATAGCTTGGTTCGCGCCGCTGACATCGCCATGTATCAGGCCAAGCACACGGGCAAGAATTGCGCCTTAGTGTTCGAGGAGGACTGGGCGCACGACGGGCCGCTCATGGATGGCACTCGTTCGCCCTGGGCGCCCGATCCCGCTCGCACTCCCGCTGCTCTCACTTAAATCCGAGTTGGCTCCTCGGCGGGCCTCACTGGGCCCCTGGGGGAGGCGGGCTGAGGATGCACCAGGGCGTGCACCGCCGTTGTCCGCGGCCCTGAGGCTCATGGCATCGGCCGGATGACCCAGGAGGCTCTACCCACGTCGCCTTCCTCACGGCTTGCCGGGTCCGTCCTCTCCTCAGCGCTCCTCCGGGTCAGGGTTCACAAGAGCCGACCGACCGCGCGCGCGATGGCGCCGCGCCTTCATCCGATTGCCGCAGCCGGCCATGGAGCCCCATTTTTACGTGGCGCTGTGCGACCCGTCGCAGTACGCCTACCGGCAGTCGGGGTTTTGGCACACCTTCACCCGCGCCCAGTCGGGACTAGCCTGGCGCAGCGCCACGGCGACCACCAGGGCCCCCAGGGCCTCGGCCACCTCCGCGGTCGGCCGAGGCGCATCGAGGCCCCCGTCGGCGTCCAGGGCGAATCGCACGGGCTATCGAGCCAGCCATCCATTCAGGGTGTCGATCCCGGGGAGTCGGGCAGCATTTCTGGCCCCATGGTACGCCACCATGTCACGAAATCCCTCGCGCAGCGCTCAAGCAGCCTTGGTCTCTCTGTCGGAAGGCCGGGGGCCTGCGAACGCCCGCCCCTGGCTCAGCCATGCCTCGAAGCCTGCGGGCGTCCCCAGCGCGTCCTGCCCGCGATCGATGTCGCGGGCGTTGAGACACGCGATGATCCGAGCGGTCCGCTCGGGCACGACAACTACGGCATCCCCCGGCGCAGGTTCGGAGGACGGGGGAGGCCGACTCCGAACGGCCGCCATGAACGGCAGGGAGCCCCTTTCGCGGAGGACTTCGCGGCATGAGCCTGGACCCGTTCGGTCTTATCCGCGTCCACCGATCGGCTGAGCCCGCGCATGGTTTCGGCACAGGGTCGGGCGCCCACCCGCAGCAACGTGTTGGACGTGTGCCCTGGGCCGCTGGCTCCCGCATCTTTCGACAATGCTACACTCGACGGGATGACTACGTTGAGCCAGCATCGATCCCGTAAAGCACTGTCGAGTGCCGCGTGGCACTTGTACCTGTCGGAATGCGTGGGCACCCTGTTGCTGGTGGCCGTCGGTTGCTCCCTGGTGGTGTTAGACTTTGCCACAGGTAGCCCCGTGGTGCACGCCCTTCCCAGCGCCGCCGTCCGCCGGGCCGTCACGGGGTTCCTGTTTGGTGCCACTGGCGGCTCGATTGCCCTGTCCCCCGTCGGCCGCGTGAGCGGCGCGCATATCAATCCCATCGTGTCGCTCGCGTTTTGGCGCCGCGGCAGGCTGGCGCCGGGTGTCGCGGCCGGGTATGTGGCGGCGCAACTGGTGGGCGCCATCTTGGGTGCGCTGCCGCTCCTGCTGTGGGGGCGGTGGGCGACGCGCGTGCATCTGGCCGCCACGATGCCTGGCCCGGCTGGCCCCTGGGTGGCCGTTTTAGGCGAGGTGGGCGCCACCACGTGCTTGGTCGTGGGTCTCTTCGTATTTCTTGGCCACCGTCGCCTGCGCCGCTTCACGCCCGGTCTCTTTGCCCCCCTCTATGCGCTGCTGGTCTGGATCGAGGCGCCGCTTTCCGGCACCAGCACCAACCCGGCCCGAAGTCTCGGCCCTGCGCTGATCGGCCACACATGGACCGCTTGGTGGGTCGACTGGATCGGTCCGCTGGCCGGGCTTGCCCTCGGACTGGCCATTCTCAAGCTTCCCCGGCTGGCCCTGCTCGAGGAAGAGGTGGCCAAGCTTTATCATTTTCACTGGGATCCCCACGGCATCCTGCATGGCACGCGCCGTCCCGCGTCACGATCCCTGCCGGGGTGATCCGCTACCGCCGCACGTGCCGAACCCGCCCGATTGGGGTATGATGAGTCAAACTAGTTGACCCGGTTAACGATCGGCGAGGTGGATCACACGTGACCCAGAATCTGAAGTGGCTATATTGGGCAAGAGGCCTGCGCAGCTTTTCCACAGCGTTTCTCACCGTGGCTTTTCCGCTGTACCTGGCGGTGTCCGGCTACAATGCCGCGCGCCTCGGACTGGTGCTCGGCGTGTCGGGTGGCGTGTCGCTGCTGCTGGTGGCTGCGGCGGGGATCATCGGGGACAAATATGGCCGCCGGTCCGTCATCATGGGGCTGGCGGCGCTCGCGGCCATCGGCGGCGCCGTCCTCACCCGCACGGTGGCTTTTTGGCCAGTCGTGCTCGCCAGCGGACTTGGGGGCGTCGGCAAAGGCGGCGGGGCAGGTAGTGGGGGATCGTTTGGCCCGGTGTTTCCGGCCGAACAGCCGCTGGTGGCGGGCGCTGTCCACGACAGCAACCGGACTAAGGCGTTCGGCGCCATCTCGTTTGTGGGGGTCATGGCCGGTGCGGCCGGGTCGCTCGTGGCGGCGGTGCCTGAGATCCTGCACAGCCATGGCTGGACCTGGGCGGCGAGCTACCAACTGCTGTTCGCCGCGTCAGTGATCATCGCACTGGCCATGGTGGCCGTTAGCATCCCCCTCAGGGAGAACCCGCCGACCCAGACCCCCGTCACGGCCACCGACGCTCCCCCCATCTCGTTCAAGCAGCTCCTGGGCCGGCTGGGCTTCACCAACGCCCTGAACGGCCTCGGGTTCGGGTTTTTGGGTCCGCTGTTGACATACTGGTTCTACCGCCGCTATGGTGTCGGCCCCGCCGAGTTGGGCGTTCTGTACACCGTCATCAACCTGGCGTCGGCCCTGCCGTATCTGTGGTCGTCCACCGTGGCGGCGCGTTTGGGCGCCGTGCGAACCGTCACCTATACCCGGGCCCTTGGCCTCTTGGTGCTGCTGTCCATGGCTGTCTGCCCCACCTTTGTCCTGGCGGGCATCGCGTACATGTTGCGTATGATCTTCAACTCGCTCGGGATGCCCGCTCGGCAGTCGTTTGTGATGGGGGTAAGCGACGACCGCCATCGGAGCCGTGTGTCTGCCTTCAGCTCTCTGCCAGCTCAGATCACCGGGATGGTCAGTCCCGTGGCCGCGGGCGCCCTGATGGACGCGGTATTGGACATCCCCATCTTTGGCGCGACACTGTTTATGGGTCTGAACCTCGTGGCGTACTACTGGCTGTTTCGCGACGTGCGCCCCCCCGAAGAGCAGTCGCCGGCTCGCATGGCCGGCGGATCCACCTGACGCTGGCATAGGACGGCCAGCAAACTCCCTCGCAGCGATCCTTTGGGCAGCGGAATCCGTATGATGGACGCGCCGGCAAACATACGCAGAACATCTGCGAAAGAACATTCAAGGGGGTTCCCGATGGACAAGCGACACCTCACCGTAGAAGACGTTCAGCACTTCGAGCTCGCGGCCAGTCCTGTGCTGTCACCCGATGGGACGCGCGTCATCTACCAGCGCACCGTCGCCGATGTCGAGGACAACGGCTACCGCACGCACCTGTGGATCGCGCCCATGGACGGCAGTGCCCCGGCGCGGGCGCTCACCAGTGCCGGCAAGCGCAACGCAGGCGCCGCCTGGTCCCCGGACGGCCGCACCGTGGCCTTCGTCTCCAATCGCAGCCACGGATCGCAAGCGTGGATCCTGCCCCTGGACGGCGGGGAAGCCACCCGGCTCACCAGGCTCCGACGCGGCATCTCGTCTCTGGTGTGGGCGCCCGATGGCCAAACGCTGTACGGGTTGGTACCCACCCCGTACGACGGCGACATCGAACTGTTCGATGCCAATCTGTCCGAGAAAGAGGCCCAAAAGCAGTTCGAAAAAGAGGACAAAGAGTGGGCCGAAGGAGCTAAGCGCTTCGACCGCCTGCACTATAAGATGAATGGCACCGGGCTTAGGCCGCACCGCGTCCCTCAGCTGGTCGCGGTGGACGTGGCCACCGGCGATGTGCGCCAGCTGACCCGCGGCGACATGGGCGTCAGTTCCCCGGCCATCTCCCCCGATGGGCAGCGACTGGCCTTGATATCCAACCGCCACCCCAACCGGGAGACGGAGCAGCAGGAACACCAGCACGTCTACCTGCTGTCCGCCGCCGGCGGTGAGCTCACGCTTTTGACCGACACAATCTCGGCACGCGACGTGGCATGGTCTCCCGATGGCCAACACCTGGCTGTCGTGGGAGCCGGTGAGGAGCTGTACCGGTACCGGTCGGCCACCCAGGGCAAGCTATTCCTGGTCACCCTGGACGGCAGCGCCATCGAGGATCTCACGGCGTCGTTCCCGGACTCGCTGTCTAATTCCTGCGGCTCCGACGTCCGTGCGGCGGGGGAGGTCCCCGGAGCCATCTGGGCCCGCGACGGCCACGCCATCTTGGCCATCTCGGGCCGCGAGGGCCGATCCGAGGTGGTCCGCATCCCCGTGGCGCACGGTCGGTTGGATGGACCCATCACGGTCGTGATGGGCGGCGACCGCAACGTGTTTGCCTTTGACACCCGGGACGGCGAGCACCTGGTGGCAATTTACGGCATGCCCACCGATCCCTCGCGGGTGGTGGCCGTCCACGTGTCGACCGAGGGCCGTCCACGGCCAGCGCGACCGCTCACTGCACCCATTCCCGAAGGGCGCATACCGTCCTTCCCCGCCGACGAGATTCGCCTCGACCGCGACAACCAGTGGCTGGCCGAGGTGGAACTGGTGGAGCCCGAGGCATTCACGTACGTCTCGGCCGACGACTGGAGTGCCCAGGGATGGGTCATCCGGCCACCGGGGGCGGAGATGGGCAAGAAGTACCCGGTCATCCTGGAGATCCACGGCGGGCCGCAGACCAACTACGGCTACATGATGTTTCACGAGATGCAGTGGCTGGCCGCTCAGGGATACGCCGTGGTGTACACCAATCCGCGGGGCAGCACCAGCTACGGCCAGGATTTCGTGAACGCCGTCCGCCTGCACTATGGGGAAAACGATGCCGTGGACATCTTAAACGGCCTGGATGCCGCGCTGGCCCGATTCGACTGCCTCGACGCGGATCGGGTGGCGGTGACGGGCGGCAGCTACGGCGGCTTCATGACCAATTGGCTGGTGGGCCACACCAATCGGTTCTTCGCCGCCGTGTCGCAGCGGTCGATTTCCAACTGGGTCTCGTTCTATGGCGCGTCCGACATTGGCCCAACCTTCGTGGAGCATCAGCTGGGCGTGGCCATGTTTGACACGCCCGAAGACCGCGAAGCGCTGTGGCGCATGTCGCCCTTGGCCTATGCCGCCAACGTGGCCACCCCGCTCCTCCTGCTGCATTCGGAAGAGGATCTGCGCTGCCCCATGGAGCAGGCCGAGCAGTTCTACACCGTGATCAAGCGGCATGGCGGCGAGGTGGAGCTTTTCCGCGTGCCCCAGGCCACCCATGAGCTGTCGCGCAGTGGCAAACCGAAACTGCGGCTGGCACGCTTGGGCGCCATCCACGATTGGATCGAGAGCCACCGACCTCAGTAGCCATTCCCTGATAACGCCCCGAACCCGCCGCGACGGGGTCGGGGCGTTGCTGCTGTCGTGTGCCGTATCGGCGCCTTCACATAACCTTAACGCGAGTCTCACGCCGTCTTCATGAAACCATCACGCCCCGTTCACGGGCGGGCGCCACACTGGCACTAGACACCATCAACGCAGCACACGCAGGGGGAGGGTTTAAGTGGATACGCGAGACACCGCGCCGACTAACCGCTTAACCGACGCACTGAACAACGCCCCACTCAGCCTGTTTCATCTGAAAGCCATGATGACAGCCGGCATGGGATTTTTCACGGACGCCTACGACCTTTTCGTCATCGGAGTCGCCGCCGTCCTCATCAAGGCCACGTGGAACCCGGCCACGTGGCAGTTGGGCCTTTTGTCTTCCACGGCTCTCTTGGCGGCATTTTTGGGGGCGACCCTGTTTGGCCGACTAGCCGATGTGTGGGGCCGCAAGCGCATCTATGGCGTGGAAGCGGCACTCATGGCCGTCGCGGCGCTGGCCTCGGCTTTTGCGCCCAGCATCATGTGGCTGATTGCGATTCGCTTCGTTCTCGGAATCGGCATCGGCGGCGACTACCCGGTGTCGGCCGTGCTGATGAGCGAGTACGCCAACACCAAAGACCGGGGCCGACTGGTGGGCATGGTGTTTTCCATGCAGGCCGTGGGTCTGGTTACGGGACCGGTCGTGGCCCTCGCGCTGCTGGCCGCCGGGGTACCCGCCGAGCTGGCGTGGCGTCTGTTGCTTGGTCTCGGAGCCATTCCGGCCATGGGTGTGATTCTGCTGCGGCGCCGCATGCCGGAGTCGCCCCGCTACTTGGCGCGGGTCCGTGGGGAAACGGCGCGGGCGGCCGAGGCCACGCGTGCATACTCTGGCCAGACCATCACGGCCTCGACGCAGTCGGAAACCCGAGTGCGGGCCACCCTGCGCCCCTACCTGTTGACGCTGCTGGGCACGGCCGGTACCTGGTTCGTTTTTGACTACGCGTACTACGGCAACAGCATCTCGACGCCGCTGATTCTCAAGATGGTGGCGCCACACGCGACCCTGCTGCAGAGCACCGCCTGGACGCTGTTCGTCTTCGCGCTGGCGGCCGTGCCCGGCTACTTCCTGGCCTTTGCGAAGATGGACAAGATCGGCCATCGTCGCCTCCAGTTGATTGGCTTCGCCGTCATGGGGCTGGCGTTCCTGGCGATGGGGGTCGTTCCCGGGTTGACCAGCACGCTCATTCCGTTCCTGCTGGTGTACGGCCTGTCGTACTTCTTCGCCGAGTTCGGACCCAACACGACGACGTTCGTGCTGTCGAGTGAGCTGTACCCCGTGAATCTGCGTACCACGGGCCACGGCCTCAGCGCCGGCATCGCCAAGGCCGGCGCGTTCATCGGGGTGTTCGTGTTCCCGCTGCTGGCCGCCTCTCTGGGGTTAGCGGGCACCCTGACCATCACGTTCGTCTTCGCGGCCGTGGGCTTCCTGCTGACCTTGACGTTGCCCGAACCCGCCGGGCGGTCTTTGGAAGAGGTGTCCCGGGAGCACGAGTTCGAGGTGGGGGTCACGCGCCAGTCCGCCGCCGGCTAGACCCCCTTCCCGGTTCAGGGGCCCGAGCAACGCTCGGGCCCCTGCCTTGTGTAAAGGGTGGCCGCGTGCCTACCCGCCGGCCCGCGGCATCACGGTGCGGCCGCTGAGCAACATGTGGTGGTCGAACGCAAATATCGTGTCGACGCCCTCCCGCTGGATGAATGCCAGGGACTGTGCATCGACGTACGACAATTCCTGGTCGGCGTAGCGGCTGATATTTTGGCGCGTATCACGATCCACGTCCGGGTCCGGAAAGAGGACGACCAGTCCATGGTCGGCGGCCGCCTGATCCACGGCGTGCAGCCATCGCAGCGCCGCCGCGAAATTGTGATGGTATCTCAGCCAGGTATATGTTTCCCCGACGACGCCCACGCTGGTGACCTGCGAAACCGCAAGAGCGTCCAGAGCGCGGTAGTATTGCGCGGCCTCCGCGTGATAGTGGTCAGACTCATCGAACAGCGCGATAAACGCCCCGGTATCAATGAAAAGACTCACGCGACCACTACCGCCGGTCATAGATGTCATCGTGCTGAGCACTGCCAGTGCCGGCGCCCGACCGGACCATGCCAATGAGGTCCAAGAACGGATGGGAGCTTGGCGTCCGCCGCTGCAGGTATTCACCGAGCGCCTCGCGAATGACATCGGCCTCCGACCGACCCTCGGCACGGGCTAGGCGTTGCAACGCCTGTTCCTGCGCGGACGAGAGATAGGTTTG
>JAKARZ010000053.1 GCA_021828405.1 Bacillota bacterium
ACTATGTCGCGCACGGCCAGCCCAAACAGGTGTGGGTCCGGCCCCTGGGGCCGGCCGGGGCCGCGCCGCTCCGGGCCCCGTTCCTCACGCCGACCCTGATGGGAGGGACTCCAACCATGCTCGATGTCAACACCGTGAATGGGACCGGCCCCGACGGGCTGCGCCCGCGGTTGGCGGCGCTCCCGGACCCGCGCCATCGGCGCGGGATCCGCCACCGCCTGGACCACGTCCTCTTGCTCGCGTTGGCGGCCGTGTTGGCCGGGCAACGCCATTATGTGGCGATCAGCGATTGGATTCACGATCTGGACCCCGAGGCGCGCCGTCGCTTCGGGTGTCCGCGCTGGGGCGACACGTACAAGGTGCCGAGCGAACCCACGCTGCGCCGCGTGTTGCAGCAGGTCGATCCGGAGGCCGTCGATGCCGTGTTCCGTGCCTGGTTGGACGCCGAAACACGCCAGGCGGGGGACGCCCTCGCCATCGACGGGAAAAGTTTACGGGGCTCGGCCCACGGGGCGCGGACGCGCCCCGTCCCTCGCTTGGCCGGGATAGTCCATCGCACGGGCCACTCCTCGGACAAGTGGACGTCGACGTGAAAACCCATGAGATCCCCCGGTTGCGCGACCTGTTGGCGCCGCTGGCCATGACCGGGCACATCGTCACCCCCGACGCGCTCCCTACGCAAACCGCCACGGCGCGGTTCCTCGTCGAGGAGAAACCCGCGCACGATGTGATGGAGGTCAAAGGGAACCAACCCACGCTGCAGGAGGCCTGCGCCGCCCTCGCTCTCGAGGATTTTTCCCCCTCCGGCCCACACGGTCGATCGGGGCCACGGGCGGATCGAACGGCGGACGGTGCGCACGACGACCGTCCTGAATGACGATCTCGCCTGGCCGCCTCGGGGCCAAGTATTTCGGATTGACCGCCAGGTCACCGCGTTAGACGGATCCCACCCCCGCACCGAGGTGGTGTTCGGCCTCACCGACCTCGCCCCCGCCGAGGCCACCGCGGCCCAACTGGGGGCGTGGGTCCGCGGGCTTGGGGCATCGAAAATCAGTTGCACGGGGAACGCGACGGGGTGTACGACGAAGACCGGTCACAAATCCGGACGGGGCATGGCCCCCGGGTCATGGCGAGCTTGCGGAACCCCGCGCTGAGCCTTCTCCACCGAATGCACCTCCCCAACATCCAACGGGCGGTGAACTATCTCAATCGCCACCCCGAACGTCACGGAAGCCCTCCTCGGCGCCTAGCGCCGTCGGGCCCGTGCATACCCGTCAACGACCCGGGCGGCCGCCCGGGGGTGTGCCCTGCCGCCCGATGGCCGAGCGGCATCCCCGCGCCGCGCTGACGCGGCGCGGCCCGCCGTCGGCGGCGCCTCCTCGCTTCATGCCACGTCCCACGTCGTCGCTTCCGCCCCGGAACGGCTACGACCTTGACGTTTCCGTGGGGCGGCGCCTCCCCCAAATTGACGCCGCCTAGGCCGCCGTGGTATCATCACTCGTAGCGCCTGCGCCGCAATGGCGCATGCTTGCATCGTGCCGCACAAGTTGGGGGGAGCTCGGTGAGAACGATCATCACGTTGGCATGCGGCGAGTGCAAGCGCCGCAACTATACGACCAGCAAGAACAAGAAAAACGACCCGAACCGCTTGGAGCGGCGGAAGTACTGCCGGTGGTGCCGGGCCCACACCCTTCATCGGGAGACCCGCTGACCGCAGGCGATCGCGTGAGGGAAGGCGTGAGGGATGGAAGAGAAGCGACGCTCCCGGTCCGCCCCGGCAGAGCCCGGCATCGTGCGGTTGCCGCGCGAGGTGGTGGGCGAGCTCAAGAAGGTGGTATGGCCCACGCTGCGGCAGACGCTGGGCTACACCGGGTTTACCGTGGTGATGGTGCTGGTCACGGCCGGCATCTCGTCGCTGCTGGACACAGTGTTCACGAGTTTGTGGACCGGTCTCATGCGCTGATCGTGCGGCGCACCGGGCGGACCGCGGTCCAGCCCATTTTTGTTGGGAAGGCGGCTCTGGCGGGTGAGTAAGCATGATTGGTATGTGATCCACACCTACTCCGGATACGAGAACAAAGTCAAGGCGAACCTGGAGCGCCGTGTGGACTCGATGAACATGGGAGATCAGATCTTCCAGATCATCGTGCCGATGGAAGATGCGCTGGAGGTCAAGGACGGCAAGCAGCGCGTGGTCAAGAAAAAAGTCTTTCCCGGCTACGTGCTGGTGGAGATGACCATGACGGACGACTCGTGGTACGTGGTGCGCAACACCCCCGGCGTTACAGGTTTCGTGGGGTCGGGTCCCCGGCCTATCCCCCTATTGGAAGACGAGATGAAACTCATCACGGGGGAGATCAAGCGCGAGGGGCGCGGCCCCCGTATACACCTGGATGTGGGCCAGTCCGTCGAGGTGACCGATGGCCCGTTTGCCGGGTTCACTGGCGTGGTGGACGAGGTGCACAACGACCGCGCCAAGGTCAAGGTGATCGTGTCCATGTTTGGGCGCGACACCCCGATGGAATTGGACTTCACCCAGATCCGTGAGATGGATTAGCTGAGAACAGGGGAGCGAACATGCCGAAGAAAGTTACGGGTGTCATCAAGTTGCAGATCCCGGCTGGCAAGGCCACCCCGGCGCCGCCCGTGGGGCCGGCACTGGGGCAGCACGGGGTCAACATCATGGCATTCGTCAAAGACTATAACGAGCGTACGGCGAGTCAGGTGGGCACCGTCGTGCCCGTCGAGATTACGGTCTTTGAGGATCGGTCTTTCACGTTTGTGCTGAAGACGCCCCCGGCCGCCGTCCTCATAAAGAAGGCACTTGGTGTGGAGAGCGGCTCCGCCACCCCGCAGAGCAAGAAAGTAGGCCGCTTGACCCGCGAGAAGGTGCGCGAAATCGCGGAAGCCAAGATGCCGGACCTGAACGCGCGGGACATTGGCGCCGCGATGCGCATGATTGAGGGCACCGCCCGCAGCATGGGCGTCGACGTCGTCGACTGACTCCGCGGGACCGCTTTCGGAACGACAACAGGTGGGAGGCTTCGGCCGCTGCACCACAGGAGGGCATCATGGCGAAACTGACCAAGGCTCAGAAGGAACAGAGCCGTCTCTACGATCCGGCCGAGCTGTATGACGACCGCGCGGGCGTGCAGCTGGTCAAGAAGCTCTCGCGCGCCAAGTTTGACGAATCCATCGACGTAGCCGTGCGTCTGGGTGTCGACGTGCGCCACTCGGACCAGGTGGTGCGGGGCGCTGTGGTGCTGCCGCATGGCACCGGCAAGAATCCGCGGGTCGCGGTGTTTGCCAAGGGCGACAAGGCGAAGGAAGCCCAGGATGCGGGTGCCGACATCGTGGGAGCCGAGGATCTCGTCGAGAAGGTGCAGGGCGGCTGGCTGCAGTTTGACACGGCGGTGGCCACACCCGACATGATGGCGCTGGTCGGACGCTTGGGGAAGCTCTTGGGCCCCCGCGGCCTGATGCCCAATCCGCGGACGGGCACGGTGACGTTTGACGTCGCGGGGGCAGTGCGGGATATCAAGGCGGGCAAGGTTGAGTACCGGACCGAGAAGGCTGGCATCGTCCATGCGGCGATTGGCCGCATCTCGTTCACGGACGAGGCGCTGGTGGAAAACCTCTCTGTCCTGCTGGATGCGCTGGTGAAGGCGAAGCCCCAGGCGTCCAAGGGCCAATACATCAAAACAGTCACGCTGTCCTCGACCATGGGACCGGGCGTCAAGCTGAACCCGCTCACCGCCGGCAAGGCGCTGGCCACCATGGCGTAGATAACGCGGCCATTCCTCGACAAAAAAACTTCGGGCGCACGGTCACTCCGTGCGCCCTGCCCTTATGATAGGGGCAGAGTCCATGGAATCTCCCTCTCAAGCTGTTCGTCGGTCGACCCTTGCGCTCTCCGCCCGCCGTTCCCTCTCCGAGAGCGTGTGCCGGGTCGCTCGCGCCAGAATCCATCCATGTTGGGCAACGCTAGGCAACACACAGGCAACTAGGTTCTCCATGTGCGAGAGTCCATCCTTGCAGCGGTCATGGTTGCTGAGGGGAAGGAGGATCGTGGTGCGCATCGCAGCCAGAATCGCGGGAGCCCTGGTGGCGGTGGCGGCGCTGCTGGACGGTACGCTGCTGGAGCATCGCCATCACGTGCTGGCCGGCGCCTTGATTTTCGTCGCGGGCGTGGCGATGCTGTTGGTGGTGTCCGGCGCATCCGAGCCGGGCCAATAAAAGCCAATACAGTGTCGGTGAGGGGGCACCCAGATGAAGCGACGCGTCGTGGTGATGATGGGGGGCCCGTCCGAGGAACACGAGGTGTCGCTGGCATCGGGACGGCAGGTGGCGCTGGCGCTCCAGGCGCTGGGGCATGAGGTCGCGGCCCTCGTGGTGGGGCGCGACGGCGCTTGGTCACGCCTCCCGGTGGAGGCGCTGCCCGCGCTGGCGCCCCGTGTGCGAGAGCCGAGCCACTTGGCGGTGGACCGCGGCCAGATGGCGGCCGGCGTGCCGCTGCTGGCCGGGGTGGACGCGGTGTTTCTGGCGTTTCACGGCAAGTTCGGCGAGGATGGCGGCATCCAGGCGCTGTTGCGGACGCTGGGCGTGCCGTATACGGGCAGCGGGCCCCTTGCGTCGGGCCTAGCCATGCACAAGAGCAAAGCCAAAGAATTGTACCAATTTTACGGGCTCCAGGTGCCACGGAGTGTGACGGTGCACCGACCGGCTTGGCGGGCCCACCCCGGCGCGGCGGTGGAGCAACTGCTGAAGGTGGTGGGGCTGCCGCTGGTCGTCAAGCCCAATCAGGGCGGCAGCAGCATCGGCGCGGCGCCGGTGGCCGAGGCCGCCGATCTGCCCCAGGCGCTTGAGGCAGCGTTTCGGCAGGATGCGTTGGTGTTGGCCGAGGAGCGGCTCCAGGGGACCGAGCTCACCTGTGCGGTCTTGGAGGAGCCGGATGGGCAACTTACGACGCTGCCCGTCGTGGAGATTCAGTCGCGGCACGGCGGGTTTTTCGACTTCGACGAAAAGTATCGGGGCGCGGACGCCGTGGAGATTGTGCCGGCGCGAGTGAGCGACCAGGTGGCGGCGGCGTGCCAAGAGGTGGCGAAAACGGCGCATCGGGCGCTGTTGTGCGAAGGGTTCTCGCGGACCGACCTGTTTTGGACGGATCGCGGCCCGGTCGTGTTAGAAACCAACACGATCCCCGGGCTCACGCCGCAGTCGCTGCTGCCCCGGGCGGCTCAGGCCGCCGGCATCGCGTTTCCGGCTCTCGTGGAGCGTCTGGTGGAGCTTGCGATCCTGCGGGCAGAGCGGCAAGCTCGATAAAAGAGCGAGCGGCGTGTCACACGCGTGGCCAAGCGGCGACAGACAGATGGGGACCGATGCGGAGGGCAAGGAGGCAACATGGGCGACAGCGCGCATCCGCCCGAGAGACAGGCCTCGCTGGAGCACTGGGGGCGGCGCCTGGCGGCGTATTTCCGTGCCCGCGGCTCGTCGGCCGAGGCGGACGACTTGACGCAGGAAACCTGGGAGCGCTACCTCACCTACGAGAAAAAGCATGCGGTGCGCGAGCCCGGGGCGCTGCTGTCGGTCATGGCGCGTCGGGTATGGATCGACCACATGCGGCGAGACCGCCGCCGCGGTCGGGTCATGTCTTCCGTGACCGGGGACGAGGACCAGGCGGATTCTGGCTCCGATTTCGTTGGCCCGACCGTGTCCCGCCTAGATTTGCTGGCCGCGCTGCGCCAACTGTCGCTCGAGGACCAAAAGCTCATTCGCTGGCGGTTTTCGGACGGCCAGTCGCTCGACCACATTGCCCGTCGGCTTGAAATTACCCCCCTCGCATGCCGCCAGCGCATGGTGCGGGCGCTCCGCCGCGTTCGCCGGCTGGTGGACGAGCGACGCTAGCGCGCCTGGCAGGTCAATCAAGGGCCAGCGCCTCGGCGGCGTTGCGGGCCCTGTCGGCCGCCTCCCAAACCTCCCCCATGAGCTGGTAAGCGTTCGCGAGGAACTTGTCCAGATCGTATACGGCGCGGTCCACACGGTACCCGAGGAGCACGCCCGTCGGGTCGACCGTGGCCCGGCGGTCCTCCCATGAACGCTGGTGGTCCCTGAGCTCTTCGCACCTGATCCTTAAGCGGCTGCGGACCGCGAGCGCGGCATTCCGCTCCACCTGGACGGCGTCCAGCAGCGCCTCTCGGGCTTCGGGCCCGAGCGGGGGCCGCGGGGGCGCCGTCGGGGTTGCCTTCGGTCTCTGCAGGAGAGCCCCGATCACGCCCGCGGCGCTGTGGTCGGGTCCCGTGCGCACGCGGTCGACTTCCTCCTGAATGCGGTCCCGCAGTTGCGTCAAGGTTTCGACCGATGCCCGAGCCGCGTCAACATCCTCATAACGCTGCCACACGGCGTGGCACTCGTCATCCAGGTGCTTCGCGGCGTCGTAGTGCTCGGGCGGGACGTGGAAGCCCTGCTGCAGTTCCAGGCTGATGCAGTCGCGGTCGAACGGGGACAGCCGGCCGCTCCAGTACATGGCGGACCCGAAGTTCATCCGGATGCCCTCGGGCGCAAACCGCTCCCACTCCAGCATCGCCGTGATGTGCTTGGCCGTGCACTGGCCCGAGGCCAAACGGTCGCGGACGAATTGGGTACGAATCAAGTGAACCTGCGCGCCGAGCGCACGGGTCACGGCGTCGGGGTCGGTGATCGCGGGAAGGGCGGTGGGATTCTCGGAGGATCCCAGAGTCGGCTGCTCGTCTTGGTTGTGGTTCATGAGGAGGCTCCTTTCGCTGTCAACGCAAGGTCACCCGTTCATGGACCCCCACCCGCTGGACGAGTCGCCGTAAAACAACAACGCACCGTTCCCAGCGAAAGGTGCGAAGACAGCTTGACGGCCAAGCGCTTCATGTGCCCCCTCCGACAAGGGGTGGGATTTGGCACCAGCCTCATCGGTGGTTGCCGCGGCGTCATCGGGCCCAATCCCTCGACCGCTCTCCATGAACGTGATTCCTATGCAATTGTCGATCCGTCACCATCCTACAGCATGGACAAGCGGAGGACAAGGGTCATGCGACACAGCAGACAATCGGGGAACCGTTCTCCACGGCCCTGGCGGACCACCATCAGGAATGAAAAGACGGGCCGGCGCATCTGGTCCCTGCGCCTTGCGGGGGTCGTGGCGTCGGTGGGGCCTGCGAGCCCGAGGACCCGTGGGACCGGCGCCCCGTGGAGGGCACCACCCGTTGTGGAGACCGCCGCGAGCGGTGACCACATGCGTCAGACGCCGGCACACAACGCAAGGGGCAGCGGGAGGGGGGCGACGATGGAGATCGCCTGGGATCGGTGCGCCGGCAGCGATCGGGGGAAGAAGAGTCGGGGGGTCTGTCTGTGGGACGACCGCGCCAAGACGGTCTGAACCTACGGCCCCCCCGAACTGACCGCGGTGCGGGATGGGCTCACGGTCGCCGGCTGCCAGGCCGTGGCGATGGAGGCCACGGGCTCGTACGGGAAACCTGTGGGGAATGTCCTGGAGGACCCCACGATGAGGGTGCTCCTGGCCAATCCGCAGCGCATCCAGGCCATTCCCGGGCGGAAGAGTGATGCGCAACGCGGAATGGATCGCGGACCGGCTCCGCCATGGGCGGGTCCCCGCGGCGATGTCCCGGACCGGGCGCAACGGGCGCGGCGCGAACTCACCCGCTATCGGACGCGCTGAACCCAAGACCACGCCCGAGACGTCCATCGCCTCGCGAAAGTCCTGGAAGGCGACCATATCCCGTGGGGCAGCGGGCTGACCGACCTCACCGGCGCGCCTCCCGCGTCGGCCCGGGGAAAGCGACGCCGGCCGCCTTAGCGCGGGCGATGGCCCACCCGCTGGTGGCCACCGCCGCCCCCACGGCGCTTTGGCGGACCGCCCCGGGGTGGTGGTGGCGGAGGGGGGCGCCCGTGGACGCCTTCCCGTCGGTCGCCCACCTCAGTGCCTGGGCTAGGCTCGCGCCGGGCCAGCACGAGAGCGCGGGCAACCGCAAGTCCGCCCGTATTCCTCCAGGCCCGTGCCCTCTGCGCACCGTCTTGGCCCCGTGGGCCGAGTGCGATCCGCGCCCGGCATACGTCCTGGGCGGTGTCGTCTGCCCCCGGTCCCCCGCTTGGGGAAAAAGCGGGCCATGGTCGGCGTTGCGCATTGCGGCGCGTGAGCCTGTACTCCAGGCGCCGCCACGGGGCGTCCTATGCCGACCTGGGGCCGGCCCCCTTCACCCCGGCGACGACACGCGGGTCACGCGCCGGGCACTGGAGCCACTCCACCGCCAAGGGGATCGGGTGACGCTCACGCGTCCTCTCACCTCCCCCCGGGCCCCCGCTCCGGGGGAGGGATGCGCGGCCCTCTCTACGTTGACGTACCCCGCTCTCCGTTTCCCGAAGACGTTTTTTCGCGTCAGGCCCTCTACACCACCCGCCGCGAGGAGCGGCTCGGATAAGTCGCGGCGGCGCCGCACCGTTGGGGTTCGGTGCCGCGACGTTCGGGTCATGGCAGTCCACGGATTCCCGCGCTTGACGCCCGTTGACCTGCTGGGGCGCTACCCGCTGACGAAGCAGGTGGAGCGTGGCGGTTGGCGATAGAGGATGCCCTGGCCTGCCACCACTGCGCGCGGGGTTGGCATACGGACTGAGGGCACTTTTTCGACACCAGGCGGTCCCCACGGGCGATCCGGGAGGAGACCCCATCCAGACAGCGTCTCCCTCCTGACTTGCGCTAACCGCCTAAGGTCCGTGGGGCCTAGGCTGGCGGTGCGTCCAAAAGCTCCGCCAAGCGACCCCGGGTGCGCCGGGCAAACGCCAGGTGCACGGACTGAAGCTCCTGCGCTTGGTCCACGACCGGCTGCATTGCACCGACGGGGTGGGTCTTGAGCCACTGGTTGATGCGGTCGGCCAGCGGTTCGTCAAGCACGTGCGGGAGGCCGTACAGCAAGTACCCAAAGGACATCGGCGGATACTTGGCCTGCAGGTCGTCCCAGCGGGCTTCCACCGCCTGCCACAGCGTGGCGGCGGCGGCCGGGCGCGAAAGGGCCACGGCCAGCGCGCCGAGCGAGTCCTGCGTGCGCACGTCGTCCGACAGATAAAGCGCGACGGTGCGCTCTACGAGCGCCGGGTCGGCAAAGTTGGCCAACTGGTACAGGTACCGGACTCGGTTCTGGGGCGTCGGGTCGGTGGCCGTTCGCTGGCGCATTTGCTCCCACTCGGTGGCACCGCCGGCTTCGGCCACGACCCGGGCCACGGCCATTACGAGGTCCGGCGCCATCGGCGCCGTGCCTGCCACGTCGGCGTGGAAGCGCGTGAGCGCCTCGGCGCGGACGGAGGCGTCCTGCCCGAATGTCCCCAGCAACTGGACCACGCAGGCACGTAGCTGCGTACGGCGCTGGTCTTCACCCGGGGTCGCGTCCCAGCCCACATCGTCCAACGCCGGAGCGGCTATTTCGCGGACGAGCTGCGCCAGCGCCGGCCGGTCCGCCTCGTTGGCCACCACCTCCAGCAGGGAGAGGCTTTCCGCCACTTGCGCCCACACGTCGGGATCCCGGTCGGTGCGGCAGGCGCGCCACAAATCAGCCGCCGAGGCCAGTGGCGCCAGACCCGCCAGCGCCGACGCCCACACGTCGCCGGCCAGTGCCGCCCGCTCCCGCGGATGCAGGGCTTCCAGGTGGGCCAACAGGCGCTCGGCCAGCGGTTCGTCGTACGTAGCGCGATAGAAGCCCCATGCCCCATCGTTGATGGCGACAAACGTCCAGTCGGCCGGCAGGGCGAGGGTTGCGTCATCGGTGCCCAGGATGGTGCGGACCGTCGTGCGCCCACCGTCCGTGCGACCGACGGCCACCACCACCGGGACCCGCCATGTCCGTCCGTCATCTTCCCCCTGATAGAGAAAACGGCGCTGGGAGAGGCGAAGGTGACCGTCGCTCCCCAGGCGGGCCGACACCAGGGGGTAGCCCCCTTGCATGACCCAGGCGTCCATGACCTCCCGGACGGGCTCACCTGACGAGGATTCCAGCGCGTCCCAGAGATCGTGCGTCTCGGTGTTGCCGTAGCGGTGGCGCGTGAGGTACTCCCGAATGCCGCGGCGGAAAACGTTCGCACCGAGGTACTGCTCCATCATGCGTAGCACTGACGCGCCCTTCGAGTACGTCAGCACGCTGGCCATGCCCATGGCGTCCTGCACCCGCTCGACGGGGGTTTCCACCGGGCGGGTGGACAACAGCCCGTCCGTGCGAAGCGCCGCGGCTCGGTCCCGCCCAAACTCGGTCCACACGTCCCATCGGGGGTTCCAGTCATCGGTGGCCAGCAGTTGCATGAACGAGGCAAACGCCTCGTTCAGCCACATCCCGTTCCACCAGCGCATCGTTACCAGGTCCCCGAACCACATGTGGGCGGTCTCGTGGTCCACCGTGGCCACCACGCCCTTCCGGTCCTGCTCCGATGCGCGGTCCGGGTCAGCCAGGAGAGCCACTTCGCGGTAGATGATGCAGCCAAGGTTCTCCATGGCACCGGCGGCGAAGTCGGGGATGGCCACATGATCCAGCTTGGGGGCGGGGTACGGAATGCCGAAGTACTGGTGGAAGAACCGAAGGCTGTGGCGTGCTGCCTCCAGCGCCAACCCATACCGGTCGGATTGGCCTGGGGTGGCCACGATTCGGACGGGCACTCCGTCCACGTCCAGGGGCGGGCTCACGTCCAGTGGGCCCACGACCATGGCCACCAAGTATGTTGACATGGGCATGGTTTCGGCGAACGTCACCCGGAGCCGGCCGGAGCCGGCTGCCTCCCGCGAAACTTCCGGGCCGTTGGATATGGCCACCAGCCCGTCGTCCACCACCAGCGAAATGGCAAACGTCGCCTTCAAGTCGGGCTCATCCCAGCAGGGGAACGCCCGGCGCGCGTCGGCCGCCTCAAACTGGGTGGCCGCCAGCACGGCGGTGTTGCCGTTGGCATCTGGGTAGGTAGACCGATACAAGCCCACCAGGCGGTCGTTCAAGGTACCCGTAAACGGCATCTCAAGCGTCCAGACGCCCGGGGTCACCTCGCCTGGCCACGTCAGGACCATCTCTTCGTCGTCGGGGTGGTAGGTGACGGTTCCGGTGATCCGAGTCCCGTCGGATCCCACCAGCGAGGCGGCGTGAACGGTGAGCTCAGCCGCGTTGAGCACAAACGCGCGGACTGTCGCGTGCACCTGCACTTCGACCACCACAGTGCCGTCAAAGCGGGCAGCGTCCAGATCGGGGGTGATTTCCAGTTCGTAGCGCTTGGGCAGCACAGTGCGCGGCAGCCGGCCAGGTGTGGCAACCGGGCTGGAGTCGGATGGGGTCATAGTCAGCCTCC
>JAKARZ010000054.1 GCA_021828405.1 Bacillota bacterium
GTGGGTGACGAAGGATCCCGACCGCTTGATGCTGAAAGGGGTTCGTCACGATGCACTATCGGATGGTCGAGGCGGCGGCCGGCATTCGCACACGCTGGGCGGCCGTGAGTGGGGAGTATAACGAACGGACCCGCCGCTTGGCGGCCGCCGCCGAGGCGAGGCGCTGGGGCGCGGCGGGATCGCGGTCGTGGCGGAGGTCACCGGGCTCGACCGGGCGACGATTCGCCGCGGCCTCGCCGACTTGACCCATCCCGCCCGGTTGCCCCCCGCCGGGCGGCAACGGCGCCCCGGCGGGGGGCGCAAGGCCTTGACGGCCGACGACCCGACGCTCGCGGCCGCGTTGCTGGCCTTGGTCGAGCCGACGACCCGGGGCGACCCGGAATCGCCATTGCGGTGGACGTGCAAGAGCTGCCCGCAGTTGGCCGCCGCCCTGCAACAGCAAGCCACGCCGTCAGTCCCTCCACCGTGGGCCGCCTGCTGCACGCGGCCGGCTTCAGCCTCCAAGCGCCCCGCAAGATGATGGCAGGCCGGGCCCCGCATCCCGACCGCGATGCCCAGTTCCAGTACATTGCGGCCCGCACGGCCGCGGCCCAAGCGGCCCACCAACCCGTGATCTCCGTGGACGCAAATAAAGAAAGCACTCATCGGACGCTTCAAGACCGGCGGCCAGGAGTGGCAGCCGGTGGGACAGCCCGAGCGGGTGCAGGTCTACGACTTCCGCCGCCTCGCGGAGGGCAAGGCGACCCCCTAGGGCCTTGATGACCTGAGCCGCAACGCCGGCGGGGTGACCGTCGGCAGCGACCACGACACGGCCCAGTTTGCCGTCGCCTCCCTCCGCCGGTGGTGGACCGACCGGGGCCGGACCCAATATCCTGGGGCGACGACCTTGACCATCGTGGCCGACGGCGGCGGCAGCAACGGCTACCGCGTGCGCCTGTGGAAGGCGGAACTTCAACGCTTGGCGACGGACCTGAACCTGACGATCCAGGTCAGTCACCTCCCCCCCGGCACCAGCCAGTGGAACAAGATCGAGCACCGGCTGTTCAGCGTGCTGAGCCGCGCCTGGCGGGGCCGCCCGCTGACCCGCTTCGAAACCTTGGTCCAGTGTATCGCCAGCGCCACCACCACCACCGGCCTGACCGTGCATGCGGAGTACGACGAGGGCCCCTATCCGACCGGGATCGTCGTGACGGATGAAGAATTCCACGCCCTGCATGTCACGCACGATGCCTTTCATGGCGAATGGAACTATACCATTACACCATGATGACATTATTATGACGGGGCTCCTTAGGAGATACTCGCCGCCATCACGGGAGGTGCCCCATGTATCCTATCTACCGCGATTTGCGACAGCGGCTGGGCCCCCCGCTGTGGTATGACTGGCACGGGGTCCCTCGCTACGACCCCTACACCCCCGGCCAGCAAGACATCTATGCCGTGTACGAAGTGCTGTTGGACCTCCAATGCGCGGCGTGTCATCAACAGTTTGCTGTGGCCTCCTGCGCCCCGCGGGTGCGCGTTCAGTGGCCCGCTGGCACCGTGGTGAAAGTTGTAGAACCCACCTGGTGGGCCTGGGGAGACGCCCCGTGGCACATCCATCCCGACGGCAATGGCATGTGCGAAGGCACCACCATGGTCGCGAACATCCTCGCCGTCCGCGAATATTGGCGTCATGAGGATTTCACCTGGCACCGGCACGCGGAATGGGAAGGCCCCACGCCCACAGAGGCGTAGCCCTAGCGGATGCGCGGCGCACCATGGACCTCTGTTCCGCGTGCCGCACGCCCACATGGCTCCGTGGAGAGAACTGCACCCACTGTCCGTGGTCCGGGTATTCCGGCTGAAAGAATGGCGTGGGCAGCGCATGTCGGCCGAGACAGCCGACGCTCAGCCGGCTGACCGACGATGCCACCAGACTGATGGGGGGGGCCGTGCCCCGCCGCCCTGCTGGCGTGCGGGGCTATTCTGATGTGTGGACACCTCCGGTTTTTTCCGGGGGAACTTGTTCTCCATTCCACAGCGCCGCCGCCTGATGGCAAGCCGTGTGCGCCTGGCGGTAGGCCGCCCCGGTCAGCCGGATCGGTACGATGGCCGTGCGGGATTGTTCCATGACGGCCCCAGTATTTCGCACGCCCCGTGCATCGTGAAGAGGATTTCGCATGCATCGTCACTGGCACACTTCACGCCACGCGGTCCATGCCCTTCACGTCCATCTGATTCTTACGTCAAAATATCGCCGGGCCGTGATGACGCCACGCGTGACCGCCCTCTTGAAGCAAGGCGTTGCCGAGGTTTGTTGCGCTCACTAGGCGGCCCTGCTGGCTTGTGAAACCGATCGCGACCATATGCACCTGCTGGTGCAGTCCCCCCCTACGCTGGCCCTTTCGGATTGGGTCATGACTCTCAAGAGTGTTACCGCACGTTGGATACACGACCAGCACTGGCCCGAGGTGACGCACCCCCTCTGGGGACCGCACTTCTGGTCGCCGTCGTACTGCCCCATCTCCGTCGGCGGGGTGACGCTTGACACCGTCCAACGCGATGTGGGGGGCCAGCAAACCCCGGCCCCCCGTCGCCGAACCCGAAGCCTGCGGCCTTGACCCCGCCCTCACAGACGAGGGTTGCGGCCGCGTTTCGCTCATTCGTTCCACCCAATCTGCCGATATCGCAATCGACCGCGATGGCCGTCAAGTGCCTGCGCCGTTTCAATGTTGGATCTTTTGGACATAGTGGTAAATAGAGGTGATGACTTTGGATCGGAACAAACCCAACGCCACGCCGGATGGCAAACCCTCGGTCGTCCGGGCGCACTTTCCGGGCAATCGCGTCCCTGGCCTTGAACACCAGCGCTTGCTGGCTATCATGAAGGAGGCGATCTGGACCGAGTTCACCAAGTGGGAACGGTCGTCGTCTCGATAACTGACGAAACGAAAGGAGGAAGTGGGATGGTGTTGCCCACACGATTCTAATGCCGGCCCTCCGGGCGGTTGCCCTCTTGCGTGTCTCCACGGCCCGCCAGGCTGCCCATCGCCGCGACGATGAGGAAACCTTGCCGGTGCAACGCGACGCCGTGCGGCGCTTCGCGGCCCAACATGAGTGGACACTGGTACACGAATTCGTCGAGGAAGGCGTCTCGGCGTGGAAGAACAGCAGCGCCGACCGTCCGGTCTTAACCGCCCTCTTAGAAGCCGGCCGCCAGCATCAGTTTGACGTGTTGGTCGTCTTCAAGGTAGACCGCCTCTCTCGCCAGTCGTTAGAGTACCCGGTGGTCCTGCACACCCTGCGTCGCTTTGGCATTGCGACCTGGACCGTGGCGGACGGCGGATCAGGACGTGAACTATCTGTCGATACGCCGCTGGACCGTCTGATGCGCAACATCGAAGGTTTTCAATCGGATTCCGAGAGCGCCAACACGTCCATTCGCGTGACGGCCGCCATGCGCCGCATGGCCACGCAGGGGCGCTGGACCGGTGGTCCACCGCCCTACGGGTTTCGGGCCGCTCGCGCTTCGCAGAAGGACGCGTTGCCCTTGGAAATCCATGACGACGAAGCCGCGGTGGTCCGAGAAATCTTCCACCTGTACCTCGAAAAGGAATTGGGTTCCCCCACGATTGCCCGCCAACTGAACGCCCGGGGGTTGCGTATGCGCAGCGGCGCGCCGTGGTCTGATACGGCCGTGCGGGCGGTTCTGTCGAGCACCATGGTAGCCGGGCGCACCGTCTGGGGACGTCACTACCGTGATCCGGTAACCCATCGCTACCGCCACCGCCCACTGAACGATCCCGCCGTGCTGATTGGCCCGACCTCGATTCCGGCCTGGACTATTGTATCCTGGGACGACTTTGAGCGGGCCCAGACCCGGCGGGCCGCGTGGCAACCTCGCCGATATGGTGACGTGGATGATCGTACCTCCGCCCGCACACGCGCCGAGAGCAGTTCCCTGCTATTGACGGGCCTGATGCGGTGCGGGGCGTGCGGTGGTTCTATTACGGCGGGCCATGCCGCCCCGACGAAAGTGCTGAAAGATGGCACGCGCGTGCGGTATCGCTATCCTCGCTACGTTTGCCGCAACCACTACGGGGGCCAGCCGTGCTCCGGCCAGCGCACGTATTCGGTGCGAACCCTGGACCGCCTCGTCATGGGCCATGTGCTGGCGGAACTGGCCCAGATGGACAGTCGCGAAGCCTACCAGGCTCTCGAGGAACGTGTGCAAAGCGGTACGTTTCATCAGCGACAATTGTTGGACGCCGCCCGCCGCCGCATGGATCGGTGCACCCGTCTCCAAGCGAGTTGGACTCAGCGCCTGAACGCTTATCTTCTCGACCCCAGCGCCAGCCCATACGAGGAAGGGTATCTGGCCGAGCGCATCCGGGAGACGCGGGCCGAATTAGCCGCCGCCGAGCACGATCTGCAGGGGCTCACCCGGGAAGGCCATAGCTTTGAGGATCGATTGGCCGCCTTGGAGCGCTTCCGCCTGATGGCCCCGACGTTTGGCCACGATTTCCTTCGCTGGGATCGGGCCACGCAAAAACAAGTTCTGCGTCGGCTCCTGGAACGCGTCGTGGTCTCTTCGGAGGGACTGGATATTCATTGGCGCCTCGATCTCGCCAGTTTGGTGTCCGACGCTCCCCCCCTTACTCCGATTACCTGGCGCTCGCAAGTTTCGTATCCCATCTCCTCCTAGGGATCCCGTTCCTCGTCGCCGAGTTGGTATATGCAGATCACCTCTTAGCGGTTCCGCAATCCCCCTCTCGTCGAAGCGAGCGGTCGTGGCGTCCAGCTCCACAAAGGCGGCGTTGGGCTTGAATGGCGAGTCGGGGCTCTTCTGGGCCTCTTGCAGCACCAAGCGGGCGGCCGCGGTCTTGCCGATGCCGGGCGGGCCGTACACCAGCACGTGCTGAGGGTTGGGCCCGCAGAGTGCCGCTTTGAGCGCCCGCATGCCCTCTGCCTGCCCCACCACATCGGCAAACGTCTTGGGCCGCGTCCGCTCAGACAGCGGCTCATTCAGCGCAATGTCGCGGAGCCGCTTCAATCGCTCCATTTCGCGCGCCGACTCGCGCTCCACCGCCACCCGCGTCCCCTGCTGAGTCCGCAGCAGGTTCAAGAAGTACAGTCCAATCACCAGCACGAAGAAAAACTGGATGATGGTCATCGCCAAATTCAGTCCCACGGCCGTTCCCTCCCGCTCATTCCCTCAGTGTGCCCACGCGCCCAACCGGCCAGCGCCGACAACGATGGAATAAGTACGAGGTCGTGTGTGTCGAGCGTGCGGCGGCTCGCGCCTCCCGGGGCGGCAATCACTGGCATGCCGCCCATGGCCACCCATATTTTGGGCAGTCCGCCGCGACACCAATCGCGGTAATAATCCCCATAGTTACCAGTATCGAGAGCTCCGCTGCCGAGGGCTCGTCCAGGCGAAGTAGGCGGCCCGCAGGCGGTGGGCCCAGGCCGCATAATGGTTGGCGGATGCGGGGACAAAGTCGGCGCGGGTCACGTCCCGCGTCACGGGCTCGGGGCGGCCCGCGGTCCAGCGCGTGCCGGTCATCCGCAGGACGTTGGCGCCGCCCCGCCACAGGTCCTCGATGTCCGCCAGGGGCGCGGCCAGCAAGCCCTGCACTTCCTCCAGGGCGACTCCATACCCGGCCAGCGGCCTTGGGCTCACATGCAGAAATTCATGGGCCCACTCGCGCACCGTGTAACCGGCCCGGGCCGCCTCGATGGCGACCGGCGCCAGGGCGCGGACGTGGGCTCGCGGCCCGAGACCCAGTTCTTCCCGCAGCTCACGGCGCATGGCCGCATCAACCGCCTCCCCGGCGCTGACGTGGCCGCCGCAGGTCACGTCCAAGAGGCCGCCGAACTCCTGGCGGTCGGCCGTGCGCCACTGAAAGACCACGCGGGGCTCCCGCCGCCCGGGGCGCAGGATCCACACGTGCACCGTCGCATGCCACAGCTCCTCGCGATGGACAACCTCGCGCTCTGCGCGGCCCACGACCCGCCCCCCTGCGTCCAACACGTCGAGCCACTCCCCCGCCCTCGTGCCCGACCCCTCGTCAGGTTCCCCGCCGCCTGCCCATGTCACCAACCGTTCGCCTCCCCGGCCGCAGCGCCGCCTTTGCTAGAATGAGTGTAGCAGCCTGGAGGCGGGAAGCCGCACGAGGCGTGTGGCCCCATCAGCGAGGAGGGAGCCATGCCCAGCGTACGCTTGCCTGAGCCTGTCCTGCTTTTGGTGCTCGCGGTGCTGGTGGGCGCGGTGGGCGGACTGGGCGCGGTGGTGTTTCGCCTCATGATTCGTTGGGCCTCGACGGGCTTTCATCTGCTGCTGCCAACCTCCGCCCGTGTCTCACCGTACACGGCTGTGCTGCCCGTCTTGGGTCTCCTCTTGGTTGGGGTGATTTCGACCTACTTTGCCCGCGAGGTCAAGGGCCACGGCGTTCCGCAGATTTTGGAGTCGCTGGCGCTCCGGGGCGGTCGCATCCGCCCCCGCGTCGGGTTCTTCGGCATTCTGGCACCCGCCATCACGATTGGATCCGGGGGATCGGTGGGACGCGAGGGCCCCATCGCCCTCATCGGGGCCGCCTTTGGGTCGTCGCTGGGCCAGATATTTCGACTGGCGGACCGCTACACCATGCTGCTGGTGGGGTGCGGTGCGGCGGCTGGCATCGGCGCCACGTTCAACGCCCCCATTGCCGGCGGCCTGTTTGGCATGGAAGTCGTGCTGGGCAGCTACGCGATGGGCACGCTGGTGCCCTGCTTCGTGGCGTCGGTCGTGGGCGTGACGGTGTTCAATGCCCTTTTGGGCAGTCACCTGGTGCTCCCGGTGCCGCCGCTGGCGTTTCGCTCGCCCCTGTCCGTCGTGGTGATGGCCGTGCTGGGCATCCTGGCCGGCCTGTTTGGCATCGTCTACACCAAGGGGCTCACCTACTTCGAAGATCTGTTTGACGGATGGCGATGGCCATTTTGGCAGCGGGCCATCGTGGGCGGACTGTTGGTGGGCAGCCTCGGCCTGCTGCTGCCCCAGGTGCTGGGGGTGGGCTACGGCCCCATGCGGGCGGTGGCCGCCGGGCAAATCGTCGGGATCCTGCTGGCCGCTTTGCTGGTGGGAAAGCTCCTGGCCACGCTGGTCACCATCGGAGCCGGCGGGTCGGGCGGCGTCTTTGCCCCCAGCTTGTATCTGGGCCTCATGTTTGGAACCGTGTACGGCATGGGCGTCCACGGCCTGCTGCCGCACACGCTGGCGGATGCGCGCGTGTTCGGCGTCGCGGGCATGGGAGCCGTGTTTGCGGCCGCCGCCCAGGCTCCCCTGACCGCCGGGGTGATCGTGTTGGAGATGACCGGCGACTATCGGCTGACGTTGGGCGTCCTCATGGCCGCCAGCCTGGCGTACTTTGTCTACGGGTCGCTGCAGCCGGACACCATGTACACCGTGCGTCTGTCGCGGCGGGGGATCCGCATTTTGCGCGGCGCCGAGGTGCGACCCCTGCAGGTACTGCCGGCCAAGAGCGCCATGCGGCCGCCGACCCCGGTACGGGGTTCCGAAACCGTGTCCGAGGCGCAGAGCAAACTGGGGGAGCTCCACGCCGACGGCCTTGTCGTCCAGGACGATCGGGGAGAGTACTTGGGCGTCGTCGACCTGCCGACGCTGTTGGCGGCCAGCGCGCGTGACCCCGGCGCACGGGTGCTGGATCTGCCGTTCACACGCATTCCCGCCCTGTCCCCCGACAGCAACCTCGACGAAGCCATCCAGCGCTTTGGCGTGTACAACACGCCCCTGCTGCCGGTCACCGACCAAGGCCGGGTGGTAGGCGTGCTGTCACCCAGCGACGTCATGCGGGCGTATCACACGCGCACGGCCCTTTCCCTGGAGACCAGCCGCAAGGTGGTTCTCATGCAGCAGCAGACCGGGAACCCCGGCGCCTTCCAGCTCGTGTCGCTGGATCCGGGCAACCCGTTCGTCGGGCAGCCCGTCAAGCAGATGGCCCTCCCCAAAAACGCCGTGCTGGTGAGCATCGAACGCGGAGACCGGGTTCTCATTCCGCGCGGGGACACCACCCTCGCCTCCGACGACCGCCTAGTGCTCTACGTCAACCCCGGCACCGAAGCCGATGCCGTGCGCGCGTTTGTGCGCGGAGGCCGCTAAGCGCCCCGCGCCGCGCGATCCGCACGCCGCACCGGCCGTCTCACGCCCAAGCCCGGTGCCGGCGCTCGCCTGGCCCCTCCGCAAAAACCGCCAAGCTCCAGCGATACAGAGGTGGTAGCTTGAGGAGGGTTGCGCACGGCAGACACGGATGCCGCAGGGCGGCAGCAATTCGCCCAGTGGCTGGAGACGTGGAGCGACCGCATCGCGCGGTTTGCGTATGCCTACGCGGGCGATCGCGGCATGGCCCAGGACATTAATCAGAAAACCTTCCTGCGGCTCTACGAACGGATGCGGGCGGCGCTGTGATAACGCCCGCGTGGCTCTGTCGGGTGGCCCGCAACGTGGCCGTGGATGGGCTGAGGCGCGAGCAGCGCCGCCAACATGCGGGTGCCCAAGGGGCGCGGGAGCAGGTGCCGCCTCACAGTCCCATAGACCGCCTCGCGGTGCGGCCGGTAATCGACACCTTGCCGGAGACCGACCGGACCTGTCTCATGCTGTACTACTTTGCCGACTGGCGCCTCGAGGAAATTGGACGGGAGCTCGCTCTCAGTCCTGGCGCCGTCAAGGCGCGACTGCATCGGGCTCAAGGCCGCTTTGCCCAAGCTTGGAAGGAGGAAGACGATGAACGGGCCCGGTGATGCCGGCAACCAGCACGGTGAGGAGCATCAATTGCGCGAGCGGCGGGCCCAGCACCCGGTGATGCGGTGGCCCGCGGATCTAGCGGTCGACCACGGGGTCATATGGGAAGCCACCGACCGACGCGCGGCCGCTCGCCCCCGGCCTTTTTGGGCGGGACTGTCCCGCACGACTGCGCCCCCCTCGCGGACGCCCCGTTCCTCGGTCGCCGATCCGGGGGGAATCCTGCGCCTGGCCAGCCCTGAGGCCATTGGGCCCGTCGCGCAGGTGCGCATGACCGGGATGAACACCGGCTGGATCTTGACCGACGGCGGTGCGTCGCACGGGGTCGGGCGGCCAGCGCCGGCAGACGGTCGCGCCCCCAGGGCTGCATCACGCCCCCGCCAGCACCTGGGTTCGGATGGCGGCCAGCGGCCGCAGCAGTCTGTGGGTGGCGGAGGATGTGCCGCACCAGACGGTCGCGATCTATCACACGGCCAATGGGGGGCGCTCGTGGACATCGGCCCGGGTGGCGCCCATCTCGTTTGGCGGCAGAGGTGTGCAGATCGTGTTCGCCTCCCAGCCGGTGGGGTGGCTGGAAGTGCTCACAGCGGGCAACGCCAGCCCCAGCGCGATCCTGTACGGCCCGACGGACGGCGGCGCCACGTGACATGAACTCTATCAGCACCGCCGCGACCGCCTCCCACCTACCGTTTGGCGGCCTACTACGTTTGCGTCACCGGATCGCGGCCGGGTGGCTGGGACTCCGCAGGCCGCCGGGGAGGTGCCGTGGCCGTACGACCTGGCGGCCACGGCGGACGGCGGGCAAGACTGGGCGCGCGTCTCCCTGCCCACACCGACTCGGCTCACGCCCTTCTACTCGCCAAACCTCTCGGTCCTGCCCGTGGTGCCGAGGGCCGACGCGCCGATGGTGGGCGTGGTATACGACGAGGCCGCCGGGGCGGCGGAACTGGTCGTATGCCGGGAGTCCCCGCCGAATTTCTGGCGGGTTCAAGGTACGCTCCGGGCGGCGGCGCCCTCGCGCGGGCTGAACCTGGCGATGGTCAGCTTCGGAAGTGCGCAGGACTGGCGGGCCGTGCTCCACGGCGGGCTGTACCGGACGACCGACGGCGGTCAGCGCTGGCGCCTCAAGTACAAGAACCCCCAGGTCACCGGGCGGGCCACGCTGCAGTTCACCGCGTCGCAGGCCGGAAGGGCGCTGGATGCCAGTGGCCACCTGTGGGACACCGTGGACAGAAGCCACGTGTAGACCCAGGCCACCCGCTAGCGTCCCGCCGCCCCGTGGTATCCTGTAGCCAAGAACGGCGGGGCGGCGGTCCTGGCCCCCAGCCCGGGAGGCAGACACGTGATCACCAACGCGCAGCCCAAAACGGTGCGATGCCCTTGGCCGGACTGCGGGGCGCGGGTGCACTTCACGCCCGTGCACACCGCCACCCGGTTCCCCTACCTGGTGCGCAGCCGGTGCGAGGTGGACCACCCCGTGATGCTGACGTTTGTGCAGCCCGGGATTCCCCCGGGCGTCCATGCCGACCGCTCCGCGCCTCCCCCACCCTCGCTGTAGTCGCGGCGGCCTCGTGCCGTGGTGGTCCGACATGCGCTCAGCACGCGGCCCTGCCACATCCCATGTCCGGGACCGGATGACCTGCTCGCCCGCGGTCTGAATGCGCCTCGGGCCGCTGGCCCCTATGGACGGGAATCCCCGCTGGATGGTAGATGAAGGCCCGTTCCGCGCGCGTCCCCACGGCTGCTGGATCGCGGGCGCACCCAAGGCGCGCTGGTTCGGACGGGGAGGCGGCCAGCGTACAAGCGGGACCCACCCGAGGGTGGGTCCCGGCCCATACGCGCTCACTTAGGGTATGTGGTCTCGCTGGAACGAACGTTTCCGGGGGCGTTCATGGAGCGCGGCCCTCCACGCCCGGGGCGGGGAAAGCCACTCGGCGAGATCGACCCCCCCTTGAACGATGAGGCGCAGATCGTGCCAGATCAGTGGGGTAATCCGCCACACGGCGTTGGATGTCCGGACGGACCGGGTACCCGTAGGGGGAAAAGGCGGGGTCCGGCGCCCCCAGTGCATCCACCATCACGGCCCCCAGCAACTTGGCCAGGAGGTTTGGCCAGGAGGTAGGTTTGGGCGAGGTCGGGATCAAAGGCCCGCCAGGCGTCTAGGTGGAGTAAACTTTTAAGGCGCTTGAAGGCGCATTCGATCTGCCAGCGCAAGCGATAGAGTTCCAGGATTTCGGCGGCGTCGGCGGCGGTCCTGGGCAGACTGGTGAGCACCAAGACATAGTCCGCGGCCTCCAGGGTCGCGGCCGTCGGGGTGTGGCCATGCTTGCGGGCGTCTGGGCGGGCGTGGCCGCGCCCGCTCGGCGGCGCTGGGCGCCTTGCGCACGCCACGAGGCGCAGCGCCAAGGCGGGGCGGTCGGCGGTGCCGGGGATCTGCACCGGCCAGTCGCCCGGCGTGCCGGCAGATCCCGCACGGCCGCCAACACCGACCAAGGGGTACCGTCCCGGGTTTCCCACCGCACGGCATTCC
>JAKARZ010000013.1 GCA_021828405.1 Bacillota bacterium
CTGTCAGCTCACGGGGGGGCAATCCGCCGAGGCATGGCAAACCTGGCGGGAGCACAGGCACGCGTGGGGTCAATTGCTGGAGCGGGAGGCGCAGGCGCGCGATGAGCGCCGCCAGGCGGCCGAGCGCAGTGCGGCAGCCCGCGAAGTCCTCAGCGCCATCTGGAGAGAGGTGGAAGCCGTGTCGGCGGATGACTTTGCTGTCCAGATGGAGCGGCTGGCCGCTTGGCAGGATGCGCGCCGCGCGGTGGCGCGGCTGGAGCAGCGACTGGCGTCCGATGCCCTCGTCCAGTCGCTGGGAGCGGACTTCCGGTCGGTGTTTCAGGCGTGGACGGCTGAGCGCCTCAAGGACGAGCGCGACCGCGTGGACGCCAAGCGCCAGGCGCAGGCGGACGAGCGAGACCACGCGATGGAGCAGCTTGCCGTGGCACGGATAGCGCGGCAGGACCTTGAGCGGTCCGGCACACTGGCGGAGGCCCGCCTCCAGCAGGAGCTGCTTGGCCAGGAGGTTCTACGGGGGGCGCTTGCCTGGCTCGAGCTATCGTGGGCGGAGTCGGCGATCCAGGTAGCGCGCGACGCTCTGAGGCGGGAGCGGCAACCTCAGGTGATGCAGGACACCCAGCGCCTGTTCAGCCGCATGACGGCCGGACGCTACGGGACGCTGTGGGCCACGGACGATGAAAATCTGGAGGTGCAGGCGGCGGACGGGGCGGTGTACCGTGCGGACGCCTTGTCGCGGGGCGCCCGGGAACAACTGTACCTGGCGTTTCGGCTGGCGTGGATTGAGGAGCAAGCCCGGCGCGGGCGCGCCATGCCCATTGTGCTGGATGACATCCTGGTCAATGCCGACCCGGTGCGGCAGCGCGTGATGGTGGAAGTGTTGCGCGAATTTGCCGAGCGGCATCAGGTGCTGTTTCTCACGTGCCACCCGGACCAGGTGGCGCTGTTGGAGCACGTGGGCGCCGCCAGCCGGGTGGCGCTCGGTGCTGTGTCGTAGGCGCTCAGCCACACCGTGCGCCGGTGTCCGGCAACCGGCCGCGCGCGACGAGCGGCATGCGGCGGGTCAGCGGCAGGGAGCCAGCACCACCAGGCCCAGCGGCGGCAGGGTGAGTGCCAGCCGAGGGGCGCCCCCGGGCAGCGGGGGGGCGCTGGCCGCGACCTCGCCCCAGTTGCCCAGGTTGCTGCCGCCATACGTGTCGGCGTCCGTGTTCACGAGCTCCTGCCATATGCCCGCCACCGGCACGCCCACCTGATAGCCGAGGCGGGGGACGGGGGTGGCGTTCATTACCGCCAGCACCGGTCGGCCTGCCGGCGTGGTGCGGAGCCACGCGTACACGCTCTGGGACGCATCGTCGGCCACCACCCACTGGAAGGTGTCTGGGTGGTGATCTGTGGTCCCGAGGCTGGCTTCGGCTCGATAGAGCCGGTTCAGGTCAGCCACGAGCCGAGCGATGCCCCGATGTTCGAGCTTGTCCAACAGGTGCCAATCCAGGCTCTGGTCGTGGTTCCACTCGGCAGGTTGACCAAATTCGCCGCCCATGAACAGGAGCTTCTTGCCCGGCAGGAGCCATTGGTACGCCAACAGCATCCGCAACTGCGCGCGCCTCTGCCAGTCGTCGCCGGACAGCTTCCCCACGAGTGAGCCTTTGCCGTGCACCACCTCGTCGTGCGAGAGGGGCAAGACAAAGTTTTCCTGAAACCCGTAGATCATCCGAAAGGTGAGCTCCTGATGGTGGTGGCGGCGGTAAACCGGGTCCAGGGCAAAATACGCGAGCGTGTCGTGCATCCATCCCATGTCCCATTTAAAACCAAATCCGAGACCCCCGTCGTGGACGGGGCGCGACACCCCGGGCCACGCGGTAGATTCCTCCGCCATCGTCTCTGTCCCGGGGCACGCGGCGTAAAGGTCGGTGTTCATCTGGCGGAGCCAGGCGATCGCTTCCAGATTCTCGCGGCCGCCCTGCTGATTCGGGATCCATTCGCCGGTCCGGCGGGAGTAGTCGCGGTAGAGCATCGACGCGACCGCGTCCACGCGGAGCGCGTCCACGTGGTACACATCCAGCCAGAACCGGGCGCTCGACAGCAAAAAACTTTTCACCTCGTGCCGCCCATAGTTAAAAATCAGGGTTTGCCAATCGGGATGAAAACCTTCACGCGGGTCGGCGTGCTCATACAGCGGCGTGCCGTCAAAACGGGCCAGGCCATGGGGGTCGGTGGGGAAGTGCGACGGCACCCAGTCCAAGATGACGCCGATGCCCGCGCCGTGCAGCCGGTCGATGAAGTCCATGAACTGGTCCGGGGTGCCGTAGCGAGCGGTGGGCGCAAAGTAGCCCGTCGTCTGATACCCCCACGACCCATAAAAGGGGTGCTCCATCACGGGCAGCAACTCGACGTGGGTGAAGCCTTCCTGATGCACCCAGTCGATGAGTCCGGCGGCGAGTTGGTTGTAGTCGAGCCATCGGCCGTCGGCTGTCCGCCGCCATGATCCCAGATGCAGCTCGTAGATCGAGACCGCCTCGGACCTGAGCGGCTGACCGGCTCGGGCCTGGCGATAGCGCGCGTCTTGCCAGTCGTGCGTGGGCACCCACACTTGGGACGCGGTCGACGGCGGGCACTCGTGGCGGAATCCCACGGGGTCGGCTTTGTCGACGGGCTCGGGGCTGTGCGGCCCCACGATGCGGTACTTGTACAGGGCCCCCGGGGGGAAATGAGGCAGCACGCCCGCCCACACGCCGGACGACCCCTGGCGCGCGAGTGGCGCGGTCTCCGCGCCCCAGCCGTTGGTGTCGCCGATGACCGAGACGGCTCGGGCATTGGGGGCCCAGACCGCAAACTGGGTCCAGCCATCGGGTCGTGGATGGGCTCCCAAGAACCGGTCAATACGGCTGTGGCGGCCCTCGTTGAAAAGCCAGAGGTTTTCGGGAGAGATGTCGGCGCTGGGGGTCATGGCGTGTCCTCCTCCGCTAGCTCTGCGCGGCCCGCCAGCGACAGCAGGCCCAGGAGCGGGATCCAGGCCCACTCTGACCGGTGGCCCAGTTCGTACTGGATTTCGTAAGCGGCTTTTTCCAGCATGAAGGCACTGAGCCAGGGATCGTGGCTCGCGTCTGTCGGCACGCCGGTGGCTAGGGGCAAAGACTCCCGATAGGCGCGCAGGTAGTGGTCCGCCACTGCCTGGTGCCAGGTGCGAGCCCTCACCGCGCGCTGGCGGCGCTCATGGGGAGCCAGGGCGGCGTCCGCCGCGCCGACGGCCGATAGGGCGGCGTAGTGCCACGAGCGCAGCATGCCGGCCACATCGCGGGCCGGCAGGCTTTTCAGCCGCCGCTCGGACAGGCGGCGGCGCGGCTCGCCCTCGAAGTCAATGATTACAAAATCTTGGCCTGTGTAAAGTACCTGGCCGAGATGCAGGTCGCCGTGAATGCGGCACCGGCTGACGGTGAGCGGAGCGTCGAGCACCGCGTCGGCCAGCGCGGTCAGCGGCCCGCGGGCCTCAAGCACGCGGCGCACCAGCCCGAGCGACCACGGGTCCAGCGCCTTTGGCGCGGCTTGGGCGCGGGCAAGCCGGCGGAGTGTGTCGGTTAGGTCCTGGCGCACCCCCTGGCATAAACTGCGGCGGATAAACGGAGTCAGGGGCTCGGGTTTGAACGCGGGATCCGTGGAAGGGGACAGCAGCGCTCGGTGCATGTCGGCCGTGACGCGGGCCAGCCGCGCCACGTCCGGCAGCAGGGCGGCCAGCGCGTCGGGGCTGGGTTGGTCCACGTACGCGCGGGCCGCCGCCGCCGCCCACTCCCATCCGTCCTCCGTGTGCGGGACATAGCTGGCCACTGACAGCAGCGTGGTGGCCGGCGCCTCCCGCCCGTTGCTGGCTTTGTCCACGAGGTCCAGCGTGGCCAGCATCGTGGGGCTGTGGGCAAAGCCCACCCGGTTCAGGTGCCGTGTCACCTCGACGTCAGGCTGAGGCCCCGGCTCCAGGCGGCGGTACAGCTTCAAGAGCGCCGTGTTGCCCAGCCGGACCGACGTGTTGGATTGCTCGCGCGTCATCGGGTGCGGTGTCCAATCGCAGTCCGGGTCGTTCCACCGGCGCAGGAACCCTGACTGGGTCCATCCGGATAGGGGTCCGCGCCTGTGGGAATTTCGGCGCGTGAGGCGCGCGGCCACCGCTCGACTGAACTCGGGATCCTGGCCCGCATCGCGCACGTAGCCACTTTGCCCCGCGTCGGTGCGTACCTCCACCAGGTCATGTCCGCTGGGATTGTCGCTCCAGCCGGCGGGCACCTGATAGCGTTCTTGCCCCCCATCCTGGTAGGTGACGCGCACGATGAGCAGGCGAAACGCGGCCAGCGGCCACTGGGATTCCAATTGGCAGCGGGCCACCTGCCGGCCCCGTCCGCCGAACCAGCGCGCCTGGCGCAGGTGTTTGAGGAGTGCCGCCTCCAGTGCCTGCCGAGCGGCCCCCTCGTCCAGCAGTTCCTCCCAGGTTTGCCGCACCGTGAGCGGCGCGCCCAGAGACAGCACGCTCCCCGCCTCGGCGGCCACCGGGTCCAGTCGGAAGTAAAAGAACCCGTGGGGACCGAGCGTGATGGGGTACGGGTCGGCCGCCACGGCGGGAAACGCCGTCCGGCCAAACAGCTCCACCAGGTAGCTGCCTTGATACGAGGACAGGTCCAGCGCCGCGAGCTGCGCGAAGCGGGACAGGTTGGCCACCACCAGCACGTGCTCGGGCGGGTCGTTCTCGGGGAGGCTTCGGACAAAGGCGAGCACGTGCGGGTTGTTGGCGTCGACGACGAAAAGCTCGCCGCGCCCAAACGCCGGCGTGCTGCGGCGGAGCGCGATGAGACGCTTCAACCACCACCAGAGCGAGTGGGGATTGGCGCGCTGGGCTTCCGCATTCACCGCCTCGTAGTGGTATTCCGGGTCGGTGACCACCGGCAGCACCAGCTTCTGCGGGTTGGCGGTCGAAAACCCGGCGTTCTTGTCGCCGCTCCACTGAAAAGGCGTCCGCACTCCGTCGCGGTCCCCCAGGTAGATGTTGTCGCCCATGCCAATCTCATTGCCATAGTACAGCACTGGGGTGCCAGGCAGCGCCAGCAGCAGGGCGTGCATCAGTTCGGCGCGCCGGCGGTTGTTGTTCAGCAGCGGCATGAGGCGGCGCCGAATTCCCAGGTTGATGCGGGATCGGGGGTCTTCGGCGTAAGCCTGGTACATGTAATCGCGCTCCTGCTCGGTCACCATCTCAAGTGTGAGCTCGTCATGGTTGCGCAGGAAGAGCGCCCACTGAGCGCCGTCGGGGAGCGGCGGGGTTGCCTCCAGAATGTCGAGGATGGGTTCGGGGCTTTCTTGGTAGAGGCCCATGAAGAGGCGGGGCATGAGGGGAAAGTGAAACGCCATGTGGCATTCGTCGCCGTCGCCAAAGTAGGCAACGGCATCTTCCGGCCACTGGTTCGCCTCGGCCAGCAGCATGCGGTGGGGAAAGTGCTCATCCACGTGCCGGCGCAGTTCTTTCAGGTACGCATGGGTTTCGGGCAAGTTTTCGCACGAGGTACCATCCCGCTCAAAGAGATACGGCACGGCGTCCAGACGGAGCCCGTCGACCCCCATTCCGAGCCAAAAGTCGACCGTTCGCAGCACGGCCCGGCGCACTTGTGGATTGTCAAAGTTCAGGTCCGGTTGGTGGCTGTAGAAGCGGTGCCAGTAGTACTGGCCGGCCACGGGATCCCACGTCCAGTTGGACCGCTCGAAGTCCGGGAAGATGATGCGGGCGTCGGCGTACTGGGTGGCGGTGTCGCTCCATACGTAGAAGTTGCGCGCCGCACTCCCGGGCTTGGCGTGCCGCGCCCGCTCAAACCAAGGGTGCTGGTCCGACGTGTGATTGATGACCAATTCCGTGATGACGCGCAACCCGAGCTGGTGCGCGTCTTTCAGGAAGGCACGAAATTCCGAGAGCGTCCCATAGTCCGGATGCACGCTGCGATAGTCCGCAATGTCATACCCGTCGTCGCGGCCGGGCGACGGATAGAAGGGGAGGAGCCAAAGTGCCGTCACGCCGAGGTCCTTCAGGTAGGGGAGCTTCTGGCGGAGGCCCTCAAAGTCGCCCACACCGTCGCCGTTGCTGTCATAGAACGTTCGCACATGCAATTCGTAGATGATGGCGTCGCGGTACCAGTCGTCCACCCCGTTCGGCATGGTGCGCCTCTTTTCACCGTGTTGTCGAAAGCTTTTTGAGCATGGACCACCTAGGGCGGTACCGTGCCGGCCGCCACCACTTCAAACACGTGCGCCGGCTGTTCGCCGGGCGACAGCGCAACGTAGTTTACGGGGCCGTTCCACTGGTATGTCCGCCCTGCCAGAAGATCGCGCACCAGATAGGGGCCGTGGGCGGCAGCGCCCAGCGCCGAGAGATCGAGCGCGGTAAAGCCGCTCTGCGGCCAGGCCGGGTCCAGGTTCACCACCACCAGTACGGTGTCGCTGCCAGTGCGGTCCTGCCGGCTGTACGCCAGCAGCTCAGGGTTGTCCATCGCGTGAAAGCGGACGTTGCCAAACCGCTGGAGGGCGGGGTGGGTGCGCCGCACCTGGTTCAGCCGGGCCAGCAGGGGCGCCAAGCCCCGCGACGGATCCCAGGGCCAGTGCCGCACCTGGTATTTCTCGGAGTCGAGATATTCTTCGCTGCCTCGCGTCAGCGGCGCTCCCACCGCCTCTTCGAAGAGGGGGCCATAGATGCCATAGTTGGACGACAGGGTGGCGGCCAGCACCGCCCGCACGGCAAACGCGGCGGGTCCGCCGGTCTGCAGAAATTCGGTTAGGATGTCGGGGGTGTTGGGCCAGAAGTTCGGCCGAAAGAAGTCGGCGTGGGGCCACCCCTGGAGTTCCTCGACGTAGGCGCGGATGTCCCGGCCCGTGTGGCGCCAGGCAAAATAGGTGTACGACTGGGAGAAGCCCAATTGCGCCAGTCGCTCCATGACGGCGGGCCGGGTGAACGCCTCGGCCAGGAACACAAGGTCGGGATGCTCGGCTCTGAGCGAGCGGATGAGCCATTCCCAGAAATCAAAGGGCTTGGTGTGCGGATTGTCCACGCGGAAAATTCTAATGCCGTGGCCGATCCAAAACCTGACGATGTCGCGGCAGGCTTGCCACAGCGCCCCGTAAGCCTCCCCCGCCAGATCCAGGGGGTAAATGTCCTGATATTTCTTGGGGGGGTTTTCCGCGTACTGAATGGTGCCGTCCGGCCTATGGCGGAACCACTCGGGGTGCTCGGCTACCCATGGGTGGTCCGGCGCGCACTGCAGCGCCAGATCGAGAGCCACGGCGAGGCCCTGCTCTCTGGCGGCCGCCACCAAGTCGTCAAAGTCGTCTAAGGTACCAAGATCCGGGTGGATCGCCTGGTGTCCCCCCTCCCGGGCGCCGATGGCCCACGGACTTCCCGGCACGTCGGTGGCGGGGGACGGCGACGGGTCGTTGTTGGGTCCCTTCCGGCCGATGCGCCCGATGGGGTGAATGGGTGGTAGATACAGCACATCGAACCCCAGCGCACGGACGTACGGGAGGCGGCGCCGCAGCGTGGCCAGCGTGCCAGGCTGCCTCGCCTCCCCCGTGGAGCGCACAAACACCTCATACCAGGCGCTGAACGCGGCGGTCGGGGGATCCACCCACACTTCCCGCCACGGGCCTGCGGTGGCGCCGGCCGGGGCCCCGAGCGCCGCCGCCAGCGCCGCTACCTGTCCGAGCCGCTTGGCCAGCTGGGCCGGGGTGCGGGGGCGCGGCGCGCGCCACCACCGCGCCATTTCAGCCAGCGGCTCCGCCTGGGGATTCTCCCTGCGGGCGCGGTCCAGGCACTCTGCGCCCTGGAGGCGGTCCACGCGGTCCAGCACGCCAGCGTCAAGCTTCTTCACGGCCCCCGCATGCCAGGTGGCCAGCTCATCGACGAAGCCCACCACCTGGTAGCGGGCCAGGCCGACGGGGCCGGGGGGGACGGCAACGGAGAACCAGTCGTTGCCCAGGGGATCCATCGGGAGCACCGTGCGCTGGCCCTGGGCATCCTGCCAGGCGACCTCTGCCCGGACCACGTCGTGGCCGTCCGCAAAGACGCGGGCCCGGACCACAAGGGGGTCGCCCGCCACCGCTTTTGCCGGAAAGCGCCCGGCTTCGACCTCGGGGGACAGTTGCGTGACCACCACCCGTACGGGGAGAGGCGGCAGGGTTGGGTCCACGGGCATCGCCTCCGGCTCTTTGCATCTCAGGCGGTTTCGTAGCGCTATTGTAGCCCAAGCGCGTGCGCGGGGGACGCGGCGACCGCGGGTCGGGTTGACCTGGCCGGCAGGATTGGCATACGGTCACGGGACAAAGGGAGCCATGAGAGCGGGTGCCGCGGGCGCCAATGGCTTGCTTCGTCTCCGAGGGAAGAACTGACCATGGGAAGGGGGCGATCGCGGGTGCCATCGTCATGGGACGGCCTGCGCGAACGCGAACGCTCGCTGGTGCTGCTGGCGCAGCGCCACGGTGTGCAAACCAAATACAAAGATGCTCTGGGGGTGACGCACCGCGCATCGGAGGACACGTTGCTCGCGGTGCTGGCGGGTCTCGGCGCGCCCGTGCACTCGGCGGCGGACGCGCCCCAAGCGCTGATGGACCAAACGGTGGCGCGCTGGCGCCGCGTGATGGAGCCGGTCACGCTGGTCCGGGCCGGCGCCACCCGCGTGAGCATCCGGGTGACCATGCGAGTTCCTGCGGCGGCCCACGGGCCGGTGGCGGTCACCATCGCCTGGGAGGAAGGGGGCACCTGGGGACCCTTCCCCGTGGACCCCGTGCTGGTGGCCGCCACCCGTGTGGCCGGGGAGGCTTATCAGGAGTGGCGGCTGGTGCTGCCTGTGGCTCGGATTCCCCTCGGGTACCACCGGCTCACCGTGGAGGTTTTCGGCCTCACGGCAGAGACGCTGGTCATCGCGCCGCCCGGCCATGCGGCGCGGGCCCCCGCCGCGCCGGCGCTGGGGGTGTTCTGCCCGCCCTATGCGCTGGCGGACTCCGGCCAGCCGATGGGAAGCTACGGGGCGCTGGCGCGCCTGGCCGCATGGGCCGGGCGCGTGCCCGCATTCTGTGCCACGCTGCCGCTGCTGCCCACCTGGCTTGAGGGCGCGGCGGCCGATGCGAGCCCGTATCGGCCCGTGACGCGGCTGTTTTGGAGCGAGGCATACCTTGCCGGTGAGGTGGCGGCAGGTGAGGGGCAGCCTGGGGGACAGGACTCCATCGACTGGCCGGCCGTGGGGAGAGCCCGCCGAGCGGCGTTGGAGCGCCGGTGGCGGCCGGGCCTTGCCGGGGAGGCGGATGCGGCGATGCGCGACTACGCCGCCTTTCGCGCGTATGCGGAGGCGCACCCCACGCCGTGGCAACGCTGGCCCGAGCCCGCGCGCGGCGGCCGCATTCCCGACCGGGCGGTGTCGGCCGTGCGCGTGCAGTTTTACTCTTATGCCGCCCAAAGGGCCCGACAGGCCATGCGGTCATGGACCACGGCCGGGCCGGGGCCCATGCTGGACTTCCCAGTGGGGGTGCATCCGGCGGGGTACGATGTGTGGCGCTGGCGCCACCTGTTCGGCGAAGGGATGAGCATGGGGGCCCCGCCGGATGCGCTGTCCAGCGCGGGCCAGCGGTGGGATATGCCGCCTCTGGTGCCGGCCCAGCTGCGCCGGGACGGCCATCAGTATTGGCGGCGGGCGCTGGCCGCACACCTGCAGATGGCGGGGGTGCTGCGTGTCGACCATGTCATGGGCCTCCACCGGCTGCTGTGGATTCCCGAAGGGGCCGCCGCGCAGGACGGCGCCTACGTGCAGTACCCGGCCGACGAACTATATGCGGTGCTGACGCTAGAGTCCGAGCGATCCGGCACCCCGGTGGTGGGAGAGGATCTGGGCAATGTGCCGGCCGTGGTGCGCCGCACGATGGCCATGCGGGACATCCATCGCTTGGTCGTGGTGCGCCCGGCAAGGCCCGGAAGCCAGGAGGAGCCCCCGGCCCAAAGCTTGGTGACGACCGGGACCCACGACATGACCACGTTTGCCTCCATGTGGGCGGCGCTCGATCATGAGGCCAGGGCATCCTGGTGTGAGTGGCTGGGACTTTCGCCAGCCACGCCGCCCGCCGGGGTGCACCGAGCGACCGTGGAGTGGCTGGCAGGCACGCGGGCGGCGTGGGTCGTCGTCAACCTGGAGGACTGGTGGCTGGAGCGCGAGGCGCCCAACCAGCCGGGCACCCAGTCCGCGCAAAATTGGTCGCGGCGTGCGGCCCGCACGCTGGATCAGGTGCTCGCGGACGAAAATCTGCGGGCCTGGCTTGAGGCGCTGGCTGCCCGGCGCGCCGGACACGCCCCCGGGGGCGAAATGGGAGGCGAGGCCCGCGCACCGGTGGCCGCGAGGCCGTGCCCATGATCCCGGGCCATGACGCCGGCCAGCTGGGGGCGGTGCCCGACGGCCAGGGGGGGTGGCGGGTTCGGCTCTGGGCCCCCCGGAGTCTCGAGCCCCGGCTCGTGCTGCCCGACACCGGCGAGAATTGGGCGATGAGCCCGGAACCGGGAGGGTATTGGATCGCTGAGCTGCACGGCCGGGCGGTGGGTACCCGCTATGGGTTTCAACTTACACCCGATGGCCCGGTGCGAGCCGACCCGGCCTCCCGCTGGCAGCCCAATGGCGTGCTGGCGCCGTCAGCGCTTCTGGCCGACGCGCACGCTTGGGGGGACCAGGCATGGCGGGGCCTCGACCCCACCGCCCCCGACTTTACGGTGTATGAACTGCATGTGGGGACGTTTACCGACGCGGGCACGTTTGACGGCGTCATCCCGGACTTGCCGCGGCTGGCGCACTTAGGCGTGGGCGCGCTGGAGTTGCTCCCGGTGTCCCAGTGCCCGGGCCGCTGGAACTGGGGTTACGACGGTGTGTTTCCGTTTGCGGTCCAGCATGACTTGGGCGGAGCCGGCGGCCTCAGTCGTCTCGTGGACGCCGCGCACCAGCAGGGCCTCGGCGTCATCATGGACGTCGTGTACAACCACATCGGGCCCGAAGGGGTGTACTGGGAAGAATTTGCTCCTTATTTCTCCGAGCGCCATCGGACGCCCTGGGGGCCCGCGCTGAACTTTGACGGCCCTGGCTCCGACGGCGTGCGCCACTTTTTTCTGAGCCACGCGCTTGAGTGGCAGCGGCGCTTTCACCTGGACGGTTTTCGGTTTGATGCGGTGCACGCGGTGGTGGACCAGACCGCGTGGCCGTTTTGGGAGCAGGTCACCACCCGACTGCATGAGGCCGGCCGGGCCCAGGGGCGGCCGGTGTGGCTGGTCGCGGAAAGCGACTGGAACGCACCCCGCGTGGTGCGGCCACCGGCGCTGGGCGGGCTCGGCTTCGATGCGTTCTGGTCCGACGACGTGCACCACGCGGTGCACGCGGCCCTGACGGCGGACCGGGCCGGGTACTATCAGGACTTCGGCCCCTTCGGCGATGTGGCCACGGCGATGGAGCGGGGGTTGGTCCAGACCGGACGGTGGTCGGGCTACCGTGGGCGGCACTACGGCCGTCCGTACGAGCCGGGCGGCGCCCCGCCGGCCTCGACCGTGGTGGCGTATCTGCAGAACCATGACCAGGTGGGCAATCGCCCTAAGGGAGACCGCCTGACGGCGCAGGTGGGAACGGAAGCCGCCAAGGCGGCCGCGGGGCTGGTGCTCACGGCGCCGTTCGTGCCGATGCTGTTCATGGGGGAGGAGTACGGCGAGACGGCCCCGTTTCTCTACTTCGTGGATCATGCCGGCGCCGCCCTCTTGGACGCTGTCCGCCGCGGCCGCGCCGAAGAGGCCAAGGCGTTTGGGTGGGTGGAGTCCACGCGTGACCCTACGGAAGCGGCGGCGCTGGCCGACTCGCGGCTCACGCGCCGCGAACAGCCGGGCGTCGCGGCGTATTATAAAGCGTTGTTGGCGTGGCGCCGGCAGCCGGCGCTGGCCGAGCGGCGACTGGAGGCGGTGGAGGCGCGGAGCAGTACCCATGCGGTGGTGGTGGAGCGCCGTGGCGGCGGCCAGCGCTTGGCGCTGGTGTGGGTGCCGGCGGGGACCTCCCAGCCGATCCGCCTGCCTTGGGGGGCGGGCAGATGGGAGCGGAGATTGGAGTCTGCCGATGCGCTTTATGGCGGTCCGGGCCGGATGCTGCCCGACCGGGTGAGGTCGGACGAACCGGTGTGGGTGCCGGGGCCCAACTTCTCTATCTGGGAGGCGCGGGAGAGCTAGCGACCGTGGCAGCGCCGGATGGCCGCGAACGTCAGGGGGTCAGAAGAGAGGGGCTTGCCGTTGGGTGAACGCTGTGTCCTGGTTCATGGGCACTTTTATCAGCCGCCACGGGAAAACCCGTGGCTGGAGGCGGTGCAGGAGGAGGATTCGGCGGCGCCGTACCACGACTGGAACCGCCGCATTACCGACGAGTGCTACGATCCGAACACCGCCTCGCGGATCCTGAACGCGGCCGGGGATATCGAGCGCATCGTCAACAACTTTGCGTGGATGAGCTTCAACGTGGGCCCCACGCTGCTGGCGTGGTTAGAGCACGAGGCGCCCGAGGTGTACCGCCGCATCGTGGAGGGAGATCGGGCCAGCCAAGCGCGGTACGGGGGGCACGGGTCGGCGCTCGCGCAGGCGTACAACCACGTCATTCTGCCGCTCGCGAGCCCGCGGGATCGGCTCACGGAGATTCGTTGGGGCATTCGCGACTTTCGCCAGCGGTTTGGGCGGATGCCGGAGGGCATGTGGCTGCCCGAAACCGCGGCAGATACCCCCACCCTCGAGGACCTGGCCGCGGAGGGAATTCGCTTCACGGTGCTGGCGCCCTCTCAGGCCGCGCGGTGCCGGCCCGATGGGGAGGGGGAGTGGCGGGACACGGGAGGCGGCACCATCGACCCTACGCGGCCCTATAGAGTGGATCTGCCGTCCGGCCGGACGATCAGCGTGTTTTTCTACGACGGGCCAACCTCGCAGGCCGTGGCGTTCGAGGGGCTTTTGGACGATGGGGCTCGCTTCGCGAAGCGCCTGCTGGAGGCGTTTGACGACCGCGACGACGCGCAGTTGGTCCACATCGCGACGGACGGGGAGAGCTATGGCCACCACCACCGCTGGGGAAACATGGCGCTGTCCTATGCGCTGTCGGTGATTGAGCAGTCGGATCGGGCCACCCTGACCAACTACGGCCAGTACCTGGCCGAGCATCCCCCCACCTGGGTGGTGGAGATTCATGAAGAGAGCTCCTGGAGTTGTGCGCATGGCGTTGAGCGGTGGCGGGCGGACTGTGGCTGCAACACCGGGATGGCGCAGGGATGGCACCAGCGCTGGCGGGCGCCGCTGCGCATGGCGCTGGACCAACTAGCCGCCACGGCCGCGGCTGCCTACGAGGCGGCGACGGCGCCGTTCCTGAAAGACCCTTGGGCCGCGCGCGACGCGTACGTCGACGTGATCTTGGACCGGTCGCCCGCCGTGTTGGGCCGGTTCCTTGACGAGCAGGCGCGGGCGGGCCTCGACGCGGCCGGACGGGTCCGGGTCCGCCAATTGCTGGAACTGACCCGCCACGCGCTCCTGATGTTCACCAGTTGCGGCTGGTTTTTCGATGACATCTCCGGTCTGGAGGCCGTTCAGGTGCTGCGCTATGCGGGCCGCGTACTCCAACTGGCCCGCCTCGCCCTCCACCAAGATTGGCGCGGGCCGTTTCTGGACACGCTGGCCCAGGCCGAAAGCAATCTGCCCGCCTGGGGGGACGGTGCGGCGGTGTATCGCCGCGCCGTGGAGCCGGTGCAACTGGACCTCCTGGGGGTCGGGGCGCACGCCACCATGCTGTCACTCTTGGAGCCGGTGGCCGGCGGCATTCCCCGAGACGCCACGCATCCGTACTGCTACACGGTGGACTGGCACGACCGCCAGGAGGTGCACGCGGCGCGCACGAAGGCCGTGGTGGCCCGGCTCACCGTGCGGTCCACCATCACGGGGGCGTCGACCAAACTGTCGGGGGCGGCCGTGCACTGGGGGGACCACAACGTGGTGGCCGGCGTCCGTCCGTTTCATGGCGTCGAGGCGTATCGCGCGACGGCGGAGCAGGTGCTGGACGCGTTTCGCCGGGCGGATGCCGCCGGGGTGATCCATGTGCTGGACCAGCACTTCATGGGCGCTACGTACAATCTGACGCACCTGTTTCGGGATGAGCAGCGGCTCGTGCTGGCGGGGGTGCTGGCTGACGGGATTGCCGAAGCGGAGACCGCGTATGGCCAGGTGTACGACCGGCAGAGCACCTTGATGCGCTTTCTGGCGGAGCTGGGGCAGCCGATTCCGGAAGTGTTTCGGACCGCGGCCGCTTATTCCCTCGCGCACCGACTGCGCGGCGCGCTGGGCCGCCAGCGGTGGAACGGCGCCCACATCCGAGACCTGCTGGCCGAAGCCGCGTTTTGGCAGGTGGATCTGGGGGCCTACGACTGGATCTACACCCTGGAGCAGACGCTGGGCCGATGGGCGCGGGAGCTGGCCGACCGGCCCACCGACGCCTCCCGCTGGCGCCAATTGGATGAGGAGCTGTCGCTGTTGGCGGATCTGCCGTGGACGCCCGACCTGCGCCGACTCCAGGACGTCTGCTATCGCGAGTTGGTGATGAACGCCCACGGTGCCCTGGTGGCCGTGGGGGACGAGGCGGCGCGCGCGCTGTCCGCCCGTGTGCGACTGGCCTGGCCACCCGATTAGCGGTCCACCGCTCCTGGCCGGCCGGGACCCACCGCATGGGCCGAGCCCCTCCTGCTATAGTAGGGCGTAACTGCTGTCGGGGGGCTTGGGTGTGGTTTGGGCATGAAGTTGGTCCTGGCCTTGGTGATCGCGGTCATGTCGGCGCTTTTGGGGGCCACCGTGGTGGCGGCGCGAAATCCGCATCCGGTGCGCTGGACGATGCTCCTGATTTCCGTAGGCATGGGTGCGCTGGTGGCGGAGGGCATCACCGTGGTGTGGTCCGGGCCGCCGGTGTCCGCCCTGCCCCCCGCCATCGATGGGGTCATCCTGGGGGCTCTGGTGGGCTGGGTGGCGGGACGCAAGCGCCCCGGCCCCCCCGCGTAGCCTGAGAGGGTCGGGGCGCGAGAGGGCCTCGCCCTCATCGTGGCGTCACATCGGTTTGGTGGATTCCGCGAGCGCGCCGCTCGGCACGTGGATGTCAAGCCGCCGCCGGGGCCCAACGGCCTTGGGCATCTCTACCCGAAGCAGTCCGTGATGAAACTCGGCACGGGCGCCGTCCGGGTTGACGGTGGACGGCAGACCCACGGTGAGGCTAAATTCTCCCTGACGCCGCCCGGTTTCCATCCCGATGCCGTGGCCCGGCCACTGGCCGTGCACGCTGAGCGTCTGGTCGTCGACGTCCAGGTCCACCGCCTTGGGGTCCACCCCGGGCAGTTCCATCTCCATTCGCACGTGGTCGCTGCCGTCAGTCACCCAGTAGGCGGGCTGGTTGCCCATCGTCCACCCGTCGGGGGTCACTCGGTTCCACAGCCGTATCATGTCGTCGCGCCAGTGGTCCCAGTCTGTTGGATCCAGCCTCAATAGGGGCATGTCACACCTCCGTCCGCTAGTATGGCGGGCGGCGGGCCGGTCATGCTGGGACGGGGCCGTCGTCGACGGGCGGGTTTGGCTCGGGCAGGTAGAGCGTCTCGGTGTCGGGGTCGTAGTGAAAGAGGTCTGCGTAGCGCCCCCAGTAGATGGCGGTGCGCAACTGAACTTCGGCATCGTGGACGGAGAAGTGCTCCTCCAAAATGTCGTTGAAGAACTCTTTGACCATGCTGCGGTTGGCCTTGGAGTCCAGCACCCGCAGGATGAGGCGGAAGACCGGGATCTGCAGCAGCTCGGCGTGAATGATGTCATGCCGCTCGGGACTCTCGGCTTCGCAGAAGCGCCGCCCCCCATCCGTCAGGATGAGGTCGCCCTCTTCGACGGTGGCCAGGTGAAACAGCTCGGCCGTGTCGGTCACCGGCAGGAGGTCGTCCACGTCCAGCAGCAGTTCTGACCCTAGATGGTAAAGATCGTCCCGCCCCCCGCGGTCGGCCACGAGCTCCAAGAGGCCGGTGAGCATGGACAGGTGGCCGGACGGCAGGGGTTTTAAGCGCGGCCGCTCACCCGCCGCCTCGGCGCGCGCCTCCTCCTGACGCGCCTCGGGCGTCTCGTCCCAGCCGGTCACCACCTTGTACACCTGGTCCACCAGTTGGGTGAACTCGGGTGCCTTGCGGTTTCGGGGATGGGGCAGGGGGACCGGCAGGTCCGCCACGACTCGGGCGGGGTTCTTGGACAGGATGACAATCCGGTCGGCCATGAAAACGGCTTCCTCGATGCCGTGCGTCACCATGAGAATGGACTGGGTGGGAATCTTTTGGTCGATCCACAGGTCCAAAAGCTCCGACCGGAGGTTCTCCGCGGTCAGGAAGTCAAGGGCCGAGAACGGCTCGTCCATGCACAGCAACTCGGGCTCGACCGCGAGCGCCCGGGCAAAGCCCACGCGCTGGCGCATGCCGCCGGACAGTTCCTTTGGGAAGGCGTCCTCATAGCCATCCAGCCCGATGAGCTCCACCAAGCGCGTCATGCGCTCATGGCGCACCGCGGGAGGCACTCCCTTGGCCGCCAGGCCCAGCTCGACGTTTTGGGCCACGGTGAGCCAGGGATAGAGCGCGAAAGACTGAAACACCATGGCCGCCTTGAGGTTGGGCGCCGTTACCGGGTGACCCCGGTACAGGACGTTGCCGTACGAGGGCTGCTGCAAGCCCGTGACAATGCGCAGCAGAGTGGACTTGCCTGACCCCGACGGGCCCAAGAGCGCAATAAACTCACCCGGGTGCAGATCCAGGGTGATGTCCTCCAGCACGCGGATGTCGTACCCATCGGGCTGGGCATAGGTCTTGCTTACACCGAGCAGGCGCACCAGGGTTTCCTGGGACGTCGCGAGCGCTGTCGTGCGAGCCATACGTCACCCCCTCTCCGCCAGCCAGGCGGGTTCGTCTCCGTGTCACCAGGCCGCCACGCTTCTCGCGGTTCTTGCCAGGGGCTCTCTTTCTCCTGCAGTTGGCTTGCAGTTCTTCTGCGGGTTCTTCTGCAGGTTCTATTGTAGCGAATAACGGTCGGTCGCCTCGCGGTACAGTCGGCGCCACACCAGTCGGTTCACGAGCACGACCGTCACGGCCAACGAGGCGGTGGACAGCAACAGGAGGCCAAACTGGCCATCCAGCGCACTTTTGGAAATCAGCCAGCCCACCCCAAACACATGGTGGACGTGGCCCTGGAAGGAAACGTATTCTGCGACGATGCTGGCATTCCAAGCCCCGCCGCTGGCGGTGATGAGGCCCGTGATGAGGTACGGGTAAATCGCCGGCAGAATCAGCGTTCGCCACTTGTGCCAGCCTTCCAGTTGGAACAGGCGGCCCGCTTCCTTCAGGTCCTCGGGGATGGCGCTGGCGCCGGCGATGACGTTGAACAGAATGTACCACTGGGTGCCAAGCACCATGAGCACGATGGCCGACACGTTGAGTCCGCCCTCAAGGTGCAGCAGCAACGCTACCACGCCGGGGAAAAGCGCGGTGGCGGGCACCGAGGCGGCAATTTGGATGAGGGGCGTCAGTTTCTGCGCCAGGCGTCGGTTCAGTCCCACGGCCACACCCACGGGCACCGTCCAGGCGACCGAGATCACCAAGCTGGCCGCCACGCGCCCAAACGTGGCGGCGGTCGCCAGCAGCACCATGCTCCAGGCCGACCAGGCCGTGGCCAGCAGGTGGACGGCGTCCCGGACCAAGGTGACGGCGGCCACCAGCGACACGCCCACCAGCAGGGTGCGCAGCAGGGCGAGGCCGGCCGCCAGCGAGGGCCGCGGCCGCCGGCGGGGGTCGGGGCGAAACCGCCGGTCGCTCCACTCGGAGACGGGCGCCCACACGCGATTCGCAAACGCGGCCAAGAGGGCCGAGCGGCGCACCACCCTCAGCACCGCCGAGCGGGCCGTCTCGCCGCCGACGGTTTCCATCTTGAACTTCTCCGACCACGCGAGCACGGGGCGAAACACCAACTGGTCCATGAGCACGATCACGAGCACCAGTGCGCCGAGGCCCACCCACTCGGCCACCCAGTTGGCCTGGTTGGCGGCCGTTTGCAGAAACGTCCCCAAGCCCTGCAGCTGGTAGCTCTTGTTGCCCAGGGAAAACATCTCGGCGGCCATCAGGAAGAACCAGCCGCCGGCCCACGACATCATGGAGTTCCACACCAGGCCGTGCATAGCGTACGGCAACTCCAGGGTCCGAAAGCGCTGCCAGCGGGTGAGTCCCAGCGACCGGGCCGTCTCGCGCAGATCCTGAGGAATCGTGATGAAGCCGTTGTAGAGGCCGAACACCATGTTCCACACCTGGCTGGTGAAGATGAGTACCACCGATGCGAGATTGGGACCCAGCGGTGACCCGGGAAACAGCGCGATGAACACCAGCAGAATCGCCGGCAGGAACGACAGGATGGGAATCGACTGTAGCACGTCCAGGATGGGAATGAGATACCGTTCGGCCCGCGGGTTGAAGGCCGCCTGGTACGCGTAGACTATGGCGAAGCCGAGCGAAAGGACATAAGCCGCGAGCATGCGCAGCCACGAGAACAGGGCATCGAGCGGGAGATTGGACCACGCGAGGCTGACGGCGCCACTTTCCGGAGCAAACGTGGCATGGTGGGTGATGAGCGTCAGCAAGCCCGCCAGCACGGCCAAGAGCGCGCCGCCCACGATGAGGTCAGCCCACGAGTAGGGGAACGTGGTTGCGCCGGATGTGTTCATGCCGCACTTCCCTTCTCGGGATCCGGCTCACGTACAGAGCCGAACCCGGTGGCGGTGGCCGAAAGCCGATAGCAACGAATATTCGCCCGTCTGGGTCGCTCTGCCCATCCACGCTCCTCACCTCCCCTCGCCACACCACGGTGCTTCGTCGGACGCGTCTGGATGTGGTGGCCCTCGTATGCTAGTGCATCGCGGGCGGGCAGGCAACCCGCGGTGTGGCTGGGAGGGCGGCCGAGGCGCCGAGGCCTGTCCTCGCGCGGAGCGAGTGGCGAAACCCCCAGCATCGAACCGGGATCTCCACCGGGCGCACCAGATCCGCCAGCTCCACACCGCGGGCGAGGGCTCGCGAAAAGCCTCATCCGCCTGAGGCCGGGCCGCGGCGAACCACGGCTCGGGGACCTGCGGCGGGCGCCGGATGTGATACGGTAGAGGGCAAGGCGGGCCCTTTGGGTCCCGGTGCCAAGCAACCAGGGAGGGCCGCGATGATCGTCATGTCCGAGCGCCTGCGCGCTGGGGCTGGCCATGACGGGCCATTAGCCGCTCGCGGACAACCGGTGCGGCGCGGCCCACGAGGCGGCCACTGCGGGGGGCCCAATCTGGTTGCCCGGCGTCGCGAACCCGAAGCGACTTGGGCTTGGCGGTGCCGGGGGACGAAAGGGTGATGCCATGACGCCCAAGCAAGCCCTGGATCAGCTGGGCCGCGCCCACGCCGACCAGCCGGGGGGGTGGTGGCTCGCCGGTCCGGACGCGTATTTCGGGGAGCGGGTGCTGGCGGGCGTGCGGCACGCGCTGGGGGACACGGTCGAACGCCGGCGGGAGGACGGGCGCGCCGATCCGATCGAGCTGGCGCTGTGGCTGTCGACCCAGAGTTTTTTGGGGGATCCCCGCCTGCTGGTTTGGCGCGATGTCGACGGCCGTGTGGCTGCCAGCCGCGCCATGCAGTCGCTTTGGCAGGCCGTGAGCCCGCGCGCGGTGCTGGTGTGCTGGAACGACAAGCCCTCGAGTCCGCCGGCCGGTTCGCCCCTGGTGCCCGTGGACCTGACCCCGCTCCGCGGAGCGGCTTGGACCGCGCTGGTGCGGGCGGCGGCCCAGGAGCGGCGCGTGATGCTGACCCCCGGGGCGCTGGCCCTGGTGGCCGAGGCGAGCCTGCCGTACGGACACGTGGCGGAGGCCGTACTGGATCGCCTCGCGCTCATGTATCCGGCAGGCCATGTGATTGGAGAGACGGCCGTGGCCGACCATGTCCCGCCCATGTCGTCGGTCGGATTCCTACCCCTCATCACCGGGGTGCTCCAGCGGGATGTCGGAAAGGCACTCTCGGAACTCACCCGGCAGCTGGAGCAGGGTACCCCGCCCTTGGTGCTGCTGGTGGCGATGGCTCGCCAGATGATGGCACTGGAGCGGGTGCTGACGGCGCAGGCGGCCGGTGCCTCGGATGCGGAGGTTCGCCGCCTCGTGGACTTGCGTTCCTGGCAGGGGGAGCAAGTGCGGCGCGCCGCTCGCCATTGGACCGCACCAGCCGCGGCGGCTTGGCTCAGGCGCGCGGCGGCGGTGGATCGGCGGCTGAAGCGTTCGGTGGGGAGCGAGGCCGTCTGGCTCACGGGGCTCGTCTTGTGCACGGCACCGCCCCACTAGGAGGAGGCGGCGTTCCGCGCTTGATTGTAGCGGCGCCAGATCTGAGACTTTTTGCGCGCCGCGTTGTTGCGGTGCATGGCACCTTTCTGCGCCGCGCGGTCGAGGCGGCCCGAGGCGTACTTCAGACGCACGAAAGCTTGCTCGTGGTCGCCCGCCTTCAGAGCCTCCATGAAGCGGCGAACGGCCGTACGGGCAATGCTGCGGCGCACCCGGTTGCGGAACGTGCGCACCCGCGTTTGGCGAATGCGCTTCTTTGCGGATTTGATGTTGGCCAAAAGCTAGCGATACCTCCTGAGCCAACATTATAGCATGACTCGCCGCGATCGGCGGATGGGGGTCACGCCAGCAGTTCCACGGCCGCGCGAGACACGGAGCGAATGCCGAGCTTGGGGCAGGCAACGACCTTAACGCCGTGGCCTTTGGCCAGCGTGGTCGCCGTCCAGAACGACTGATGGCGGATGAAGCGCGTCAGAAGGACCACGCCGTCCACCCGGCGAATCGCCGCCTCGAGGCGGGCGTGCTCCTCGGTGCCTTCGACCCACTCCATTTCACCGCCCAGGCGGTGGATGGCGGCCTCGTACTCGCGGCGCTTGGGCTCGCAGCCCACCACCAAGACGCGCTTGCCTGCCAGGGCGTCGGCCGCCAAGTCATCCAGATCGCCGTCATCGTCGTCCGCCGGATCCGGGGCCGGCCGCCGCATGGGCCGGGCGTCTCGGGAAGCGGCTACGACGGCGCCACCAGATGTGTCGGCGTCCAGAGTCCGGTGCACCCAGCACACGCGGACGTCGTCGGGGTCGTCAGCCCAGTCGGCCAAATCCACGACGTCACCCGCCGCGATGTTCATGTGCTGCACGTCCTCGGGGTTCAGGCTGATGCGGGTGGGCAGCGGTCCACTGACCGACCGCTGCACCGTGAGCCTGCCGTTTGGGGCCATCTCCACGATCCCCATCGCCAACTCCCCGCGCGCACGAAGGTCGGGCGGGGCACCTGCGGCGTGCCCGGTCAGCTGAAAACGGTACCTGTGGCGCCCATCGGGAAAAGTTCCCACCGGCTCGACGGCGACATAGTCACCATGGGCCAACTCCAGTCGGCGGATGACCACCTCGGGCACCGAAACGCCCAAGTCCGGAACATAGCCGCCGCGTCGCCGACGCACCATGCGGTGGCCGGGTGGCGGCGGCGTCGGCGGGGGAGTCGGCTGCCGCAGCGCGGCGGGCGGGCTTCCGGGCTCGCTCCAGAAGCTTTCGGGCATCTCCGCCAGCGCGTTGAGCAGAAGGGCTGCCTGGCGGAGCGCATCGGCCACGGTGCCCAGGTTGTCGAGGGTGAGGATCGGCACTTGGTCAATCAGGCGCTGGTGGAGCCCGTCCAGCCGGCCGGTCATGCGTGCATCCATGGTGAGCCACCTCTCCGTTGCATAGTCAATGGGTCGGACAGGGTGCAGATCGAATGGCGAATGGAATGCACGGTCATTGTAGGTTGTTGGGGCGGCCTCCCCACCTGCTAACGTACACAAAATTTCGACATCGTTCGATCCCACCGGATGGCATACGGGCGGGACTGGGCCCGTACAGTCACACCAGAGCCCGCGAGCTGGGGCCGAGTCGGTGGGGGAGGGACAAGCGATGGGTGACAGGCCGCTGTGGGGAAGGCGGTCCGCATGGCGGAGAGTGCCTTGGAAAGCTTCCACGACTTCCATGGGTTCCCCAGCAAGCCCTCTTTCCTCTGACCCCCCTGGTCGGCATACGCCGGCCGGGCGGCGCGCGCCCATGCGGGAAACCTGGTGGTCGGCGCTTTGGAGCTATGGATTGGTCTCCTTGCTGGCGGTCGCCGTGTTGATGGCCAGCGGGGCGGCCCCCCAGCCGCGGGCCGTGCCCGTGACGGCCCCGGTGGCGTCGGAGCAGCCGACCGGGTGGGACCGGTGGCTCTCCCAGCTGACCGTGGGGCCACAGACCGGCCGCGACTGGCTGGACGCGGGTTTGCCGCTCTTGGTATGGGCGCAGGGCCAGCTACCCTCGCCGTGGCCGGTGCACTGGCGGGGCCTGGCGGCCGACGCCGTGGCGACACTCACGGGCACGCCGCTCAGCAACCTGAACCGCTTGCTGGCGTCGGCCATTCCGCCCGTGGCATCGCTCCCCGCGGCCGCCTCCCTGTCGGTGCGGCTGCCCCCGGCCCTGCGCGAGACGGCTCCCCGCCTGCCGGGTGACCACGGGCGCGTGTGGGCCCCGCTGGGGATGAACCCTCTGGTCGGCATTTACCAATCGCATTCGCGCGAGGCGTTCCTGCCGGTCCTGCCGGCCGACACCGCGCCAGCCTATTCTACGGACTGGCCCCATACGGTTGTTCAGGTCGGGTGGTGGCTCGCCCAAGACCTGTCGCTGCGCGACATCCCCGTGGTTCAGAGCCGGGTGGACAACATGCAACATGGGCTGCTGGCCAGCTACACGATAGCGCTGGGAACCGCCAAAACGCTGATGCGATGGTGGCCCACGGTCAAAGTGCTGCTGGATGTGCACCGAGGCCAGGCCCCGGCCTCCGCGACTACGCTCACGCTGGGCGGCCAGCCTACCGCCCGCATCCTGCTCGTGGTAGGCACCAGCCAACTGCTCCCGAATCCGCACTGGCACGAAAATCTGGCCTTCGCCCTAGCGTTGTCGCGGGAACTGAACCAACTCGCGCCGGGCATCGTGCGTACCCCCGGGGTGGAAACGGTGCCGTATCGATACAACCAGCAACTGCTGCCGGCGGACGTGCAGGTGGAGATTGGCGGCAGCCACAATACGCTGGCTGAGGAGCGGCGCGCGGTGGTCGAACTGGCGGATGCGCTGGCGGCGCTCATTCGGGCGGGCAGCGTGCCGGGACTGACGTCCTCCGCCGGCTAGCCCAGCGTTTGCAGGGACGCGGCGGCCGAGGTGGCCGGCAGAATGCCAATGCCCGTCCCATGCGGAATTATGGCGTTGCAAACGCCCCATTAGGCCCGCGAGACAAATATATCGCGTGGGGCTATAATAACCCTATGAAACTACCAGAAGTGCTCCGCCCGGGCGAATGGGCAAAGATCCTCAGGGTAACCTTTAAGACGGTGCAACGTTGGGACTGCGATGGTTCATTGCCTGCCAGCATGCGTTCCAAAGGCAGCCATCACCGCTATTCCCGGGAGGGCGTATTGAGGTTTGTGGGAAAGGCCGTGCAGGTCAAAGCTAAGGCAGCCGCCATTTATGCCCGGGTCAGCACCACAAAACAAGCGGATGCGGGCAACCTGGAGCGGCAACGGATGCGGCTGATGGAATGGGAAGCCACCGAGGGCTAACAGGTGGTCCTGCAAGCCACGGATGTGGCTCCCGGGTTGAACACCAAACGTAGAGGGTTATGGAAGGTTATCCATGCGGCACAAAAGGAGGCGATCGGTGTTTGCTGGTGGAATAGCCGGATCGGTTGGCCCGCTTCGGGTTCGCATGTTTGGCCGAACTACTGGCGGTGGGCCAGGGCGGCAGTTAGCGGGATCTGCTAAAACACCCGCAGGCGTATCTCACAGATCGCGGAGGTTTTGCGCAAGGCTCCCGACTGGACACACCCGGAGGCCGCTTGGGCGGTCGATGAGGGGCCTGGTCGGCGGGAGGGCGATCCGGGGCCGGGCGAGAGCCTCCCTGGCGCCGCTTCCCTCCGGGTGGGACTCCCGGGCCCAGTCATCCCGTCGCTGCTCCCCGCAAGGGGAAATTCCACCCGAAAGGGGCGAGAACCTGGTCAGGGGAGGGCGTGTAGACGAAGTTCGCTTTGTCCACATGTTTTGAACCAGGGAGAAAGGCAGGTAGTCTATGGCAGTGAACTTGGTGGTGCTGTACCGGCGACCCGACGATTCCGAGGCATTTGTGGGCCGCTTTACCCGCGTGCATGCGCCGCTCATCCAAAGGTTTCCCGGCCTGGTTGCATTCCAGCACGGCCCCATAAAACCCACGCTGGAGGGTTCGGGGGAGTGGTTCTACCTGGCGCCGCGTACATGTGCCAGTCGCACCCAACTCGAGGCGGCACTGGCTTCGTCAGAGGGGCGCGGTGTGCGATCCTTTGCAGGGGGCTTGTTTGAGATGGCCGTGCCGGAGGGGGTGCCGTCATGACCGACTCGGTGGTGCTGACGGCGCATGAAGGGCCGGTTGGGGTGATTCGGCTGAACCGCCCCCAGGTGCTGAACGCCTTGAACAGCCAGGTTATGGACGAGCTGGCTCGTGTTCTGTCCGAGTGGGACCGCGACGAGAGTGTACGGGTGGTGGTGCTCACGGGCAGCGAGCGCGCGTTTGCCGCGGGGGCGGATATTGCGGAGATGAAGGACCAAGGGGCGACAGAGATGCTCCGCTCGCACCAACTCACGCAATGGGAGGCCATTCGTCGCTTTTCCAAGCCGCTCATCGGCGCTGTGTCGGGGTGGGCGCTCGGGGGTGGGATGGAGCTGGCGATGTGTTGCGACCTGCTGGTGGCGTCTGAAACGGCGCGCTTTGGTCAGCCGGAAATCCGCCTCGGGATCATGCCGGGCGCGGGCGGGACGCAGCGGCTCACCCGCACCGTGGGCAAGGTGCGCGCCATGGACCTGGTGCTGACCGGACGCTATCTCACGGCGGTGGAAGCCCAGGAGTGGGGGCTCGTGAACCGGGTGGTGGCAGCGGAACAGTGCCTTGCCGAAGCCCTGCAGTGGGCAGCCGAGTTGGCCGACGGGCCGCCCGTGGCACTGGCGCTGGCGAAGGAATCTGTGCTGTTCAGCTTGGACAGCACGCTGGAAGCCGGCCTCATGCATGAGAACCGCCTGCTTGCGCTGCTGTTTGCCACCGCGGACAAGAAAGAGGGGATGCAGGCGTTCTTGGACAAGCGGTCGCCCCAATTTGAACATTAAACGCGCGCAGTCCCCCTTCCCAGGCGAAGCCGGGAGGGGGTCAAGCGGGCGGCGGCCTTCGGGCCGCCTTGCGAGGTTTTCTTGTTCCTTGAGCCTCGACATAACGTGTTACCGTGCCCAAAGATGCAAGCCGACACTTCCGACATAGTACGCCCGGCGGCCGAACCGATTGTGCATGCGGCGAGCACTTGCCGATTTGAGGTGGTCCTCAGGATCGAGATGTTCCAGGGCGGGATGGATTCCCACCAGAAGATGGACATGATCGGCTTCTCCGCCAAATGCGATTAGGGGGCCGCGCCAGTCGGTCAGAATCTCCGCGAACGCCGCCCGCAAGGCGGTGAGCAATTCCCCCGGGTCAACGTCTTCCGCCGGTGTTTGGCCACGAAGACAGGAACCGCCGGGAGCGATCCTGGAAACCCTGGACGGTGAGGCAAGACTCGCAAGGACATCGCTTGGTTTTGGCATGATCAAGGACAGCAGGTGACCAAAGCTGATTTGGAGGTGTTTCGATGAGTGACGGTCCTAATGCAAGGGAGCCCATGGATCTGGCTGCCACCACGGTGGAGGCGGTGATCGAGATCCCGAGCGGCAGTCAGAACAAGTATGAACTGGACCACCACACCGGTCGCATTCGGCTGGACCGGGTCCTGTACTCGCCCTTTCACTACCCGGCGGACTACGGTTTTGTTCCCAACACCCTGGCCGAGGACGGCGATCCCTTGGACGTGATCGTCATGATTACGCAGCCCACGTTTCCCGGCTGCCAGCTGCGCGCCCGCATCGTGGGACTTCTGGAGATGCACGACGAGCATGGCGTGGACGACAAGCTATTTTCCGTAGCCGCCGACGACCCCCGGTATGACGGGGTCGTCACGCTGGAAGATCTGCCCGCCCACACGCTGAAGGAGATCGTGCACTTCTTCTCCACGTACAAGGAGCTGCAGGGGCTGCCCACGGTGGTGGGCGAGTGGCGGAGCGCCGAGCGGGCGATCGCCGTGCTGGAGGAATGTCGGCGGCGTTTTACCCTGTAGGGCAGGACTGCTATACTGCGAGGTAGGTGGCCGGTTGGTCCGACCGGGGAGGCGGTCATCATGCCTTTCTCGCTCGTGGTGTGGGGCTTGGAGGCACTTTTGGTGCTCGCGGCCATCGCCGGAGCGGTGGACGTGTGGTGGCAGACGGGTGCCTTCGAACGGCGGGTCGCGGAAGACGCCAAGCGCCGCCACCGCCTGTTGTCGCTCTCCCAGTTGAATCCCCCATCGGAGGACACGCTTCGGCAATCGTGGCTTGACGCGCAGCGCCAGCAGCTTGACCGGCTGCTGGCGCTGCGGGACGGTGCGAGCGTGCCGGACGGGGCGCCGCCCGCATCGTCCGCGCTGGCAGAGGAGGGTCCGCCCTTGAACCGGCCCCTACGCGCTTTTCGCTGGTCCGAGCCCATCCCCACGGGGCGCCTGTGGCTCCGCCCGTTTGCGGACGGCGATCAGCCGTTTCTGACAAACCTGATGGCCCGCCCCGACGTCGTTCGCTGGCTGTACGAACCGACAGAGACCTCGGCGGACGTCGCCCGGTCGATGAGGGACGGGCTGTGCCGCGTCGAGCTCATCGCACCGGGCGACACGGTGCAACTGGTGATGGTCACCCGGGACGCGGGCGAGGCGGTGGGGCACGTGTCCCTGCACTGGGTCGACAACCCGTACCGGCAGGGGGAAGTGGGGTTCATCGTGCATCCGGACCACCAGGGGCGGGGGTACGCGACCGAGGGGGCCCGCGCGTTGCTGCGCATTGGCTTTGACATCGTGGGGCTGCACCGCATCGTGGGGAGGCTGGAAGCGCGCAACGTCGCGTCGGCGCACGTGCTGGCGCGCTTGGGCATGCGACGGGAAGCGCATTTGCAGGAAAATGAGTGGGTGAAGGGCGAGTGGCAGGACGAGGTTGTGTACGCGATCCTCGACCGTGAGTGGTACGCCGGGTCCCAAACCGCTCGGTGAGGCGGCTGTCCCCGTGCACGGGTCCGCTGAACCCGCCGGACGCTCCGTGCCCGGATTGGCCAACTTTCCCGCTGCAGGCTCCGGAACCCGCATGAAAGAGACATTTCCGCTTGGCGGGTTGAATGGCAAGGTGTCGAGGTCGCGAGGCGAGAAGTGGAAGTCCTGGGGCGCTATTGGAGGTTGCCCGAGACACGCTGCGGTTCCTCTCTCGCTCGCCGCCCTGCACGTACCGGCGTGGATTCTGGGTTGGTTCGAGAGGGGTCGCGTCGAACATCGGCATCTCGGTACCGTGCGAAGCTGTTCAAATCACGTATGATCGTGCGGATGACCCTTTGGGCTCGCGCACCGGTCGCCCAATGGTGGCCCCTGCGGCTTGGATTGCCTTAGCTGGGGCCAGTGCGGATTCGCCGTCGGCGGCCGGGCGACAGACGGACGGACAGGAGGGGCACGGTTGGCGGCCATGGACGAGCGGCGCACGGGCCTGCAGCTGCTGGTGATTGTCATTGGGACCCTGATTGCGGCGGTGGATGCAACCATCGTGATCCTGGCCCTGCCCGTCATGCGGACGGACCTGCACGTGGGGTTCTCAGCTGTGGTTTGGGTGGTGCTGGGGTACCTGCTGGTCATCACCCTGCTGGCCACGCAGGTGGGGCGGCTCGGGGATATGTTTGGACGGGTGCGCATGTACGAGGCGGGCTTTCTGCTTTTCGTCATGGGGTCGGCGCTGTGTGCTTTGTCCTGGAACGAAGCCTCGATCGTGGCCTTTCGGATTTTGCAGGGCGTGGGCGGCGCGTTCATCTCCGCCAACAGCGGCGCGGTCATTGCTGACATCTTCCCGAGGGAGCGGCGGGGGCGGGCGTATGGCTTTACGGCCATCGGATGGAACATCGGCGCCGTGTTGGGCATCTTGGCGGGCGGGGCGCTCATCACGCTACTGTCGTGGCGATGGATTTTCTGGATCAACGTGCCGATCGGTGGGGCCGCCCTGATTTTGTCGCTGTACGTGTTGGACGCGCGCGCCGAGCGCCAGGCCCGGCGTCTGGACGTGGCGGGGATGGTGCTGATGGGTGCTGGCCTCCTGTCTATCCTCTGGGGTCTGGTGCAGATGACCTCCGCTGCGTTTTCGCCGGCGCTTGCGGCGTATCTGGCGGCCGGGGTGCTGATGCTGGCCGCCTTTGCGATGGTGGAGGCCCGGACGACCGACCCTATGATCCACCTGGATCTGTTCAAGGTGCCGACGCTCACCCCATCGTTTTTGGCCAGTTTCTTTCAAGCCCTGGCCAACTTCGCCGTTCTGTTCCTCATCACCATGTATCTCCAGGGCGTGCGTCAGTTGACTCCGCTGGACGCGGCACTGTGGCTCGTGCCGGGATACATCCTGGGCAGCATCATGGCGCCCTGGTCGGGACGCTTGGCCGATCGCCTGTCTCCCGCGCTGCCCGCCACCGTGGGTCTCGGGATTCAGGTGGTCGCGCTGGTGCTGTATGCCGGGCTGGGCCTCTCCAGCCCACTCTGGACGGTGAGTGCAATCAGTATGGTCAACGGACTCGGCAGCGCCGGATTCTTCCCCAGCAACAACGCCGCCGTGATGAAAGCGTCCCCCGCGGGGTCGTTCGGGGTGGCGTCCGGCCTGCTGCGCACCATTTCCAACCTCGGGATGGTGCTGTCGTTCTCCATGGCGCTGGTGGTGGCGGCCAACGCTATCAACCGAAAACTGGCCTTGGCCATTTTCGTCGGCAGTGCGCGTCTGTCAACCGCCACCGGGGCCGCTTTCCTGCGCGGAATCCACGTGGCGTTCTACACCGCCGTGGGTGCGCTGGTGGTGGCGGCCGCCATGTCGGCGCTGCGCGGCCACCCCGGGCGCGAGACCGTGGCGCGCCAGTCGGGAGCCCGGGGATGAGGCTGACGGAGATGACAGGGCTGTCTCTATAATGGGGGAAAGAGCCGACGGGGGATCGTCCACGTGATGACGCACGACCAGAGCCGCATTCGGAACTTCTGCATCATTGCCCACGTGGACCACGGCAAATCCACGCTGGCCGACCGACTGCTGGAGGCCACGGGGACGGTGGCGCCCCGTGACATGGCGCCACAGCTCTTGGACCAGATGGAGCTCGAGCGCGAGCGGGGCATCACCATCAAGGCGCAGGCCGTGCGCATGGCGTATACGGCGTCGGACGGTGGGGCGTATCAACTCAACCTGATCGACACGCCGGGCCACGTCGACTTCGCCTACGAGGTGTCGCGCAGCCTGAAAGCCTGCGAAGGGGCGCTCCTGGTCGTGGACGCTAGCCAGGGTGTCGAGGCGCAGACGCTCGCGAACCTGTACCTGGCCCTGGAGCACGATTTGGCCATCGTGCCGGTCATCAACAAGATTGATTTGCCCAGCGCCGACCCCGAGGCGGCCTGCCGCCAATTGGAGGAAGTGGGGTTGGACCGCCCGCCGATCCTCGTGTCGGCGAAGACCGGCGCGGGGATCGCCGACCTGCTGGCGGCGGTCGTGCGCGATGTGCCGCCGCCCGCCGGGGATGAAGCGGCGCCGCTCCGCGCGCTGGTGTTCGACGCGCGGTACGACACGTACCAGGGCGTATTGGTGTACGTCCGGGTGATGGACGGCGGGATCGCGGCGGGGGACGCGGTATCGTTCATGGCGGGCGGAGGGCAGTTTCAGGTGGACCAGGTGGGCGTATTCAGGCCCGCCCGGGAGCCTGTCGTGCGGCTGGGCCCGGGCGAGGTGGGTTACTTCGCGGCCTCGATTCGGAGCGTGCACGAGACCCGCGTGGGCGACACCGTCACCGGCACCGAGCGGCCGGCCCGCCTTGCGTTGCCCGGGTATCGCCCGGCGCAGCCGATGGTGTTTTCCGGTCTCTATCCGGTGGCGGCCGAAGATTACGGGCGGCTCCGGGAAGCCTTGGAGAAACTTCTGCTGAACGATGCCGCCCTCACGTTTGAGCCCGAAACGTCCGCCGCCCTAGGCTTTGGGTTTCGGGCAGGGTTTTTGGGCCTCCTGCACCTGGACGTGATCCAGGAGCGGCTGGAGCGGGAGTATGGATTGGACCTCATCACGACGGCCCCCAATGTCGTGTGGCAGGTGCACTATACCGACGGCCGCACGGAGCGGGTCGACAATCCCGCGCGCGTTCCCATGGGAAGCGAACTGGCGTATCTCGAGGAACCCGTGGTGCAGGCGGAGATGCTCACCCCGCAGGGGTCCATCGGGGCGGTCATGGAGCTGGCCCAGGAGCGGCGTGGTGTGTACCGCGGCCTGGAGTACCTGGAGGGGGGGCGGGCGCGCGTCTCATACCGGCTGCCGCTGGGCGAGATTATGTACGACTTCTTCGACGCCCTGAAAAGTCGGACGCGCGGCTACGCGTCGCTGGACTACCAGATGGCCGGATACGAGCGATCGGACCTGGTGCGCCTCGACGTGCTGCTGAATGGGGAGGTCGTAGACGCGCTGTCGGTCGTCGTCCACCGAGACTTCGCCTACACGCGCGGGCGTGCGCTGGCGCAGAAGCTGCGCGATGTGATTCCCCGCCAGATGTTTGAGGTGCCGATCCAGGCGGCGATCGGGGGGCGGGTCGTCGCACGCGAGACGGTACGGGCCATGCGCAAGGATGTGTTGGCCAAGTGCTACGGCGGCGACATCACGCGCAAGCGCAAGCTCCTGGAGAAGCAGAAAGAGGGCAAGCGTCGCATGAAGACGGTGGGCACCATCGAGGTGCCACAGGAGGCGTTCATGGCCATCCTGCGGCTGGACCCCGAGTGAGCGCCGCCGCGGCACCCGACGGGTTCGCCGTGTACGTGCATGTGCCCTTTTGTGTCCGACGGTGCACCTACTGTGACTTTCCCATCGTCGTAGGGCTCTCGTTGGCTGCGCGTTCTCGCTACCTGGACGCGGTGGTGGCCGAGTGGACGCGGGAGAGCTTGCCCCCTGGGCCGATCACCAGCGTGTACTTCGGTGGGGGAACCCCGTCGCTGGCGGATCCGCGCGACATCGGCCGCGTGCTGGAGGCCCTGGCGGCGCGGGCCGCGATTCGTCTCGGGGCGGAGGTGACCCTGGAAGCCAATCCCGCCACGGTGACCGCGAACCGGCTGGTGGATTATCACGCGGCGGGCATCAACCGGGTCTCGCTGGGCGTGCAGGCCGCGCAGTCCCACCATCTGCGCCGGCTCCACCGCGAACACGACGTGGCTGAGGCGCACCGGGCCGTAAGGCAGCTGCGCCGCGCCCGCTTCGACAATGTGTCCGTCGACGCGATTTACGGCTTGCCGGACCAGACCCTGGCCGAGTGGCGCGAGACGATTCGTTGCCTCACGAGTTGGGAGCCCGAACACGTGTCGCTGTATGCGCTCCAGGTTGAAGAGGGCACGCCGCTTGCCCGATCGGTCGGGCGGGGGACGGCGGCACTGCCGGGCGACGACCTTGTGGGGGACATGGCGGACCTGGCAGAGGCGATGCTGCCGGCGATGGGCTACCGACGCTACGAGTTGTCCAATTTTTCGCGGCCGGGGAGGGAGTCACGGCACAACCGGGCGTACTGGCGCCACCACCCCTACATCGGCGTGGGTGCCGGAGCGCACAGCTTCGAGGTCGGGCTGACGGGCGCGCGGCGCTGGTGGAATGCGCGGCCCGTGCGCAGATACATGACGGAAACCCTCGCGGGCGGCGACCCCACTGTCGGGGAGGAACGGCTTTCCCGGGCCCAGTTGGCGGGCGAAGCCGTCTGGCTCGGCCTCCGGGAGCGGGTCGGCGTCTCGCTGCCCGCGTTTCGCGAACGCTTTGGAATTTCGCTGGACCAGGCCTTCCCGGGTGTGCTGGGCCCGCTGGTGGAGGGACACCTGATCCACCGCACGCCGGACACCATTCACCTGACGCGGCGGGGCATGGCTCTCGGCAACCAAGTCTTCTCCCGGTTTCTGATGGCGGTGCTGCCCCCGGCGGGTGGTGCCGACTAGACAGTCGGGGGCGCTCGCTCCGCCTCATCGCCGAGATCGCGGATAGAACCCGGCGCGAAGCGCGACGCCCGGCGTGTCGCAGGTAGCTGACGCCAGGCGCAAGACTGGACCCGCTGGGGCTTTTCGACTGCGGTCGCGCTTCCTTGGGCCGTGGCTCCAACGGCCAGGGGGCTCGCGCAGGCGCCGTTTGCCAAACGCGTGTAAAAGGGCGCCCGCCCACGGGGACATGCCTGGCCCCGCGGTCGCGCGAAGGGTTTGGTGGACCTGCGCTCGTGCCCTTCGGTTCACGGGCCGCTGATCGCGCTGGGGAGCTTCCGAGTTGAGGCCAGGATGCGTTGCGATGCCTCGGCCCTTCATATAAGGTGTGGATCACTTGGCTTGTTTCGCACCCATCTGCCGGCGCGAGGACGCGATGCCGATCCTTGTGGGCGACTCCGCAGGCGCGCTATGTTGTGGAAGGAAGGAAGCAGTGGAACCTCGGAGCAAGTTTGTACCCCGAACATCGACTTTTAATGACCGTGTTCAGTCAAGCTTTGCCAAACAAACGGTAATGCATCTCATTGGCGCGGAACTCATGAGGGTCCTTCCCGGCGAAGTTGAGATTTTTCTTCCGTTTCGTCATGATCTTGCCCAACAACATGGTTTCCTGCATGCCGGAATTATCACCATGATAATGGATAGTGCCTGCGGTTATGCAGCCTTGAGCCTAATGCCAGCTGACGCTTCGGTCCTAACAGTTGAGTTTAAGGTAAACCTCCTGAGCCCGGCGAAGGGGAAAAGATTTGCAGCCCGCGGCAAGGTGGTCAAACCGGGCCGGACAATCACGGTGTGTTCCGGTGACGTGTGCAGTCTAGATTTTGAAGAACCAAAATTGGTCGCTACCATGACAGCCACGATGATGACGATCCCAGGACGTCCCGGCGTCGTGGAAGAGTAATTACTGGCGCTGCGCACTTGACCTGCGCGGAAATCCGTGCATCGTGGACGCGAGGCAGCTGCTGACGGGCGCGGCGGCGCGTAGCGCCGGCGCATGCTCCTCCATGCCGTGGGCCGGCTGGGGAGGTCCGATGGGCGCTCCGAGCGCGAAGAGCCTCCGCGGACGGGCGGGACGCGTCCGCGTGCCCGAGTCGCGCTCGGGCCTCCCCAGCGATCGCGTTCCGTCGCTCCCTTGGCGTTGACGGGCACCAGGCTCGCCTCGCGCGCGGCTTGGCCCCCGGGGAGGAACTGTGGTCTTGACAGCAGCGGGCCGCGCGGGTACGGTGTAACGTGACTTAGCACTCTCACATAGAGAGTGCTAATGGGCGTATCCCAGGCGAAGAGCGGGGGGTGGCGTGGTGGACGACCGGAAGTCACGTGTGCTCGCTGCGGTCATCAACCAATACCTCGAGTCGGCGGAGCCGGTGGGCTCCCGCACGCTGGCGCGGCGCAACGCGTTTGGCCTATCGGCGGCTACGCTGCGCAATGAACTGGCGGACCTGGAAGAGTGGGGCTACCTTGACAAGCCGCACACGTCGGCCGGCCGCGTGCCTTCGGACAAGGGGTATCGCTACTATGTGGATCGGCTGCTGGTGCGCCGCACCCTATCGGCACGGGAGGCCGACCGGATTCGTGAGGCGTACCGGGCGCATGTGCGCGAGGCCACATGGTTCCTGCAGCAGACCGCGCGGCTGCTGTCGAGCGTGACCGGGTACCCGGCGGTGGCGATCATGCCGCGTCCGCCCGCTGCCCGGCTGTTGAGCCTGCAACTGCTCTCGATGGGCGAGGGCGGTGCCGCCCTTTTGGCGGAAACGGACACCGGCCTGGTGGCGCACCGCGTGCTGTCGATCCCGGCCGACGTGGCGCCGGCGGATTTGGCGCGGATGACGGCGGTGCTGTCGCGGGAGCTTTCCGGCATGCCGCTCACGGACGTGGCCCATGTGCACCTGGCGTACCTGGAGCGGGCACTCGGCCGCCACGCGGCGCTGGTGGAGGAATTGCTGTCGGTTCTTCCCGGGGGAGATACTGAGCGGGAACCCGTGGCCACGGTGGAAGGATTCGACACGCTGTTTGGCTTTCCGGAATTTCACGAAGTCGAGCGCATCCGGGCGGTGTGGGAGCTTTTGACGCAACATACGTTCGTGGGCCGACTGCTCACGGGGTTAGGCGACGAGGTGCTTGCGGTGCGGATCGGAGAGGAACTGGCCGAGGTGGCTGGCCACGACCTGTCGCTGGTGGGGGCGACGCTGCGCTCGGGCGGCCACGTGTTGGGCCATGTGGCGGTGGTGGGTCCGCGGCGTATGGATTACGGGCACGTCTTAGCCGCCGTCGAGCAGGTGGCGACGGAATGGAATCGGGCGCTCGGCTGACCGGGCTGATGAGGAGTGAGTGGACGAGTGACTGGACGGGCGGCGGACGACACGAAGCAGGACCCCGGTCGAGCGGACCAGGCGGTGGGTGAAGTCATCGAGGAGCCCACCAGGGCGGATCCGGAGGTGGAGACGCCCCAGGATGCAAGCGTCGAGGAAGATGGCGTCACCGAGAGGCTCCAGGCGGCCGAGGCCCTAGCGGAGGAGCGCCACAGTCAGTTCCTACGCCTCTCGGCGGACTTTGAGAACTTTCGGCGGCGGGTGGAGCGGGACCGCGATGATCTCCGGGCGTCTGTGGCGCGTGAATTGCTGATGTCGCTGCTGCCGGCGTACGACAACCTGGAGCGGGCCTTGAAGGCGCTGCCCGACAACGTCGACGCGGGCTTGGCGAAGGGACTCGAGATGACGCGCAAAAGCTTCCTGGATGGCTTGTCTGCTCAGGGCGTGGAGCGTGTGCTCACCACGGGCGCGCTATTTGACCCGGCAATTCACGAGGCCATCCAGAGTGTCCCCGACGCGTCGCCCGAGGGGACAGTGCTCGACGAGTATCAGGCCGGATTCCAGTGGCGGGACCGGGTGCTGCGCGCGGCGTTGGTCAAGGTATCGTCAGGCGCGGCCGACTCGGACAGCTAGAGCGCCGGCCCCGCGAGGAAGAGCAGGGAGGGTGGGTGAACATGGCCGCCAGTGACCCGTATGATGTGCTGGGAGTGCCGCGCGATGCGTCGGCGGATGCGATTAAGCAGGCGTACCGGCGGTTGGCTCGCCAGCACCATCCGGACGCCAACCGGGGCAACCCCGCCTCCGAAGAGAGGTTCAAGGAGATTAACGCCGCCTACGAGGTGCTGAGCGACCCCGAGAAGCGGGCCCGCTTCGATCGGTTCGGACAGGCGGAGCCGAGCGCCGGTGGGTTCAACTTTGGCAACATGGGCGGCCCGGGAGCCGGCGGAATCGAAGACCTGTTTGAGATGTTTGGGTTTGGCGGCACCGGTCAGGCCCGCCACGGGCCGCAGCGGGGCGACGATCTCCGCGCCGATGTCGTCTTGGACCTTGACGACGTGATGACCGGCACCACGCGCACCCTCAAGGTGGAGCGCGCGGAGGTGTGCGCCACCTGCCATGGCGAGGGCGGCGAGGGGAAGGGGTCCACGGAAACGTGCCGCCAGTGCCGGGGCACGGGCCAGGTGCGCCAGGTGCACAACAGCTTTTTGGGCCAAGTGGTGCGCACCGGGCCGTGTCCGCAGTGTCAGGGCCGGGGGCGCGTGATCCTTCGCCCCTGCCACACCTGCCACGGCCGCGGGGTCGTGCATGCGGTGCGGGACGTGGGGGTGAAAATTCCGCCGGGCGTGGAGCAGGGCACCCGCATTCGGGTGCAGCGTGAAGGGGCTGCGGGCGTGATGGGCGGGCCCGCCGGGGACCTGTTTGTGTTTGTCCACGTGAAGGAGCATCCGCGGTTTCGGCGGGAGCATGCAGATTTGGTGGGCACCCTCAAGTTGGGCTTTGCGCAAGCCAGCCTCGGTGCTGAGGTGGAGTTTCAGGGACTGGATGGTCCCGTCGCGGTGAAGGTGCCGCCGGGCACCCAGCCGGGGGACGTGCTGACCTTGCCCGAGCGCGGCCTGCCGCGCCTGGGCAAACAGGGGCGCGGCGCGCTCAAAGTGCATGTGGCGCTGGACGTGCCGAAAAAATTGTCGCACGAGGAGCAGGAGCTTTTGCGCCGCTGGGCGGAGCTACGCGGCGAGCAGGTGGCGTCTGGCGGACGAGGGCTGTTTCATCGGGTGCGCGATGCCTTCGGATCCTGACGGCGCTCTGCCCGAACATTGGAGCAGGTGGTGGGCCGTGACGGTCCTCTGCCCGGTGGGGCCGCTGGAGGGTGACCCCGGTGCGCTGGAGGCGTGGATGGACGAGGTGAGCACTCGGTTCTACGATCTGGGGGCGCAGGGCGTAGAGTACGAAGATGGTCTGGCCGCGCATGCCGCCTGGGTCGACGAGGCCCTACCGCCGAGCCGTCCGTTTGTGCGGGCCTACTTTCCGGACGATGCCGGGTGGCAAGAGCGCTGGCGACGCCTGGAGGCCAGCCTGGCCGGCGTGGGCGGACAGGTGGCGGCGGAGTCCGTGCAAGAGGTCGACTGGGCCCACGCCTGGAAGAAATTTTTTCACGCGGTGCGCCCCGGCGAGCGCGTCTGGGTGGTCCCTGCCTGGGAAGAGCCCCCGGATCCCGGCGCACTTATCGTGCGCATCGACCCGGGCCTGGCGTTTGGCACGGGGACGCACGCGACCACGGCGCTCATGATCGCGCTGCTAGAGAAGGTTGTGCAGCCCGGGCAGCGGTGGCTGGATGTCGGCACCGGCTCGGGCATTTTGGCGTTGGCCGCGTGGCGCCTGGCCGCGCGCGTCACGGCGGTGGACATTGACCCGATCGCAGTCGAGGTCGCCCGGCGCAATGTGGCGGCGCACGGCGCCCCGATTCCCGTGTGGCGGGGGACCGTCGCCGACGTGCCGCCCAGCGAGCGGCAGTGGGATGGCGTGGTCGCCAACCTGACGGCGAGCATTCTGCTCCGCGAGTGGCGCCACTTGGCCGACCGCGTGCAGACGGGCGGGCAGCTCTTGATGTCCGGCATTGTCGAAGAGCGCTGGCCCGAGCTGTTGGAGGCGTTGGAGGGCGGGGGACTGCGGCCAACCATGGTGCGGCACCAGGACGGCTGGGTTGCGGCGGCGCTTGCCGTCCCATGATTCGCCTGGTGGTGGCGCCCGAGCAGCGTGAGGGAGATCGCGTCCACCTGTCCGATGCGCAGGTTCACTATCTGGGGCGCGTGATGCGACGCGAACCGGGGGATGCGGTGGAAGTGGTGCTGGACGGCGACTCCCGCCGCGCCCTGTTGGAGGATCCCGCTACGCTCCGGCTGCAGGAGGCGGTGTCGGCCGCGCCCCCGCCCCCGGTGGCCATTTCGCTGGTGCAGGCGCTCCTGAAGGGCGACCAGATGGCGGCCCTCGTTCAGCGTGCCACGGAGGCCGGCGTGGACAGGGTGCAGCCGGTGGTGTCGGCCCGCAGCATTGCGCGGAGCGTGAGCGCGGCACGGCTCGCGCGCTGGCGGTCGGTGGCGGCGGAGTCCACCGAGCAGTCGGGGCGGGGCGGGATGCCTCGGATTGCGGATCCGGTTTCATGGGCCGAGTGGCAGCCCGAAGCGCCCACCATCGCGCTGGTGCCGACTGCGGACCCCCTGCCTCGGGTGTGGGGCCGGATGCAGCGCCCCGAGCGCGTGCACCTGGTGGTGGGTCCCGAGGGCGGCTTGACGGCCGAAGAGATCGGGCGATGCGACGCGGCCGCCGGGCTCGGGCCGCGCGTGCTGCGCGCCGAGCACGCCGGCGCGTTCGCGGTTTTTTGGCTTTTGGCGTCGGTTTGGCAGGAGGACTCAACGGGGGCGAAATCCTGCTAGGATAGCGCGTCTAGCACCCAGTCATGCTAACCCCACAAGGGGGTTGGCCGTGGGCAAGCTGATCGAGCTAAAGTTTTGCGACATCTGCCGCAAGCCCGTGGTAAAGCGAGAACTGGCGCAAGCGGCCGGCGGCTTCTTGGAAAGCACCCTGTGCAAGGAATGCCGTACCAAGTACGGCCACCTGTACAGGCCGTGGTAGCCGCTGGGCCGCCGAGGCAGGATTGGCTGCGTCCCACGGCGAAGTCTTCCCTCGAGGAGCGTGACACGTGGATTGTGTTTTTTGCCAGATCGTCACCGGTGAGCTACCGGCCGAGCGCGTGTACGAGGACGAAGAGACACTGGCGTTTTCCGACCTGCGGCCCCGTGCCCCGCACCACCTGCTGGTGATTCCCAAGCGCCACGTTGACAGCCTGGCCAGCACCAGAGACGACGACTGGGCGGCCGTGACCGCCTGCCTGCACACGGTCCAGCGGGTGGCGCGGGACCGTGGTCTGGACGACGCGGGATACCGGGTCGTGGCCAACATTGGCTCGGATGGCGGGCAGACTGTCCATCATCTGCACTGGCACGTGCTGGGCGGACGCCTGATGACGTGGCCGCCGGGCTAAGGGACGGCTGGCTGCTGAGCGGGGAGGCCTTCGCCGGCCGCGGTCTGGAGTGACTGGCGGCGGGCCGAAAGGGCCGTGGTCGCCACCCCTCCGAGGGACCCCGCGGCAAGGGGCAACCCCTATCCGTGGCGGCACCGGCTTCGGACTTTTCGGAGCACGGCCCGCTACGCGATGGACTGACTGCGGGACCGGGGCGCGATTCCCCGGCGGAAATAGTCGGGAACACGGTTCGCCCGGCGTAGGTGGTCAGAGGAACAACTGACCATGCTTTTGGGAAGGATGTCTGAGCACTGCGGGAGGTGAGGCGCATGTCCCTGGTGATTCGTCATGCAACCGTTATCGATGGAACGGGCGGGCTGCCTCGCCACGACGCTACGGTGGTGGTGGACGGGAACCGGATTCGGAGCGTGGGCGACCGACACATCGCGGCGATATCGGGGGCGGTCGAGATCGATGCGACCGGCCTGTGGGTCCTCCCGGGATTTGTCGATGTCCATGTGCACTTCCTGATGGAGGGGCCCGATCTGCTCAGCCAGTTTCTGCGACCTCCCAGCTACCTCACCATTGCCGCGTTGGATCGGATGCGGCGGACCCTGGACGCCGGGGTCACTACGGCCCGAGACTTGGGCGGACTCGACCGCGGGGTCAAGCTGGCACGCGAAGAGGGCCGCGTGCCGGGCCCCCGCCTGCACATCGCCGTGAGAATCCTGTCGGTGACCGGCGGTCACGGGGACCACACCTTCAGCGGATCGGCGGCAACCACCGATGTTCGGGCCCTGTCGGAGCTCGTGGACGGCGGCGACGTGCTGGTGGGCACCCGGAGGGTGATGCGGGAAGGCGCTGACGTCATCAAAGTGTGTACGACCGGCGGCGTGCTGAGCCCGGGGGATGATCCGCAGCACGCTCACTTCTCGCCCGAGGAGCTTCATATCATCGCGGCCGAGGCACGCCGGCAGCGCCGGCGGCTGGCGGCCCATGCCCAAGGCAGTGAGGGCATTAAGAACGCCGTGCGGGCGGGATGGACCTCCATCGAGCATGGGATTTACCTCGATGACGAGGGCATCGACCTCATGCTGGAGCACGAAACCTTCCTGGTTCCGACGCTGGTGGCTCCCCGAGCCGTGCTGGCCGCCCACGAGCGCGGTCTGCCCGTGCCCGCGTGGGCGCTGGAGAAAACCCGCCGCGTCATTGATGTCCACCAGGAAAATGTGGCCCGGGCACACCAGGCGGGGGTGCGGATCGCCCTGGGGACGGATTCGGGCGTTGGCCTCCACGGGCAAAATCTGGCCGAACTCGCCCTGCTTCAGGAAATCGGCGTCTCGCCGATGGACGTCATCGTCGCCGGGACACGGCGTGGTGCCGAGGTGATGGGGCTTGAGGGAGACCTCGGCACGATCGAGGAAGGAAAGCTTGCCGACCTGGTGCTCACGGATGTGGATCCGCTGACCCGCCTGGCCTCGCTGAGCGATCCCACGCGAATCCGCGTCGTCATCCAGGATGGACGGGTCGTGAAGGACCTTCGCGGGTAGGGAGCGCTGGGCCGGATGTCGGCCTTTGATTGGTCATGACCGGACGTCCCAAGCTCAAACCGACGCAAATGAGTGCACTGCACGTCGACCTAGCGGCCGAGCAACTGAAAGCGGAAAGCGCCCGGCCACCTGACGCGACCGAGCCAGTGGACCCTGGACCCCGCCGACCGTGCCAGGTCCCAGCGCGGCGCTCTTGCCTGTACGAGATGCGAGGCTCGGGGGACCGTCGTGCCGGGCCCGGCGCTGCAACCTGGACTCAGCCCACTCAGGCCCGGGCGTTGAGGATTGCTGGCTTTGGGGCGTTCCCTCGCTCACCGTCCGCAGGACCGCTTACCCGCGACCAAAGGAGCTCCGTCACAATAGTTAACCCGAAAGCAAAGGAATTGAGGTGGTGGGTGACGACGGATCCCGACAGCTGGATGCTGAAAGGGGTTCGTCCCGATGCATTATCGGATGGTCGCGACTGCCGCAGGAACTCGGGCCCGGTGGGCGGTCGTGAGTGGGGAGTATAACGAACGGACCCGCCGGGCGGCCACGGCGGCCCGGCGGGGGACGCAAGCCCCGGACGGCCGACGCCCCGGCGCTCGTGGCCGCGCTGCTCGCGTTGGTCGAGCCGACGACTCGGGGCGACCCCGCATCGCCGTGGCGGGGGACGTGTAAGAGTTGCGCCCCGTTGGCGGTGGCCCTGCAGCCGCAAGCCACCCGGTGAGTCCCTCCACCGTGGGCCGTCTGCTGCACGCGGCCGGCTTCAGCCTCCAAACCCCCCGCAAGTTGATGCAAGGCCGGGCCCCGCATCCCGACCGTGATGCCCAGTTCCAGTACATTGCGGCCCGCACCGCCGCCGCGCAAGCGGCCCACCCACCCGTGATCTCCGTGGACGCCAAGAAGAAAGACCTCATCGGCCACTTCAAGACCGGCGGCCAGGCGTGGCAACCCGTGGCGCAACCCGAGCGGGTGCCGGTGTACGACTTCCCCAGCCTCGCGGAGGGCAAGGCGACCCCCTATGGCATTTACGACCTGAGCCGCCATGCGGGCGGGGTGACCGTCGGCAGCGACCACGACATGGCCCCGTTTGCCGTCGCCTCCATCCGCCGGTGGTGGACCGACCGAGCCGGACCCCATATCCCAGCGCGACGACCTTGACCATGGTGGCGGATGGCGGCGGCAGCCACGGCTACCGCGTGCGGTTGTGGAAGGCGGAGCATAGCGCTTGGCGACCGACCTGGCCCTGACCATCCCGGTCAGTCACCTCCCCCCCGGTACCGGCAAGTGGAACACGATCGAGCACCGGCTGTTCAGCGTGCTGAGTCGCACCTGGCGGGGCCGGCCGCTGACCCGCTGCGAAACCCTGGTCCAATGCATCGCCCGCGCCACCACCACCACCGGCCTGACCGTGCACGCGGAGTACGACGCGGGCCCCTATCCGACCGGGATCGTCGTGACGGATGAAGCCTTCCACGCGCTCCATGTCACGCGCGATGCCTTTCATGGCGAATGGAACTATACCATTACACCATGATGACATTATTATGACGGGGCTCCAAAGGGTCCTGTGCATCCGATGTGTTGATTTGCCGCGTCGATTGTGGAACTGCGGCCACCCATGTCCTCCATCAAAGAGCCACAACCGGGGGGGGAATCGTGCGCGGTACCGGCGCCCTCGTCGTCAAAAGCGGGACGACGCACGACCACCCCGCTTCTGCTCCATGCGCGGCGATTACCGAGTGCAGGACCTTGCAGCCACACCCGATTGGCGTCTGGGGACGTTCTGCACCATGGTGAGGGAGGCCGGGCGGGGTACGCCTGTTGGACCAAGGGTACCCGTCGGACCTCATCAAGTAGGAATCCCGCCGCCCACTTGGCTTTGCCCGTCCGTCGGACGGGCGGCTTCCGCTACCGTCCTCCATGCTGGCCAGCGACGTTGAATCACCCAATCCAGCGAGTACGAGTTGGGCCCACATGCGCGGTCGAGTCCATACAAACCAGCAAAGACGACCGCGTAGATGACACCGGTCCCAATGTCGGTGGATCCAGCCGTATACGGGCCGCCAAAGCCTTCTCCCAACACCCACACCATGAGACTAAAGCTCAAACCCACCAAATATCCGATCCGCCGCGCGAAGCCCAGGATAAGGCCAAGTGCGGTTGCACTTTCCACCACAGCGGTCAGGATGGCGAATCCCTTGGGGTCCACTGCCACCACGTGCTCGACCGTGGTGTACAGCCATCCGATCCACGAGGGCTGGCCTTGACCGGCCGCCACAATCTGTTGAAGGTAGGTGTTCATGAACGTTGGCCGCCACTTGAACAACGCGTCAATCGCCCAGATGAGTCCAAAGGCCACGCGGTACAGCGCCACATTGCGCATCAGGGCTGGCGTGCGACCACCCCCGCCATCCACGCTCCATCCCCCTATTCCGGCCCGACGGGCCCGCGCTCGTTGCCGACCGATCTAAAGACCTCAGGCGGATCGCTGTGTCTACCAAATCAAGCTTAGCTCTTCGCATGCCTCGCCACAACATTTTAAACCCCAAAGTTCCTGCACGTTCAGACACGATGGCAACGGCTGAATGCGGACCATTTCTGAGGGGCGGTTTCGGTGCTGACCGTGCGGATACCATCCCGTGGCGCCGCGAACTGACACGTCAGCGTGGAAGGACGCCCTGGAGCGCTATCGCCAGATATCGTGCCCGGGATCAATGACGGGTGGGGTTGGAGTGCGTGGCGGGCCGCGGGCGCTCGGCCTTAGGGCCATGGAGGGCGGCACACCCGATTCCAGCGTCCGCCCCGGAGGTTTCCAGGCCGCGCCATGGTCACCGATATTCCCGAATGCCTCTCTTAACGCGTGAAACGGCACTGGCGGCGCAAGGCGCCGCGTCAACCCAGGCTCTCGCGCAGCCCCGAAATCACCTCGGGACCCCAGCGTGTCCCGTCGCAAACACCTCCACATCGCGCAGCGCAGCCGGGCGGGATGTCGGTGGCTTCGAATCTGCCACTCCCGGCACATCGCTCGCCGGTCCCACCGGGGGTGGCTGCCGAATTGCGCCGCATGGATGAACTCAACCCGCCGGGGCGGCTGGCGGTCCCGCCCCGAAGCGGACGGCCCCGGCGACTGTGCGGGCTCGAGCGGTCATGCCTCGATGGTGAAGCCGGGACGAATGGGAAAGTCGTTGGCCGGGGCCCGCATGGGACTGAGATGTGGCCGGTCCGCCTCTCCTAGCGCGATTTGGCTGGCCAGCCGGCCGATGGCGGGACCCCGCATGACGCCAAATCCATTGTCCCCGCAGGCCACGGTCAAGCGGTCGGCCACCTGTCCCACCAGCGGGCGGCGGTCTGGGGTGGCCCCCACGACGCCGGCCCAGGAGGTTACCACGTGGGCTTCGCGTCCCGCGGCAACCAGCTCGGGGACCCGGCGGGCGAGATCTTCGTGGAAGCCGGCGTCCCCACTCTCCTGGTACGCATCAGGATCATGCTCGGCGAGGCGCGTGCCGTCTCCCGCCAAGAACGCTCGCGGGCCGTCCGGCACCAGGTACATGTCGGTGGCCAAATCCCACACCATGGGAAAGTGATGGCCGCCCGGCATTCCCAAGGAGGCCAACTGCACGCGGTACGGACGCAGGGGAATGTCACATCCGGCGGTCTGTACCAGCTTGCGGGTCCAGGACCCCGCTGCTACCAGCACTCGCTCAGCGGCTATGGGTTCGCCGGGCCCCAGAATCACGACGCGGCGATCTTCCACGGCAATCCTCACGACCCGATGGGCGGTGCGCACCTGGAGCCCAGACGCGCGGGCCGCCCGCACCGTCTGCTGGCAGTAGGCGGTTGCATTCACATGCCAGTCCTGCGGCAGCCACAGCGCCGTCACGTCGGGGGGCACCACGGCTAGGTCCGGAAACCGGGTCGCCAGGTCCGCATGGGTCAGAAGCTCTGCGGGGATGCTGCGATCCCGGAGCGCGGCCGCCGTCGCCTGCGCGAGGCGGCTGCGCGAGGGATCCACGAGTGTGATCAGGCCCAGCCGCTGCACCATCGCGGGATCGTTGGATGCTTGGCAGGCGGCGCCATAAAGTCGCCGGCTCTCCGACACCCAGGCCTGGTCCTCAGGGTGCCAGAGCAGATCGGTCACGATGCCGCCAGCCTTGGCACTCGCCTCGGAGCCCACTCCGGCGCGCGCTTCCAACAAAAGGACCGAGGCTACGCCGCGGCCCACCGCCGCCGCCGCGGCGGAAACGCCCCACACTCCACCGCCGATGACCACTAAGTTGTACATCCCGGTACTCCTTCTCCCCCGCTCGACCATTCCGAAAGAGAGCCGAACCGTGCGTCACCCGTGGGAAATACGGCGGCGCGGCGGTACCCGCGCGGCGGAACCAGGGGCGGAGCTTCCAAAGCCGCATCCGCACCTCGGTGTCAGCACTCACCGCAGGCCGCTCAGGGAATCGTTGGGGGCGTCCGCCTCAAGGATAAACCATCGTCCGCGGACGACCGGCATCTAAACCCATAAAGTGGGCCGCGGCGAACTCGCCAGGCCGCCGGTGGCTGCGTGTCGTCCGCCCTGGGTCCCCTTGACGAGGGGCGTTTGACGCTCGATCCCGGCGCCCGTATAATCCGGGGAGCACATTCTTTGATCCCGACCCTGTTCGGGTGGAGGGGAGGGAGCGATTTTGTCCGAGATCAAGGTTGGCAAGAACGAGACCTTAGAAGCCGCCCT
>JAKARZ010000055.1 GCA_021828405.1 Bacillota bacterium
GCTCCAGCGCCCGCTGCGTCATGGTTTCCTGGCCAAACGCGGTGAGCACCAGCACCCGCGGCCGATCCACCGGGTCGACGTCCGCCAGGCGCTCCAACACTCCGATGCCGTCGAGATGCGGCATGATAATATCCAAGACCACCACATCCACCGCGGTGCCCGACAGAAACTCCAGCAAGTCTACTCCGTGGTGGACCGCCCCCACCACCTCCAGCCCGTCCTCCGCATCGATGGCTTCCCGCAACAGGTCGCAAAATTCCCGGTTGTCATCCGCTATCAGCACTCGCGTTGGCACTCGGCACCCCCCCGTCATAATCGGTGAACCCGACGGGAAAGCCTTCGGCCCGCGCCCAAAAAACTCCTGCCAGCGATACGTCAAAACTTACCAGCTTTTTCGACACCGTTCGACACAATATCCTTCGATTTAGCCGTCTTTGCGGCCGCTACGGCGACGTGGCTGGCGGACGCCGCCCGGATGCGGCTGTTGGGTCGACCACTGTCGAGAACAAAATCACACCCACAAGCGAGGCGGCGGCCATCAGGCCAAACAACCCCGAAAATCCGTGGACGGCCATCGCCAGCGTCAGCACGACCGGCCCAATCGCGAGCCCAAGAGACCGAAAGACGGCCATGAGCCCAAGAGCCTGACCGGCTTCGTGGCTTGCGTACAGTAGAAGGCCCAAGCGGTTCAGCGGGGCCCCCATGGTGAGGGCAGTGCCAGCGCCGAGCGCCACCATGGCGCCGAAAAACCTCCCCAGGGTAAGTGGTGGCCACGCGAGGAGCACGCCCCCCACGGTCGCGAGCAGCAGTCCCGCCACCAGAACGCGCCGAGGCCCCACCCGGTCCACCATGATGCCGCCCACCCCGGCCAGCACGGCCCCGGTGAAGGCGGCGGGCAGCACGGCCAGCCCAGAGGCCAGCACAGAGAACCCCAGCGACCGCTGCACGAGCGTCGGGACAAACACCGCCGCAGAAAGGTCCAGCCCCACCACCGCCGCACCGGCCACGAGGGCCAACCCCGACCGACTTGCCAGCGGGGTCATATTTAGGAAGGGGGTGCGGGTGCGCCGCTGACGCGCCCAAAACGCGGCCAGCAGCACGAGGGCGATAGCCAAGAGACCATAGCGGACCGGGCCTACGTCGGACACCGTCAGCAGCAACGCGACCAGGAGACACGAGAAGAGGATCCCTCCGACCCAGTCGGGCACAGCCGCCCCGGCAGGCGTGGGGCCGGGCGCCTGGCCCCAGCGAATCATTCGCAGCACGATCAGCGCCAGGGGCACATTGATGGCAAACACCCACGGCCAGGACAGATACTGCCCGATGGCCCCCCCTACGACCGGTCCCACGATGCTCGCGACGCCGAACACCGCGCCGAAGACGCCGAGCGCCAGCCCCCGGCGATTTTCCGGAAAATGTTTCATCCCCGCGGCTTGCGCATTAGGGTACACCGCCCCGGCGCCCGCTCCCTGAATCAAGCGTGCCACCAGGAACTGGGGGAGCGACGGGGACAGGGCGGCCAGGAGCGAGGCCACGCCAAACGCCGCGATGCCATACGCCAGCATCCGGCGGTGGCCGAGGCGGTCGCCCAGGCCTCCCGCCAGCACCGTGGAGGCAACGTACGCCACGGTGTAGAGCGTGACCGTCCAGGCGGTCCACGCGAGCGTCGTATGAAACGCCCGCTCCAGCAAGGGAAAGATGGGCCCCAGTACGCTCGTGTCCAGCGCCCCGATGAATACCCCCAGCAGATAGGCAGACAGGCTAACCCAGTTGAGGCGCAGGGGCTCCCGACCGCTGCGGCCTCTCGCCCTCACAGGATGGCTCCGGGCGCCTCGGCCGCGCGTGGATGGCTGGGCAGGGTCTGGACGGCCAGGTAGGCGAGGTCGAGGAACAAGATCGTGACCAGCGCCACGTGCAGCATCTCGGCGTTCAGCGACAGGTGGGAGAGAATCAGGTAGGCTCCGCTGGCGATCTGCAGGGCTACCAGGCCGAGAGCCACCTGGGCCGCTCGCCAAACGTCGGGTCGCTCCGCCCGCTGCCTCTGGGCCAGCCAAAAGAGCCCTGCCAGCAGTACACCATCGGCCAGCGCCCCGAGCCTATGGGCAAAAATCAGCGTCTCCAGGCCATGAAATCCAGGCCAGAGCAGTCCGTTGCACAGGGGCCATCCCTGACAAGCCTCCCCCGCCCCGCGATGGGCGACGTAAGTGCCCCAGTATATCAACGCCAGCGTGTACAGCAACACGAGCCAGATGTAGCGCGTAAGATTACGTGGCAGGCTCCGTTGCCGAAACTCCCAGCCCGTCTGGGCCCGCTCCCGCTGGCGCAGAACGGCATCCAAGAGCCCGATTCCCGCAAACGCGAGCAGCGCAAATCCAAAATGCGTCGCCAGCAGCGCGGCCGACTCGGGCGCAAAGACCGCGGCGGCACCCAGCGCCGCCTGTACCACCACAAACACCACGCAGACCGCGGCAAACACACGCACCTCCAGAGGATGCCGATACCGGCGCCACACCCAAATTGCGACCACCACCACCAGCGTGCCCACCAAGCCGGTGATCGCCCGGTGCCAATACTCCACCTCGGACTGTAGACCCGGCCCGGGTGTCACCCCGCCGTTGCACAGTGGCCACTGGATGCCGCAGCCGTCGGCGGAAAACGTAAACGTGTCCAAAAATCCAATCAGAATCACGATGAAGAGGCCCACCGTGGCAACGTCGGTCCAGCGGCGAAGGGCAACCAGCCGCCGACCCTGGGTTGGCTCTGGGCTCATATCCCAAACACCTTGAGCAGATTGATCGTGGTGGGCCCCGGGGGGAACACCAGGTACAGGAAGCTGAACACCCCGAGCCCCGAGACAACCGTGACAAACCAGGCGACGGCCGTCCACGGCGCAATCCGGCGGTGGGACGGAAAGTGGCCGGCCAGCGCCCGGCGGAGGGTGATGATGCCCATGATGGCGGCGCCCGTCGCAAACAGGGTCTGCGTCTGCAAAAACACCTGGTAGGCGGTCGTCAGGTGAACCGGCCCCCCGAAGGCAGTGTCCCCGTAGAACAGCGTCTTGGTCACATACGAGAGAAAGAAGCCCAGCGCCAGCCCTGATGCGGTCAGCATGGCCGCGCGGTGGGACCGCATTCGTCGGCGGCGAATCACGATCCAGCCGGTTGTGACCGCCAGGCCGCTCGACAGCATGAATGCTTCGTTCAGATAAGCCAGCCACTCCCCCGGAGACGTCACCTCATCACCCTCCTCCGCTTCCCGTGCGGCCGCACCGCCCGACCCATTATAGCGGTACCACCTGAGCGGCTGGATGCTGTCACCGCCGCGCCGGCGGTGACAGCATCCATTCGGCGTAGCACCCATACCCCCAGTCGGGCCGGTTCACCAAGACGTGGGTCACGGCGCCCACCACGCGGCCATCCTGAAGGATCGGGCTGCCGCTCATGCCCTGGACAATCCCGCCGGTCAGTCGCAGCAGCCTCGGGTCGGTGACGCGCAACAGCAGGCCCTTGGTGGCCGGCTCCGCTTGGGGATAGGCCCGCTCGATCCAAATGCGATACGCGGTCGGCCGGTTGCCCGACACCACGGTCAGTATGCGTGCCGGGCCCGGATGAACCTGATCAGGAAGCGCCAGCGGCATCGCGTGGGAGCTTCCCACCATCGGCGGGCGCAGCAGGCGGCCACTGAGCCCAAATAGGCCGTTGGACGCCACGGTCCCATCCACGATCTCCGGGCCGGCCAGGACGCCCACCTTCTGGCCCGCGCGGTTGGGCTGGCTGGGCATCAGCCCAACCACGGTCGCCGCCATCACGCGCCCCGACGCGATGCCGACCGGGCGGCGCGTGAGGCCGTCGCTGATGGAGTGCCCCAGGGCGGCATAGGCACCGGTGCGCGGGTTCCAGAACGTCAGCGTCCCCACCCCGGACGTGCGGTCCTGCACCGCGATCCCGACCTGATACCGATGCGCGGCCGGATTGTACCGCGGGTGCACAATCCGCACCAGCGTCTGCCGCGCCCCCTGGTCGGTCAGGGCGACCGCCCGGCCCAACCGGCCGGCCGCCTGCACCGCTTCGGTCAGCATGGCTCCGTTGCGCGCCGGGTGCCCGTTCACCGCGATGATGACGTCCCCCACGTCCACCCCCGCTGCTTCGGCCGGGTCGACAGCCCCGTGCGGACCGGGTAGAGGACGGTAACCAGTCACCATCAGTCCGCGGGTGTGCACGAGGATCCCGATGGACTGCCCCCCGGGCACCACGCGCTCGGACGGCACCACGCGCACGGGCACCCATTTGAACGGAAGCCATCCAAACCACTTCAGTTGAACGCCGTAGCGGCCGGCGTGCCGCGCCGACACCGCGAGCCCCCGAGGGGCCCGCTGGACCGACAGCCCTGGCCCGGGCTCCACCGTGACCGGAAGCCAGCGGTCCCACGGCACCACCACGCGGTCGGCCACAGGCACCTCAAGGTGGCCGGGCATCGTCGCGACGTCCCGCACTGGACCGGAGGCAGCCAGCGCCACAAACCCCGCAGCCAGCGCTACGCCGACGGCCACTCGCCCAACGCGCCGCCAAGGGTTTTCATGCTCGTCATGTTCGTTGGCCATTGTGCACCTCCCCGCCGAGCGCTTTGGCCCGCGTGGTTAACGTGCCTTGGCTGGTTGCGAAGTTGCCCGGGAAACTTGACACGGATTGGCGGCCGTGCCGATCACAAAACCCGGGCGTGAGGCCCCGAGTCGGATTGCGGTCCCTATGCAAAATCCTGCTGCCGACCATCCCAGCGATTCACCAATCGAGGCGGCCGACGCGCGGCAACTCGGTCATCGCGGGGCGGCGACCCACATCAGCGCTGTCAATAAAGCAGCGCCACAACCACCACGCCCCACACCATGCCGAGAAGTACTTCCCAAAACGTGTGTCCCACGAGCTCCGCCAGGTGTTCGGGGCGGTCGCTCTTTAAAGTGCCCTCCTTCTGCAGGCGATTGAGAAACTGGCCGTGTTGGCCCACCACGCGGCGGATGCCCATGGCGTCGTAAAGGACGATCAGCGCAAACACGGCCGCAATGGCAAACAGCCCGGAATCAAAGCCGTGCTCGTATCCCAGCGCGGTCGCCAGCGCGGTGACCATGGCAGAGTGGGAGCTCGGCATGCCCCCCGCACCCCATGCCCGGCTCCAGTCCCAACGGCCGGTGCTCCCCAGGTTGGTCAGCACCTTCAAGAGCTGCGCAGACAGCGATGCGCCCACCGCCAGCACGAGCATCCGATTTTCATGCAGCAGCGCATGAGCCAATTGACTAACCAGCCGAGCCCCCTCCTGTCGTTATCAGCAAGTCCTCGGCGTGTCGGAGCGCCACCGGGGTGATGGCCCCACTCAACATCCGCGCAACTTCTTCCACCCGCTCCCCCGGGGACAGCGGCACCAGCGTCGACCCGGCGTCGTCCCGCGGGTGCTTGACGATGCGCCAGTGCCGCTCCGCGCGCGCCGCCACCACCGCCTGGTGGCTCACGACCACCAGCTGCTGGCGGTACCCCAGCTCCTGCAGGACGGCCGCCACCCGCTGCGCCGCATGCCCGCCCAGCCCTTGGTCGACTTCGTCGAACACCAGCGGACCGGCGGTGCGGCGGACGACGTTGAGCGCCAGGAGCAGGCGCGCCCGCTCGCCCCCGGACGCGACCCGGTGCACCGGCCGGGGCTCGTAACCGGGGTTGGCCGAAAAGCGCCAGGTCACCGCATCCGCCCCGTACGGCCCCGGTGTCCCCGGCTCAACCTCGATCACGAAGACGGCGTCGGGGAGGTCCAGTTCGGGCAGCACTGCGCAGACCGCCTCGGCGGCCAGCGCCGCTGCCTGCCGGCGCGCCTCCGTCACGCGTTCGGCGGCCACCTGGTACCGGGCCCCGGCCTCCGCGATCTGCGCGTCCAGTCGGGACAGGCGAAAGGCCGCGTCGTCCACCGCCTCCAGCGCCCGCCGCCGCTGCGCCAGGATAGCGAGCACCCCCTCCAAATCCGCGTCGTAGCGCCGGCGTACCCGGGCGAGCCGGTCGAGGCGCTCCATCCAGGCCGAAACCTCGCCCGCATCCTGGTCCACGTCCGCCATCCGTTGGTACACCTCGTGCCGCACCTCGCCCGCGGTGGCCGCCGCGTCGCCCAGCAGGCCTAGCGCGGACGCGGCCGGCTTGTCCAACTCCACCACCCCGCCAAGCGTGCGCTCCGCGGACGCAAGTGCCCGAAGGGCCTCCTCAACGTGGTCCAGCGTGGCTTGGTACCCGGCCGCCAGCTGGGCGGCCGCGTGAACCCGCGCCACGCGCTCCGCCAGTAGGGCGTCGGCCGGCGGGTCGATGGCCAACGCCTCCAGGGCGGCCACCTCATCGCGCCACTCCTGGACGGCCGCGGGATTCCCCGCCTGCTCCCGGAGCGCATCGCGCTCGCGCATCAGTGCCACGCGCTCGCTCCAGGTCCGCCCGACGTCCGCCAAGAGGGCGGCTTCCACGCCCGCATCGAGCCAGGTGCGCGCATAGCCCGGCTCCCCCATCTGCTGGTGCTCATGCTGACCTGACAGGTCGACGAGGCCCCGCAGGGCGGCCCGCGCCGCTCCGATCGGCACCACCTGCCCCTGCACCCGGAACACCCCTCGGCCATCGCGGCCCCACTCCCGCTGGATCAGGAGAAGGTCGTCGGGCTCAATACCCAAGGCACCCAGCGCGGTCCACACCGGGTCCTCCGGCGGCACCGCGAGGGCTACGCGCACGCGGGCCCGCTCGCCAAACTCTCCCACCTGGTCACCCTGGGCCCGCGACCCCAACCCGGTGTCGAGTGCGCTCACCAAGAGAGACTTTCCGGCCCCCGACTCCCCCGTCACCACGTTGAACCGAGGCGTCAGGTCCAATTGCGCCTCCCGGATGAGCCCCACATTCTCGATGAGGAGCTCCTGAATCCACGTGGCATCCATCACCTGTCACTCCTCATGAGCGACCCTTCTGCCACCCGCGCAGCACGTGGTAAAAGTTCCACCCCGGCCGCCGGACGAGGGCCACGGGCGCGATGGCCCGCTCCACGGCCACCTCATCGCCATCTTCGAGCTGGAACCCCTCCTGGCCGTCCACAGTCAGGAGCGTATCCCGGTGCTCTGTGCGCACGCGCACGTGGACGGTTGATCCGTCCCCGATGACCACCGACCGGTCGAAAAAGCTGTGCGGGCAGATGGGCGTCAGCAGCACCACCCGCAGATTCGGGTTGACCACCGGCCCGCCGGCCGACAGCGAGTAGGCGGTCGACCCGGTGGGGGTGGAGAGGATGAGCCCGTCTCCGCGATACGTCGTGACAAACGACCCATCTACATACGCCTCCAAGTCCACCAGGCGGGCGAAGGGCCCCTTGGTGACCACCACGTCGTTCAAGGCCTGGAACCTGGCCACCTCTGTGCCGTGACGCCGGACAACCGCCTCCAGCATCATGCGCTCGTCGAGCACGTAGCGGCCCTCGAGAAACTCCGCCAGAGCGGCGTACACGTCCGGCACCTCCACCTCGGTGAGAAACCCGAGGTGGCCGAGGTTGACCCCCAGCAGGGGCCGGCCCTGCCCCGACAGCTCCTTGGCCGCCCGTAACAGCGTACCGTCTCCGCCCAGCACCACGACGAATTCCGCCGCGGACCAGTCCTCCACCGGCCGAACCGCCGACTCCAACCCCGCCCACGCGCCCAATTCGGGCGGGCACCACACCGCCACCCCGCGGGCCGCCAGCCACCGCGACAGGTCGCGCACAAGCCCCCGCACCTGTTCCTTCCCGGGGTTGGGCCAGATGGCAACGGCTCTCACCGCCCCACCCCGGTTTGCCGGCCATACGCCTCGGCCACCACGTCCTCCAGGGCGCTGGCGGATCCCCGCCGGTGCCCTCCGCGTAGCAGGCGCAGCCAAAACTCGCGATTCCCGTCCCGTCCCGCGACCGGACACAGCATGACGTCCATCCACGCCAAATCCCAGGCGGCCACCGCATCGCGGTAGCGCTGCAGCACCCCGCCCACCGCCTCCCTGTCTTTGACCACGCCACCTTTTCCCACGTGCGACGGCCCCACTTCGAACTGGGGTTTGAACAGCGCCAGCACCAGCCCACCCGGTTTGAGCGTCCGAGCCACCGGGGCCAGCACCCGATCCAAACTGATAAACGATACATCGATCGAGGCCGCATCCAGCGGCACCCAGGTGCCGACCTGGCCCTCCTGCCGCGCCGCCGCCAATTGGCTCACCGTCAGGTGGCGGGCATTGACACCATCCAGCACGACAACCCGGGGATCATCCGCGAGCCACGGGCGCAATTGCCGATGCCCCACGTCCACGGCGTACACGCGCCGGGCGCCATGCTGCAACCATGTCTCCGTGAACCCGCCGGTGGACGCTCCGACGTCGGCGACGCGCCACCCGGCCGACGCCACCGACCAGCGGGCGAGCGCGGCGGCCAGCTTACCCGCCCCGCGGCTCGCCGCCAGCACCGATTCGCCATCGCGCTCGACGCGGCTCTTCGCCGAAACCCACGCCCCGGGCCGCCGCACGGTCTGCCCATTCACCTGCACGAAGCCGTTCCGGATTGCATCCTGGGCGCGCGAGCGACTGGAAAACCAGCCGTGCCGCATCACGGCCTGGTCAAGCCGCTCTCCGGGCCGCTCCACCTAAGCGCGGCGCCGCACGGGCAGAAGCCAGCTCGCCACCCGGGAGGAGACCGCTTCCGGCGTCAAGCCGTGCACCGCCAGAAAATGCTCCACCGGGCCATGGTCAAGAAATGCATCGGGCAGGGCCAGGATGCGAACCGGTGTCGCGACCTCTGTACGCTCCGCCCATTCCAACACCGCCGCGCCAAATCCGCCGGTCGCCACGTGCTCCTCCAGCGTGACGAGGAGGCGGCTCTCGCGGGCGGCGCCCTTTAAGAGTTCCTCATCGAGCGGCTTGGCAAACCGCGCGTTGACCACCCCGACCCGGAAACCCCGGCGTCCCAGCTCCTCGGCGGCCGCCAGCGCCGTGTACACGATGGGGCCAAATCCAACCAGGGTCGCGTCTTCTCCATGCACGAGCCACTCCCCCGTGCCCCAGGGCACCCCGACCAAGGGATTCGTGAGCGCCACACCCCGGCCCGCCCCGCGCGGATAGCGAAGGGCGACCGGCCCCGGCTGCTGGAAGGCGCTGTACAGGAGCTGGCGCGTGTCCTCTTCGTCCTTCCCCATCGCCACCGCCATGTTGGGAATGGCGCGGAGGTACGTAACGTCATATACCCCCTGGTGGGTGGCGCCGTCCGCGCCCACCAGCCCCGCCCGGTCGACGCCCAACACCACCGGCAGATTCTGATGCGCCACATCATGGACCACCTGGTCGTAGGCCCGCTGCAGAAATGTGGCATAAACCAGGAAGGCGGGGCGCATGCCCGCCGCAGCCAGGCCCGCCGCAAACGTCGTGGCGTGCTGCTCCGCGATACCCACATCAAAGGCCCGGTCGGGAAACACCGCCTGGAACCGGTCCACCCCGGTGGAATCCGGCATAGCCGCCGTGATGGCCACCACCTGCGGATTCTCGTGCGCCATCGTGATCAGGGTGTCGGCCACCACCTGGCTGTAGCTGGGCGGCTGGCTCTTCTTCACAAACTGGCCCGACACCACGTCAAACGGGCCCGGCCCGTGAAACTTGGCGGGCGCCGCCTCGGCCGGATGAAACCCCTTGCCCTTCTGCGTGATGACATGCAACAGCACCGGACCATCCACCGTGGCCGCCCGCTCAAGCGTGGGAATCAGTTGGCCCAGGTCGTGCCCGTCCAGGGGACCCAGGTACAAGAACCCCAGCTCTTCGAAAACGTTGCGCGGAAGGACCAGATGCTTCAGCCCGTCTTTGACGCGCTCCGCCGCGCTGCGCAATCGGCCGCCCACCACCGGCAGGCTTTTCAACAACATCTCGACGTCCTGCTTGAGGCGCCGGTAGGACGGACGCACACGCAGATCCGTGAGGTAGGCGGACAGCGCCCCCACGTTGGGCGCGATGGACATCGAGTTGTCGTTGAGGACCACGACGATCCGTCGGCGCAAGTGGCCAATCTGGTTGAGCGCCTCCCACGCCAGCCCCGCCGTCATCGCCCCGTCGCCGATCATGGCCACCACGTGGTGCGACTCATGGTGCAAATCCCGCGCCACCGCCATCCCCAGCGCTGCCGACAGAGACGTGGACGAGTGCCCGGCCTCCCACACATCGTAGGGACTTTCATGACGCTTCAAAAATCCGCTGGGGCCACCAAGCTGCCGCAACTGGTCAAAAGCCTGGCGCCGCCCGGTCACGAGTTTGTGGCCATACGCCTGGTGGCCAATGTCAATCACGATCTGGTCGCGGGGCGTGTCAAACACGCGGTGCAGCGCCAGCAGAATTTCCACGGCGCCCAGGCTGGCCCCGACATGGCCACCCGTGCGGGACGTGGTGTGCAGGATCGCCCGCCGCACGTCGGCCGCCAGGTGCTCCAGGTCCTCCACCGGCCAGTTGCGAAAATCCGCCGGGCTTTCCACCCGGTCGAGCCATGCATACTGCGTCAGTCCGTCCTCGCCCGACACCACGTCTGGCCCCTTGGTCATGGCGCCCGCCTCCTCCCGCCGCTGCGACTCTTAGCGATCCCGCTCCACCACGAAGGTAGCCAGGGCATGAAGGGCGTCGGCAGAGGAACCATCAACCTGGGACAGCGCAACGGCCAACTCCTGCCGGGCCATCACCTGCGCCCCATCGATGCCGTGCAACGACACGAAAGTGGTTTTTCCCTGTCGCGCGTCGCGGCCCGTCGCCTTCCCCATCAAGAGCTGATTGCCCGTAACATCTAACATATCATCGGTGATCTGAAAAGCCAAGCCAACCGCCTGCCCGTAGCGCGTGAGGCGCGCCACCGCCTCGGC
>JAKARZ010000056.1 GCA_021828405.1 Bacillota bacterium
AAAAGGTCGTCGCGGGGGTTGGGCGCCCACTCCAGCGATTCGGGCTCCCCGGTCAGCGTCGCGCGCTGCAGGGCGCTCTCAATAGCCGTGGCCCGCACCACCTCCAGCACATGCCGGCCCAGCGCCTCGCCGGGCGCCACCAAGAACAATTGCTCGGCCTGCCGGCTGATGAGGGTTACGTAGAGCGCCCGGTCGAAAATGACGAAGCCACCCTGCATGTTGGCCAGAATCGCATCCAGCCGGTCGCGGTCGCGCACCAGGTCCCGGGTTCGCTGCTCAAGCGCCTCGGCCACGCGGTTCATCCCATGCGCGATGGCATCCAGAGGATCGTCGGTATCCAGATAGACGCGCGAGTCCAGGTGACCGGCGGCCCAGCGGTCCACGGTTTCGTACAATTGGGCCACGCTGTCGGCGCGGGCCCGCTCGCGGGCGCGCTCCCGGCCCAGGTGGCGCAGCGCCGCCAGCACCATCAGCACCACCACCACCCAGGCCCACACGGGATTGGCCCCCAGCACCAGCAGCGCCACGGCGGCCGCGCCTCCCGCCGCTAGCCCGAGCGGCATCAGGTGGTCCACCCCGCGCGGAGGCATCACGCTTCGCGAAACCGGTAGCCCACCCCGCGCACGGTTTCAATGTACCGGGCCCGCGCGGTGTCTTCGTGCAGCTTCTCCCGCACGTGGCGAATGTGCACGTCCACCGTCCGGCTGTCCCCCAGGAAATCCGTGCCCCACACCCGCATCAGGAGATCCTCGCGCGAAAACACCCGCCCGGGTGTCCCCGACAGCGTTTTCAGCAACTCAAACTCCGTGTACGTCAGCTCAACCTCTTCCCCGTCCAGCCACACCCGCCGCCGCTCGGCGTCGAGCACCAAGCCGCTGCGCACCGGCCCCGCGAGCACCGCGGCGTCGTCCCGGCGGCCGCTGCGCCGCAGCACGGCTTTCACCCGTGCCGCCAGCTCGCGCGGGGAAAACGGCTTGGTGACGTAGTCATCCGCCCCCAGATCCAACCCGGCCACCCGGTCCGACTCTTCTTTGCGCGCCGTCAGCATGATCACGGCCACGTCCATTTCTGCCCGGAGCGCCCGACACAGCTCCAGGCCAGTCAATCCGGGCAGCATGACATCCAGAATGACGAGGTCGGGATGCTCGCGGCGCGCGGTTTCGAGTGCCTCCCAGCCGTCGGCGGCCACCAGCAGGCGGTAGCCGTCCCTTTCCAGCGTGAAGCGCACCAACTCCAGGATCGCGGCCTCATCGTCCACCACCAACACCGTGGGCTCACTCACGGCACTTCCCGCCCTCCCACAACCAATCTGCGCGCCAGCGCATCGACGGCCAACACGTTGAGGGCGGTATGGTGCTCAACCTGGGCCGCCACCTCGCACTGCACCGCCCGCAGCACGTCGGGGATCCGTACACCCCCGCTCATGGACAGCTCAAGGCGCAGGGTCACCCCCTCCTCGTCGCTGGTCAGAAGCGTTTTGGAGACGCGCGCCACGCCGGGCACCCTCGCTGCGGCATGGGCGGCGAGCGCGGTGATGACCGTGTCGGCGATGAAGAAGCGGCCCAAGCTGGAATACGTGGGCCGCACGACGGATTTTTCCACCAACTGCCGCGGCCCGTGGCCGCGCACGATGAACTGCAATGGGTCCACGAGATAGCCGGAAAAGGTTTTCTTGACCTCCAGCGTGGGCGCCGGGATGACGTGCTTGCCGTGCTGGCGCCGAATGGTGCGCGCCAGCGCGATGTCTGTCGCACTCGACACGTCCGCAATGGTCAGCACCGCGACGTCGGCGTCGGCCAGCCTGAGCTCCTGGAGAATGCGGTCGATCATGTGGCGCGACGTCCCCATCACCAGCAGCTGGCCAGGGTTGACGGCGGCCAGGGCCCTGCGGATGGCGCGGGCGTGATCGGGATCCGCCAGCACCGCCCGCTTCACGGCGGCCACCCGCGTGTGCTCGCGCTTCGCCGACCGGCCCGCTAGGATGCGACCGTCCTGCACCAGCACGCCATCATCCAGGATGACGTCGATCCCGTGCTCTGCCGCCACCATCGACGCATGGTGGCTCTTGCCGGTGCCACTGGGCCCGATGAGGGCCAACACCTGCATGGTCAGTACCCCCGCTGGCGGTCCACGGCGCCTCGGAGCTCCTCACCGCGCTCCCAGCGGGCCAGGTTCTCGAGCGAGTACGTCAGCACGTCGTCGTGGCGATTGGGCCCCGAGACGTGCGGGCTGATCCGGATGCCGGGCGCCTCCCAGAGCACCGAGTCGGCCGCCAGCGGCTCTTCGCGCACCACGTCAAGGTAGGCCCGCGAAAGGTGGCCCGAGGCCAGGGCGGCCACCAGCGCCGCCTCGTCGACCGCCGATCCCCGCCCCACGTTCACCACCACCGCCCCCGGCGCGAGCCACCCGATCCGCGCCGCGTTCAGGAACCCGGTCGTGCCTGGTGTGTGCGGGAGAATCAGCACCACGCCGTTGGCCCCACTGAGCGCCAGCTCGCTCTCCTCGGTGCCGTACACCACGGTGCCGTCCGCGAGCGTGCGGTGGGTGCGTGCGAGGAGCCGCACCACCACGCCCAGGGCCCGCAAGCGCTCCGCGATGCCGCCGCCAATGCGGCCCGCCCCGGCCACCACCAGCACCTGGCCGTGCAGGCTGGCGGTGCCGTACCGCGCCCACACGTGCTCTGCCTGCTGGCGACGCGCCTGGTCAAAGTTCTTGACCCAGTCCAGCAAGCATCCCAAGACGTGTTCCGCCATGTCGGGGGTAAACACGTCCTCCATGCGGGTCAGCAGCACCGACGGCGGCAGCGCCAGCGCGCGCTCGACGCCGGCCGCCCACCACTGCACCCACCGGATGTTCGCGACTCGGTCCAGCAGTTCGGGCGGGACGCCCCAGCCAAACACCGCGTCCGCGGCGTCGGGCAGGGGTCCCTTCTCCACATCCACCACCGGATAAAACTCCACATCGGGCCGTGCCACCGAAAGCGCGGCCGCCTCCACCTGGGCGTTGCGCCCCAATACCAAAATGCGTGTGCTCATGCCTCTTAGTGTAGACGGGGCGAGCCGCCCCGACAACGGGGAGGCGGAGAATGCGGCCAGGCGGGGTCACGAGGCATGTCGGATGACTTGTCCCATATGGTTGCACGGGGTGCCGGCCCGCACCCGCTCCCGCGCCTCGCCTATGCGCACGCCTCCCCATCCCTCATCAGCGCCGCGACGCCGCGCGACCGGTTTCCGTCGCCTTTCCGGAGCACGGCGAGCCGCAAGTTAAGCAATTGGGCCGGTGCATATCAGGAGGGCCGGGCGTGCTGGCGCAGCGCGTAGATGGCCAGTTGGGTCCGGTCCGCCAGCGCCAACTTCTGCAGCAGGCTCGAGATGTGCGCCTTGACCGTCCGCACCGTGATCGTGAGCCGCTCGGCTATCTCGGCGTTGCTCAAGCCATCCGCGACCAGGTTCAGCACCTCCCGCTCGCGCAGCGTCAAGTCTACCCCCGCATATTGGGCCAGAGCGTCCTCGGCCGCCGGGTCCATCACCCGGCGGCCGGCGGCCACGCGGCGGATGGCCGAGAGCACCTCATCCGTCGAGGCCGTCTTCAGCAGATACCCGAGGGCGCCGGCGGCGAGCGCCGGTTCGATGAGGTCGGCGTCGGTGTAGCTGGTGAGTACCAAGATGGCGGCGCCGGGAGCCGCCATCTTGATGCGGGGCGCCGCCGCCACCCCGTTCATGCCGGGCATCATGAGGTCCAAGAGCACCACGTCGGGATTGACGGCCGCGGCCAGCCGCACCGCCTCCTCGCCCGAGCCGGCTTCCCCGGCTACCACCAGTTCCGGATCCGTGGCCAAAAGCGCCGCCAGCCCCCGGCGCACCACCGCGTGGTCGTCCACCACCAGCACCCGAATGCTCACACGTTTCCCTCCTGTTCCCCCCTGCCGGCGGTATCCCCAAGACCGGCGGATTCCCAAGGATCCTCCGCCTCTGGGACCCGGTCCGGATCCTTCACCCGAACCATTACCGTCGTACCCTGGCTGGGCTCGCTCTGCACCGCCAGTTGGCCGCCCACTTCGGCGGCCCGCTCGCGCATGGTGCGGAGCCCGATGTGCGCGGGCGTCGCATCGCGGTCGAATCCGCGCCCGTCGTCCCGCACCGACAGCACGACGCCCCCCTGATGCTGGGTGAGGGCCACCCAGAGGTTGGCCGGGTCCCCGTGGCGCACGGCGTTCGAGATCGCCTCCTGGGCAATCCGAAACAGGGCATCCTCCACCGCCGGCGACAGCGCGGCCAATTCTTCCTCCGCCAAGTCCGCGTGCACGCCGACGCTCTGCCGGGCCTCCACATCGGCCAGGACGGCCGACAGCGCGGCCGTCAAACTTTGGCTGCCGAGCTCCACCGGACGGAGCGCCCGAATCAGGCCGCGCATGGTGGCCTGGGCGCGCCGGGCCCCGTCCTCCACCAGCGCCAATTGCTCGGTCGCCCCCGCCGACGCCGGCAGCGCCCGACGGACCGCGCCCACCGTCATCGCGATGGCAAATAGCTCCTGGCTCACGGTGTCGTGCAGCTCCCGCGCGAGGCGCTGGCGCTCTTCGACGACCGAGAGGCGCTCGGCTCGCTCGGCCAGGCGCACACGGTCGTCCGCCAAGCGGCGGAGCGCCTCCACCTGCGCGACCAGCGACGCCGCCATGACCCGCAACTGGCGCATGAGGTATTTGAATTCCCCCCCGCCGTCTCCGGCCGGAGCCTCGGCGTGCAGCTGGCCGCGCGCCAAGAGGGCGGCGTACGTGTTCAGATCCGAAAGATCGCGCTTCAAGGGCCGCGCGAGCCAGAACCCGACCACGCCGCCGGTGGCGGCGCCCACCGCCACCGGCAGCACCAATTGCACCGGTGCCTCCCGCGCCAGGAGGCCGGCCACCGCTGCGGCCACGGCGCCAATGATGGCGCCGAAGCCGGCAATTTCCCAGTCGATGCCCAGCACCGACACCGCCACCGACAAGCCGGTGCCGCCCCCCGCATCCGGGGAGGGGGCGCCGGGACTTTTTACCGCCACGTTAAAACCGCCGCACGGTGATTTCGCCAACCAGCACACTGGCGCGAATGTTCACCTTCTGGTCGGCCTCGGCATAGCCGGGGCTTGTGAACACCATGTTGCGGGCAACCCCGTCGGCCCGCTGATGGAACAGGCGGATGTCGCCCACCCGGACCTGCGCCTCGACATCCACCGCCAGGCCCTCGGGTACCAGCACCGTGATCTCGCCAATCAGGGCGGACACGTACCAGGTGCTTTCCCCGGGCGGCAGCCGCACTTCCGACAGGTCGAGACGCAGGTCGCCGACGGCGTGGTTCACGTGGTGCTGCGTCCCCCCGCCCCGCGTCCGGGGCCGGTCGGACTCGATGGTGATATGGGGCCCGATGTGGTGGTCCCCCACGCTCCACCGGCCGCTCCAGCGCCGGCGGCGGCCGATGCTGGGGGCCAAGATCTCAAGCCCGATGAACAGGATCCCGCCGGCCCACACCAGCGTCCATCCGTTGATGTGCCCAATATGCAGGTGGCCCGCCATGATCGCCGAGGCCGCCACCAGGACGGCCACCGGAACAAAAGCGTCCCCGCGCCCCACCAGCCGGTTCACGATGCCCACCAACCCCAGCACCATGAACGGCAGCGGCCAGTACACGTCGATCAGGTGGCCCACCGGCTGGTGGGAGAGCCCCAACCCACTCACGGCCAGCGTCGCGCCCCACGCCACCAGGATGAGCCCAATGGTCCAGGTGACGAGGCGGTCGCCGCCCATGGACCAGGAGCCCCCGCGGCGGCTCACCACCGCCACCACCGGCGCCGTGCCACCAGCCATGCGCCGGCCCCCACGACCAAGGCGGCCCACACCAGGTCACCCACGTTGACGCCCGGCACCGAAACACTGCGGGCCAGCAGCAGGAGGCTCACCCCCGCCATGACGGCGTAGAAGCTCCGCCCCACCCCCAGAAGGCGCCGAGGAACCATTCCCACGATCCCGAGGGCCAGGAATGGCACCGGCCAGTAGCGGCTCAGCCACTCCGCCTCCACCGTGGCGCCAAGCCCAAGACCTTGGAGCGCCAGCGACGCCCCCCACACCAGGAGCAGGGCCGCCACCGCCACGTTGGGGATCTCCCAGCGCCACGGGTGGCGCTTGAACCCTTCGCCACGCCAATTTTGGCTTGCCACGATCTGAAACTCCTTCCCGTCTCCCAGTCCCCAACCAACTCGCCGATGTCCCGCAGTCACTGTGCACGACTTCCCTTGGGCCGAGGCTGCCCAGAGTCTAGGCGCGCCCGGGGCCCGGGGCATTGTCCCTCCGGCCAATCCTCGGCGCCGCGGATCAGTAGTGTCCCAGGATGCCGCGGCGCCGGGCCAGGCGGTCCGCTCCGCCAAACAACCACAGCCCCGCCGCCATCGTCACCGCGAAGTTCACCGCCGCCTCCGCCCACACCCAGTGGGTGACCGGCACGCCGTGCAGCAAATCCCGCAGGAGCGTCACCTGCGCGGTGAGCGGCACCAGCATGGCAGCAACGTGCCACCCGATGCCCGGCAGCACGGCGACCGGCGCAATGATCACAAACAGCAGCAAGAACTGGACGATCTGCATCATCTGGCCTACCCGCTTGATGAGCAGGCCCAGGCTCGCGACCAGCAGGCCCAGCCCCCAGGCGGTGGCCATCACCAACGCCATCGGCACCAGCGCTACCGGCGTCCAGACGAAGTGGGCGTGGGTGATGGCCAGCAGCGCGAGGATAATCACGGCACACGGCACCAGAAACGCCACGATCGCCATCACGCCGCGCACCAAGAACACCAGGCGGCTGGACCACGGCACCAGCATGACCTGCTCCAGCGTGCCGGTCTGGGCTTCGTTTTGAATCTGCCAGCCCATATCGCTGGTGGCGGTCATCATCAGCATCCAGACCGCGTAGCCCAGCACCACGGTGTCCAGCCGCCCCCCGCCCACCGGCGACTGGGTGATGTAGCGTGCACCGTAGAACATCCCCACAAACAGCATGAACAGCGTCACCATGAACGAAATCGTATCCAGGGGATAGCGCACCGCTTCCACAACCATGCGGCGCCACTCGGCAACCATGAGGCCCGTCATGACGTTGCCGCTCCTTCCCGGGCCGCCACCGGACTCGCCTCGGCCGGCGCGGGCTCGACCCCGTGAGCCTCGCCCATCACTTCCTGAAACACCTGCGCCAAGTCCGCCTGGTGCCGCTCAATTCTCAGCAGCGGGTGGGGATTCAGCCGCTCCAGCACCTGGTACAGGGTCTCGCCCCGGTCGTTGGCCAGGTCCACCCGGAGGCTGTCCTCGCCGGTCACGGCGGCCGGCAGCCCCGCAAGCCGCGTCGCCATGCCGGTCGGCCATGGGAACGCCGCCACGACGGTCGCCACCGGCTCGGAGTAGCGAGCCAGCACGTCCGCCGTGGCGCCTTCGAGAACCAGTTGTCCTCTCCGAATCATGGCCACCCGGTCCGACAGCTCCTGCGCCACATCCAATTGGTGGGTGGTCAGCAGCACCGCGGTCCCCTCCTGGGCCAGTTGGCGCACCACCCGCTTGATGCCTTCGGCCGAGTCGAAGTCCAGGCCCAGCGTCGGCTCGTCCAGCAGCAGCACATGCGGCCGGTGCATGAGCGCTTGGCACAGCGCGACTTTCTGCTGCATGCCGCGCGACAGCGTCTGCACGGTGTTGCGCGCCCGATCCGCGAGGCCCACCAGCTCCAGCAGCTCGCCCGCGCGCTCACGGGCCGTACGGATCGACAGGCGGCGCATCGTCCCCCAATACTCCAGATTTTCGCGCACGGTCAGCCGCCAGTAGAGATTGCGGCTGCCTTCCAGCACCGCCCCGATCTGGGCCGTCACCGCGTCGTGGCGGGCAAACAGCGACACCCCCCCAACCCGCACGTCCCCCGCGTCGGGCCGCACCAGTCCGGCGGTCATCTTGATGGTCGTGGTTTTGCCCGCCCCGTTGGGCCCCAAAAACGCCAGTACTTCGCCCGGCGCCACGCGAAAGGACACGTCGCGCACGGCGGGGATGACGCCGGTGCGGGTCTTGAACACCTTGGCTAATCCCGCCACCTCAAGGGCGCCCGCCTGGATGGCGGCCCTCCCCGGTTCCTGCTTTTCTGCCATCGCTCACGCTCCCCGGTCAGCGTGCACCGCGGACAGCCGCCGCGGCATTGGCCTTGGGTACAATCCCGTCCGCGCGTCAGCCCGCGTCTGCGCCAACATCAACCAGCCGCACGCGGCCCTGCGTGCCATCCACCTCCACGGTCATGCCGGTTGTGAGCCGGCTGGTCGCGGTGCGCGTCCCAACCACGGCCGGGATCCCCATCTCCCGGGCCACGATGGCCGCGTGCGCCAGCGCGCCGCCCGCGTCTGTCACCACGGCCGCGGCGAGCCGGTACCAGGGCACCCACGACGGCGACGTGCTGCCGGTCACCAGAATTTCGCCCGGCCGCAGCGTTGGTGCCTCGGCCAGCGTGCGCACCACGCGCACCGGGCCAACCACCACGCCGCGGCTGCCGGGCTGGCCGGTGACCAGCGCGCCCGTGTCGTCCGGGGTGGGCGCGCTGGCCTCTCGGTCGGTCATCGGGTGGGCGGGCAACCGCGAGGCCGCCCCCCCCAGCGCCCGGGGTGGCGACAACTTCGCCCCGGCGGCCATGGCGTCGCGCTCGCGCGACACCTGCGCGGCCAGCCCCTCCCCGATGCCCATGTCCACGAGCGAGGGAATGTCCAAATACCAAATGTCCTGGGGGTCGGCCACCAGACCCAACGCATGAAGCCGCGCGCCCGTCAGCAATGCGAGTCGCCGGGCGGCATACGGGATCTGCTGATCGATCCAAAAATTATGGTCTTCCAACAGCCGAGCGGCCTGGCGCCCGCGCCGCATGCCCGCGGCCAGCGCGTCGCGCACCGCGGGCGGTTGCCCCGCGAGCACCTCCGCCTCCACCCGGCCGCGCTCTGCCCGAATGCTCTCCCGGTCCACTGGCGGCAACCCCGCCGCCGCGGCGCGGACCATGGCCAGCACCGGGGAGGCGTCTTCGATCCACGACGGGTCGGTCAGCCCGCCCGTGAGCTTTTTGCCGTACTCGGCCACAAAAGCCGCCACCGCCTGCTGAAACAGCCGCCCAGTGTCCGTCGCGGCGAGTGCCGCCTGTGGGCTGGCATCGGCCAGCGCGTCCATCACCGCGGACCCTCCGGTCCGCGCCTGGGCCACCAGTTCATCCAGGGCCTCGGACGTCCGGGTGGTCCACGACGTCTCGCCCGCCGTCAGCGCCCGCGCCGAGTGCACGGGATCGTTGCCAAAGTGCTGGCGCACCAGTTGGTCCAGCTCGCGGAGCGCGAAGTGGGCCGGCATGACGATATCGAAGTGAATCGACCACAGGCGCCGGGCTGTCTCATCCAACTGGGCCCACAGGCGCGCGATTGCCGCCGGGCCCGCGCCGGAGGGGTCCATGGAGAGGGCGTCTGCCATCCGGGCCCGAATCTCCGGGAGCCACTGGTCCTCCCACTGCCGGTCCAGGCAGTCCGCATCGGCGCGCATCTGCGCCAACCCCCGAGCCGCGCGGGCCGCGGCCTCCCCCTCCGACAGGTCCGCGACCTCGGACGCCGTGAACACATGGGTCAGAAGCCGCCGCACGTGCTGGGCAACAATGGGCGACTGGTAGCGGCGATGGGTCGACGCCATGCCGCAGCGCGACCACGCCCGCACCGACGCCACCAGCGGCAGGGTCGGGCGGGAGTCAGCGCCCTCTGAGGTCCATCGCCACGCCTGTTCGATGGGTGGCCACTCACGAAACGCGGCAAGAAAGGCGGCCTCGTCACCGCCGGTCTGGTTGGGCACAGTGCTCCTCCTTGCTTGTCTTCTGGCCTCATGATGGCGCCAATAGGGACACTCGCGTCAAGGGACTCGGGGGCCAGCAGCGTACGCGGCGTAAAGGGGGAGCGTTGCACCGGTCCCGGCATGACGGGAACATCGTGAGCCATGGCCAGCTGCCGGGCCGGCGCATCCAGCATCCGCAGGGCGGCAACGGGATCGATCGCTCGCTGGGCGGTCTGGCCCCTAGCGACCTCATGGCACAATAGCGCTGGCGTGACCAGACGTAGGTGGGGGGGCGATGGCCTCTCTCGATGGTCGCGCCCGAGGACGAGACTGTTGAGGCTCGCGCAGCGCCCAGAGCGGCCGTGGTCTCGCTGGCGTGGCTCCTGATGCCTGCTCGCGAGCCGGCGCGCCGCCGCGTCGGGATGGCGCAAGGCACGGCCCACCAACCCCCTACCGATATGCCAGCACATGAACTCTCCCGCCGCCTAGCCGAACGGCTCAGGCGGGGGTTTCCGGGATGGGTCCCTTCGTTTCCTGGCTCCCCGACCGCTGCACCACAGGCTGTTGGCCCCTGGCGTCTTGTGCAATCTCCCCAGGCGTGACTTCGGACCGTTCCGGCCCTAGTGTCCGAAACACCCGCACCGACTTTTGGGGCGTCGTGAGCGGGTCTCCCGACAAGAGTTTCGCAATCCCCCGCTGTGCGATGACGCACGCGGCATTGTGGTCCGCATGGTCCGCGTGTCCGCAGTCTTGACAGAGAAAGTCGGCTTGACTCAGCCGATTCTCCGAGTGTTGGTGGCCGCAGGCGGCACCAAGATCACCAGTTTGTGGCGCCGGAGCGCTTTGTAGGTGGTGCACCGCACCACCTCGCCCCATGCCGACGTTAAAATGGCCCGGTGGAGTCCCGCCTTCGCCGCCGCCCCATTGGGCA